>NZ_JBSFKO010000043.1:0-91439 GCF_053598575.1 Streptomyces sp. NPDC001100
AGGGTCAGACGACCCAGGCCGGAATCCCTGGACTTTAGGCCAGGGAGCACGTCAACTACTGATTTCTTGGCTCCAATCCTGGTCGGCATCGTGAGCAGCTTGGAGACCCGGTCCCGCCCGACCGTGTTCAGTCGATGTCCGGATCATCGGACGCTTCGAGGAGGCGGGCGGCAAGGGCGTCGGCCCACTCCACGGCCCAGGTGCGAAGAGCCGTAATGGTGGCTTCGTCGAGGCCGTAGGCGGCGAAGGCTTCGTCGTCGGTCCACTCGGCGCCTGTGAGGTTCGACTGCAGATCCTCGCGCTCGAAGCGTCCACGGGCGTGGCGGCGGCCGAACTCCTCAAGCTCGGCACTGGTCCAGCGGCGGGAGGCTGCGAACACGTCGATCAGATCGCGGGGCGCTCCGCGGTCGGCCAGGGCGCGGACCTTGGTCCCGATCACGTCCTCCTCCGCGAGCACGGGCCCGTACGGGCTCTGGGTGACCGGCCGCCAGAAGATCTCCTTGAGGATGTCGACTTCGCAGTCCTGTCCAGTGGCCGGGTCGGACACGGTGAAACGGGCGGACAGCGGGGCGGTCTCCAGTGCCTGTACCTGCCAGCCCCGAGCTTCCAGGCCGCTACGGAGCGTCGCCGCGATGTCGGCCATCGGTGCCGGGTTCTCGGTGGCGACGTCGAGGTCCTGGCTGGGGCGGTTCACGAGGCGATGCGCCCGCACGGCGTATCCGCCGGTGAGGACCAGTGGATACGGGGCGCCGAGGGCGATCACATCCGCCAGGAGCCGTGCGTGCAGCTCCGGCATGTCCGTCACGCGGCTGCCCGGGTGCGGGAGGCGAGCTGGGGGAAGGCGTCTTCCCATACGGTGCGCACGGTGCGACCGACAAGGGTCCGCAGTACCGGCCACATCTGGAGGAGCAGGTTCTGGTCGAGGAAGCGGGGAAGGTCGTCGCGCAGGCCCTCGTGCAGGACGGTTCGGTACAGGCCCATGCGCTGGCGAGGATTGCCCATGTCGTACGAGGTCATCCCGGACCAGGCCACGTGCAGTGGCAGCTCCACGACCCCGTGTGTCGGGCCGCGCAACTCGTCGAGCGACTCCGGCAGACGCCGCCGGAACTTCTCCCGATACAACGCGAGATCTTCGGCTTCCGCACTCGAGAGGTTTCTCGACGTGGGTGCGGGGTGCTGTCGGCTGGAGGGCATGCCGTCATTATGGCGGCTGGGAAAGTCATGCGTGTCAATCCCCTCGCAGTGTGGAGACGATCTATGCGGCCAGTCCCTCGGCGAGGGTGGCTCGGTACTCGCGTTCGTAGTCGATCGGGCTTTTGAACCCGCATACGCTGTGTAGCCGCCTAGTGTTGTAGAAGTCGGTGATCCAGGTGGCGATCCTGATCCGGGCCTCGGTGCGGGTGGTGAAGGTGTGCCGGTGGACGTACTCGACCTTGAGCACACTGTTGAACGCCTCTGCAACTGACGGGGAAGGCACCCGCTTGAAGTTTGCCCGTGATCTCGGACACTCGATGGTTATGCCGCGAGGGTGTGTTGATGCCTTTGCCTGGTCTCGGCTGGGGTGAGGTAGCCGAAGGCCTTGTGCTTGCGCAGGCGGCGGCGGTTGTAGAAAGTCTCGATGAAGTTGAAGACCTCGGCGCGGGCGGTGGCCCGGCCGGGCCAGATTCTGGTGCCGATTTCCTCTTTGAGTAGGGCCCAGAAACTCTCCGCAGCGGCGTTGTCGAAGCATGATCCGGTGCGTCCGCAGCTCTGCCGCAGCCCCAACTCGCTTATGTGGTAGCGGAATTGGGCCGACGTGTACTCGCTTCCGCGATCACTGTGTATGACGCAGCCGGGTTTCAGACCGGCTCGGCCGTGGGCCATGTTGAGGGCATCCACGACGAGTTCGGCCCGGTGATGGTCGGCCATGGCGTAGCCGACGACCTCGCGGGTGGCCAGGTCCAGCCAGCAGGCGAGGTAGAGCCAGCCCTCGGCCGTCGGGAGGAAAGTGATGTCTCCAACCAGCTTCGTGCCGGGGATGTCGGCGTGGAAGTCGCGGCCGATCAGGTCCGGGGCCGGCCTGGCCTTCTTGTCCGGCCGCGTCAGGGACCGGCGCCGGCGACGGTGGGCGCCCTGGATGCCGTGCTCACGCATCAGGCGGGCGACGCGCTTGTGGTTCACAGACCGTCCCAGACGCCGCAGTTCGGCATGGACTCGCGGGACGCCGTAGGTTCCACGGGAGGCGAGGTGGATGACGGTGATCTCGTGGGTCAAGGCCGCGTCGGCGGCCTGGCGGGCGGCGCGGGTCTTCTGCGCGGCGAGCCAGGCGTAGAAAGAGGAGCGGGCCACCTTCAGCAGCCTGCAGAGGAAAGCGACGCCGTGGGTGGTCTTCTCCGCCTCGATGAACGCGTACGTATCGTTCACCGATCGCTCTCTTTCGCGAAGAAGACCGCGGCTTTTCGCAGGACCTCGATCGTCTTTGCCTGCTCGGCGTTCTGCCTGCGCAGCCGCCTGAGCTCCTCGCGCTCCTGCGTGGTGAGCTCGCCAGGGCGGCCCTCGCCCTGGTCTGCCCTGGCCTGGCGGTACCAGCCGCGCAGGGACTCGGAACTGATGCCGAGCTCCCGGGCGACGGCGGTGACCGTCTTGCCCGAGGAGTCGACGAGCGCGATGGCGTCCCGCTTGAACTCCTCTGTGTACCGCTTCGTGTACTTGCTTCCCACCTGGTGCTACTTCCTCTGGAACATCAGATCCCAGTCTCCAGGTGTCCACGATCAAGGGGAAGCTTCACAAGTTGAAGTGACCCCTTGAACGGCATGCAGAGAGCCACGTTTCTCGCGAGGGTGCGTGGTCCCCGTCTTTGGCGGTCCGCCGGGTACTAGCTTTCGTGTTCGTAACCCGAATATGGTTGGTACTTGTTCAAGCGCCTCCTGCCGACGCAGCTGCAGACGAGGGAGGTGACGTTGGTTGGGGGACCAATGAACGTGGATGATTGGTCGGCGATATCCAGTGTCGCGTCTGCCACATTGGCCTTGGCGGCGATCGCAATCGCTGTACGGACTCATCAAACAGAGTACCGACGATCTAGGTTTGAAACCGCTCGGAGTCTGCTCCAAGAAGTCAATTCTGGTGAGACGGTGGCCGTTCGCCACCGCGTGGCACAACTCCATTATGGGCATCAACACGGGATCACCCCTGATTTGAGCGATGAAAATCAGGTGCGGCTGTACTTCGCTGCCTATTACACGATGCTTTGGTGCTTCGAACGAGTTGAGGCTGGGCGGACCTCTCTTGTTGCGGGCCGCTTTGATCATGGCCGTGACCCAGTTATCGAATACCTGGACAGGCGATTGGCGTGGCATGTTGCCGAGTTTGCCTGTGCATTTCCAAAGGCTCGTGAGCGACTGGCGACAACTGCGTTCGACGGGACAGTCAAGGATAGGGATTCGGTTAGAGGTTTCCTTCGCCTGCTGTCCGCGCTCCAAGCTCGCGGGCTCGTCGACCACGTATTTTCGTCTGGACTCTGCCCAGGGAGCGAGGTCTGTCCGTGTGAGTGTCATCAATGATCAAGCAAGGCTTGGGTAAATGGCGCCCTCCACTTACTCCCGATGCTGGCCCGACATACATAGCAGGGTCTTGGTCCACTCAAGTCTGAGCCCGTATGAAAACGCTCATCCCGCCCAAGATGAGCGAGCTGATGGCCACGGCGGTAAGCACCCATCCTGCATTCAGATATCGATGCTTACGCAGAACGACCCGCGACAGATGGACGACATTGTACGAGAGGGCCTTTATCTCAAATTCGATGTCGGCCTGGCTGATGAGATCCATTGCTGGCGATATTGGGAGATTAGCTATGTCTCCGAAGTACCAAAGAACCTCGGGTTTATAGGTATGCGGATCTTCTGGATCTACTCCGAGTTGAACAAAAGTAGCTTGAGAGTTTGCCCCATGCCGCGACCACAGACACGCCACGGCGCACGTAACTGAACCTAAAACAGCACAAGTGGAGACGAACAGGAAGAACCAAGCTTCGGCGCCGGATATCTTAGTGCGCAAATTATCCGCCGTAAGACTTTGGGCGGTGATGCCGAAAAAAATGGTCACCAGTAAACCATTGACGGTGAGAATGATTTGGGCCTTCGTCTCGGCCACTTTGTACCAGTCCATTGCTCGCTCGTACACACGTCGCACATATTCGAGGTTGGCTGCAGTAGCCCTCGAAGGCCGGAGGGAACCCTCGGGCTCTGATACGTCATCTTCAGGCATGTGCCCCCCAGGCCCACTTTTGTGATTGAAACCTGGGAGCCGACCGTGAGCCTTGCGACAGGCCGAGATGCGGCGCGGGGTAGCCCAGGAGTTTTCGCCATGCGGCAGCTGAAATCAGCTGCCCCCTTTCTCCTCCGATTTGAAATAATATCCAAGGACGAAACCGAGGACGCCCACGAGGCCCGAAGTAATCGGCGCCATCCCTTCGGTGGTTGATTTGACTGCCGCAATCTCCGCGCCACCAACCAGCTTCACGATGAGCACAGGGGCCAAAATGCTCAGCAGCGTGATACCTATGTATCCGTAGACCAATACTACGGCGATGTTTCGACGAGCTCGCTGTTCCTCTCGTAAGAGATTCGCCCGGTCTCGGCTAGAGATTTCCCCGGCTTTGAGAGCCTCTGCAGCCTGGCGACTATTCGCAGATCGCCGGACAGACCTCTCCTCGCCAGATGATTCTGAGGTCACTACATCCTCCTATGACAAATCTGCTAACGATCACTAGGTGAATGGATGCGCTGACGTGTGTATCTAGTGATCGTTTCGGGATCTCTTGCCGTGGTACGGCATGGTTCTGACCTGGGTTTTCCTGGGGTAGTTGGGATGCGGGCAGGCTCTGAGGTGCAGGTTTAGTGATCACTTCGGAATTTAGTGATCGGCTCAGGATTTCTTTATGGCTGCGTGGCCTGGGTGGGTAGGTATGCGCTGGTCAGGGTTGGTCTGGCGGATCGTGGTGGTTACGAGCTCGGCTGCGGGAGCGGATCGGTGTCGGACCGAAAATCCTGCCCGCATGTCAGTGGTGGTGACGGCACTTGGTTCATGACGCTTGAGCGTGACAGCGGCGTCGGTGGGCAGCGGGGTGCTGGCTGGCTCCGGCATTACCAGCGCCCGCTGCTGGCTCGTGGGCGCGGACCGTGTCTGCGAGGCGTGGTGTGACTGAGGTGGATGTGCTGCTTCTGCTCGCGGTACACCAGCTGGTGTCTGCCCCTTCGCTCTCGGGGAGCTGGTCCATGAGAACGTCCGCAGCCGTGAGCGTGGCACGGGCCTGCTCTCCCACGACCCGGCCCAGCAGTACGCTCTGCCAGCGGCCGTGGCCAAGCGCGACACCCCGTGATGGCTGGCCGCCGCCCGTCGTGCGGCTCCGAGAGCGGTCACCCTGCGCAATGGGGCATCGAAGCCCGCGAACAGTTGCAGCTCAACCCCGAGACCACGGAGCGGATCTCATGCCTGACCTTCCAGCCCCTGGCCCCACCGGTGTGCGGATCGCCGGCGATAGATACCAGTGGCTGTGGGCCTGGCAGGGTTGCGTCACAGCACTACGGGACGCTGCCCTCCACACACCCAACCCGGTCGTCGGCGTCGGTGTCGAAGCCGACCAGGCGGGCAACCTGGACGATGTTGTCCTCTACCGGGCCAGCCCTCCGCACACCTACGCCCAGGTGAAGTACACCGCCGACGCCGCCACCCCCGTCAATGAGACGTACCTGTTCACTCCCAGCACCTCCGGCGGCACCTCGCTCCTGAAGAAGATCACCCAGAGCTGGCAGCGTCTGACCGCCGACGGGGCGCCCGTCGACCTGGCACTGATCAGCAACCGGGCGCCCGACCCCGCCGACCCGCTCGTCTCGCTGCGCGATCCACGCACCCAGACCCTCATGCCCAAAGCCGGCCAGCAAGGACCCCGGTCCGCGAAAGGCCGGGCCCGCAGCCGCTGGGCGGCGAACGCCGGGACCGACGAAGAACAACTTCTCGACCTGCTGCGCGTACTGCGCTTCGACATCGCCCGCGACGTCTCCCACCTCCACGAACACCTGCAACTGTTGATGTTCGCTGCGGGCCTTCGCCCCGACGCGGCTGCCGTACAAGCAGGCGCGGACTGGGTGGCCCGCCAGGTGATCAACGGTCAGCGCACGCTGTCACTGGCCCAGATCACCGATGCCGTCCAGACGCTCGCGCTCACGGCCGGTCCCAACCGCGCCGTCGTGTCGATCGCCACCCTCAAGCCCGACCCGATGGCCGACGACGCCGACTACGCCATCGACTGGGCCGACCGCTTCGAGGGAGACACCGCTTACTCCAAGTGCCGACCCAAGGCCCCCGCCACCTGGGCACAGCTTCAGGAGGAGATCGAGGCGGCGCCTCACCGGCTTCCCCCGGGGACAGCCGCTGTGGCGGTAACCGGCAGCCTGCGTCTTGCGCCCGCCTTCCTGACCGGTACCGCCTTCCGCATGGTCACCGGAGCCGACTTGGCCGTACTGCAGCGAGGCCAACTCTGGTCCTCCACCGAGCCCTACCACACTGTGCTCGCTCCCGCCCGGGAGACGCACGCGATCGACGCAGGCCAAGATCTGGCCGTTGCTATCGCGGTGGCCACCGACCCCACCGCCGATGTCCTAAAGTTCCTGCAGAACAGGCAGCTGCCGGTATCGCGGCTCCTGGTCCTGCGCCCGCCCGCGGGGGCGAAGGACAACTCGGTCCCGGACGCCGCCACTGCCAACGCCCTGGCCATCGGAATCCGTGACGCTCTCCGTACGGCCAGCCACGGTGCATCCCGGATCCACCTTTTCCAGGCCTGCCCCATGGGTCTCGCCCTCCTCCTCGGACACCGCTGGAACCGGCTGCGCCCCACTGTGGTGTACGAGCACGTGGCAACGGAGGACGTCTACGAGGCGGCCTTCACCGTGGACGCCTGAACCACACCCGCCTCACCCTCAGGAAGCAGACGTCAAGGCACCCACCACACATCTGACCGCTCCGGCACCACCCCGCCCCGCAGGCGGCGGATGACGCCGGGGCGTTGTCAGTGGCGGGTCCTAGGCTTGTCGGAAGGAACAGCTGTCGGTGCCTCCAACTCGACCCGCTGACCGTCTCCCGACGGCCGACGGCGGCGCGCACTCGGGCTGAACGGCGAGCCTGAGGAGGCACGTGATGGGGATCAACGACGCGTTCGATGAGCTCCAGGCAGAGGTCAACGCCGACATCGACCAGGTCAAGTTGGCGCGCGAACGCCGGGACACCTTCAAGAAGGCTATGTCCGGCGAGGAGGACGTCCTGGAGACGTTCGGATCGGGCTCCCTGAGCCGAAGCACTCAGCTCAAGCCCATCCACGACGTGGACATCGTCGTGGTCTACGACGTGACCGCGCACCCGGACTGGGGCGCACCGGGCGACAGCGCGGGCGAGGCACTGGACCACGCCGGGGATCAGATCCACCGGCTTCTGGGCCAGACCTACGGCACCGTCGCCCAGGAGGTCCGCCGGGCTGTGCCGCGCAACCACGCGGTCAAATGCTTCCTGGACGACAAGGACGAGGAAGAGGCGTTCACGGTCGACGTCATGCCGGCACTGCGCCAGAGCGACGGCACCCTGCTGATCCCGGAGAAGCTCAACCGCTGCTGGGTCCCGGCGGATCCGGAGTACCTCATCCGCAAGGTCGCCGAGCACCAGGGCGCGTGGGAACACTTCCGCCCGCTGGTGAGAGTACTCAAGGACTGGCGCCACAGCGCGCCGGTCCAGGGCCGCATCAAGTCCCTGGTCGTCGAGATCCTCGCGCTGGAGTGCATGCCGAAAGAGGGCAGCCGCGCGGAAGGGCTGAAGACGTTCTTCACCGCCGCCGCGGTCAGGGTCAACGAAGGAGTCTCGGATCCCGCGGGACTGTGCGGGGAAGTGCAGCCCGACCTGGACTACGACGGACTCTCCGACGCGTTCGCCGATGCCGCGGACCTCGCCGAGCGAGCCTGCGCCGCCGCTGCTGCCGGGGACACCGACGGTGCGCTGCGACTGTGGCAGGACATCTTCGGCGACGGCTTCCCCGCACCCGCCAAGCCCGCTTCGAAGATCACAGGCACACCCGCCCTGGTCGCACCCCGGCCGATCAAGGACGCACCCCAGGGATGACAGCCATGGACAGGTCCGACCGTGAACCGATCACATGGTGGAAAGCCGAACCCCGGCGCCTTGAACGAGATCAGTCCGAGATCACCGCACGGTTCAGCGGCCTGGTGTGGAACAGCGACGGCGCCGGCACCTGGACCGGCGTCCTGCCGCGCTGGCCGTTCGACCGCCCGCAACCGCCGAACCTCAGCGCCTGGGTGGGGGAGGAGGGGCTGCGCCTGACCGTTGCCTACAACCAGGCCTACCCCATGGTGGAACCCGCTCTGCTCCCCCTGGACCCCCTGCCGCCGCCCCAGGAGTGGACCCAGACCCGCTGGCACGTCAACGGAGACGGCACCCTGTGCCTGCTGCAGGAACACGCCTGGTGGACCGGACGGGACTCGCTCATCGACCTGCTCCTCAAAGCGGCTGGATGGCGGCTGGAGTACGCGCTGATGAAACACGGCGTCATCCAGGAGATGTCCCGCCGCGGCATCGTCAGCGACAACCGCCACGATCACCTCTTCTCCCAGCCGCCGCCCGCAGCCGGCCAAACAGATACCGCACCAGCAGCCGGCAAAGCGGACAACGGCCCGAAGACAGAGGCGCCGTGCTGATCCTCTTCCCGCACCTGGCCGCCGCCACGATCCGCCAGGCCGGCACATGGGGCCACCTGACCCTGCGGGTCAGCGCCCCGGACGAACTGGCCGTGGTGTGCGCCCTGTCGGACGGCAACAACCCCAAGGTCTCCGTCGACCCCGAGCCCGCCGAACGGCTCCTTGCCAACTGCGACCCCGCTCCCATCAGCCTGTGGTACCGGGTCGAACCCGCACTGCACCTGGCGTGGGCGCAGTGCCGCGCACGCCAGGACACGGTCATTCCCAGAACAGCGTTCCGGGACGCCGTAAGCGGCGGCTACCAGACCTTCGGAACGCCCTACCTCGCCATCACCTACGCACCCGGCCTGGCAGAGGCCTTCCCCGACGCCGCACTGCCCGACCTGGCCGCCTGGCAAGTCACCCCCGAAGGCGCACTCCCGCTCGACATCCTCATCCAGCCCGCCGTCACCGGCATCGCCCAGCTGGAGCCGCACTGGCCGGCAGCACACCTGCAGAAAACCCGTGCTCTCCTGGTCGGGGCCGGCAGCATCGGCAGCGCCACCGCCCACGCCCTGGCCGGCTACGGCATCGGACAGCTGACCCTGATGGACCCCGACCGCCTGTCCTGGCACAACCTGGTGCGCCACACCAGCGCCGGCCGCTACATCGGCCGCCACAAAGTCACCGCCCTGGCCGAAGAACTCACCCGGCTGCGCCCGGACACCCAGGTTCAACCGCTGCCCTGGGACGTGATCACCCAAGCAGACCGCGTACGGGCACTGCTCCCCGCCGTCGACATCGTGGTGTGCACCGCCGACGGCGTCGCGGCCCGCAGAACCATTGGCCACCTCGCACGCCATGCAGGCGTCACCGCCGTCCTGGCATGCGTCCTGCAGGACGGCGCCATCGGCGAGGTACTCAGGCTCCGACCCTGGCCCCGCCACGGCTGCCTGACCTGCCGCCGCCAGGCACTGGTCAACAACGGGGGCATGGACCCGGAGCCCGCCCTGGACGCCGGCTACGGCACCGGCACACGCCACCGGCCGATGACCGCAGTCGGCCCCGACCTGCACCTGGTCGCCCACCTCGCCGCCAAAACAGCCGTCGCCACCATCCTGGAACGCGCCGGGCACCCCGACCAGCGGCTGCCCGGCGAACACGCGCTCCTGGCACTGCGCCGTCAGCCCGACTGCTCCCCGCCCTTCGACCTGAACCGCACCGGCGAACTGCGCTGGCTGTCCGCACCGCCACCGGAACCGGGCTGCCCCACGTGCGAAACGCCATGACCCTCCAGCAGCCGGTCACCCGGGTGCGCATGACCACACGCGCGGTCCGCACCATCACGACGGAGCTGGCCGCCAACGACCACGCCACCGAAACCGGGGGCATCCTCCTGGGCCGTCACGATCGCGACACCGTCGTCGTCCGCCACGCCGGCACCCCCGGTCCCACCGCAGTACGGACACCGACATCCTTCCTGCGCGATCTGGCACATGCCCAAGCGCTCGCGGACCAGGCGTTCGCCGACGACGGCAGCATCTGGGTCGGCGAATGGCACACCCATCCCACCAGCGCCACGACGACCCCCAGCCAGCGCGACACAGACACCTATCGCCGGCTCCTGCGCGACCCGGAACTGGCCTTCCACACCCTCATCGCCGTCATCCTCGCTCCTCACCGGGACAGCTGGGCAGTTCAGGCATGGGCCTGTCGCCACCACAGGATCACAGCCACCCAACTGCAGCTTCCCGTCCACCTCATCGCCCCGACAGACCACCGTGACCGTGGATGCCCGCCATGACCACCCCAGCTGGCCCCGTGGTCGGGAGTGCACCTTCTCCTGCGTCATCGGCTGCGTCTTCTCCTGCGCGTGTCGAATTCCGCGGTGCGCTGTTGCCGCTGGTCAATTGCGTGGTCGGGAGCTTCCAGTTGGGCTGGCATCCCCTCTACGCCACCCGCACCCGCCCAGGACACAAGGAGGAAAGGGAGGTGGGGCGGGAGTGCGGGCGGCGAACGAGGGGATCAGGGCACCGGGTTGATGTTCCGCACGGCCCGCGCCGCGCGATTCCGCCGGCACTTGAGTGCTGGTCATGGGGCAGGGTGCAGCAACGGACTGAGAACGCCGCGCGCTTGTACCCGGGCCGTGTCCCCTTCTTCCGGGACGTCCTCGCCGACCAGGCGCAGGCGCCGCTGCCGGCTCGCGAAGCGGGCTGTCTGCTGGTGGGGGAGGAGCCGTGTCGAGCGGCCCGGCCGCCCGTGGCCTGGCATGCGTCCGGCGGTGTCGTCCGGGCGGTCGCATCATGTCAACACGCCGTCCGGCACGTGGTCCTGCCCGGACAGGACCGGCGACCGTCTTGGTGGGGCGGCCCGCATCGGCGCAGGGAGCGGAAACCTCCGGCGAACCGCACGTCAGAACAGGTCACGGACGGGGTCGTGTGTGCCGAAGGCGCGGGCGCTGGCGTCCTCGATGAATCTGCAGAAGGCTTCTTCGTGGCCGTCCAGGGTGCCGGGGGGACGGTTGTCGTCCCTGCTCCAGCGGGGCAGGCCTGAGCCGTCGATGGCGGGCTGGGGGATCGGGGTGAGCCAGTAGTCGCTGGTAATGACGCGGGCGGTTCCGTCGTCACGGTCGTGTGCGAGGGCCTGAGGGCAGTCGTCGCTGCTGTCGCCCGCGCCAAGGAGCACGGTGGGGGACTGCAGCGCGTCGGCGATCGAGCGGACCTTGCCCACCTCGTCCTCGGTCAGCTGGCGGCCGTGCCGTTTCACCTCGGCGGGAATGATGGTGCCGTCCGCCATGAGCAGGACGATGTCTGCCTCGCCGATCTGCTGCTTCCCGCGGTAGAACTCGACTCCGGGGTGCGCGCCCACCAGGTAGCCGGGCCGGTTCGCCAGCGCCGCGATCAGCCAGCGCATGATCAAGGCGTGGTAGACGGAATCGTCGTCGATGGACCGTCGCAGGGGTTCGGCCAGGCGGTAACGGAACGTCAGCGACGTCAGGGCGAACGGGTCCACCATGGTGCGGCCGCACCGTGGGCAGCCGGCGTTGCCGGTCTGCTGCACCGGGCGCAGGAGTTTGAAGCCGCAGTGATCACAGATGAGCTGGACGACCCGCAGGACGAGGCGTCGCTGCAGTGCCCACCGCAGCCAGGCCTCCGCGACCGAGCGTTTCCCGCCCAGCGCTTTGCTGAGGGAGCTGAGATCGAATGCGCCCGAGGTCTCGGCATCGTGGCTGACGTTGATGTCCGCGAGCAGTTCGGTGAACTGTGCCATCGCGGCGTCGGGATCTTCCTGAGCTGCGGCTACTTGCCTGGCCAGACGATCCGCCCGCGCCTTGAACCAGCTCATGGATGTGCTTGCCGCAGTGGAGTACAGCAGTGAGAGCAGGCCGCGATGAGCCAGCCAGCGAACCTCGTGCGCACCGCCGGTGAGTTCGGCCAGCGCGACGGCGTGCTGTCCGGGGACGGACTCCCGTACCGTCAGGCCGTGTTCACGCGCGGCCGCTTCCAGCAGGGTCCACGTCTGCGGCCACCGCACTTCGGCAACGCCCGTCGCTGACGCACTGACGATCGCGCCGCCTCCGCCGTACTCCGGGTACATCGACCAGCGCCCACCGCGTAGCGGTACCAGCGAAGGCAGCGGCTGCCGGTCGACCTCGACCGTGACACGGACCGACTGGTCCGTGTTCACCAGAGCCAGCGCCTCCCGGTCGTCCTCGGTCAGCGTCTGCGCCAGCGCACGGCCGGCGGCGAAGGACAGCGGCATGCTGGAACTGCGGGCCAGGGGCGCAGGCGTGGGCACCAGCACATCGCAAGGGCTGAGGGCGTACACCGCACGGCGGGGCAGAGCACACCCCACAGCCTCAAGGTCCTCCTGCGGCAGGGTGGCCGAGGTGAGCACCATCATGGGCGCGACGCCGATCACCCAGAACGGCTGACGAGCGACGGCTTCGATCCTCGCCTCCACCTCTGCGACGTCCAGTTCCCCAGCCCGGGTACGGGGCACCGGCAGGCCGATCGGCACGACGGAGGACCAGCCGTGCAGGGCCCGCAGGTTCCACAACAGGGCGGCGTCCGCGACGCTCCGGTGCCCGCAGAGGACGTAGACGTTGCGGCCCAGACCGCGGGCTGCCGCACCTGCTTCCTGCAGCCAGTCATCAACGCCGTTGGTGCCCATCCGCACCGGACGGGGTGTCAGGGACATCCGGCTCAGTCCCACAGGCGTGACCTGCCGGCACCGCGCCAGCAGGTCCTCCATCCCCAAGCTCTCGGGTGTCTGCCGCTCGAGGGCCAGGACATCGTTGAACTGCAGATCATCGCGGGCTCTTGAGTACGCCAGCAGGTCCTCGTCCGGCCGCTGCGGCAAGCGCCCCAGCATGACGCTGTAGACCAGCTCCCAGGGATCGTCCGCCGGTGTGTCGGTCACGGTCACCGTACGCAGACTCTCAGCGTTCCGGGTCCCGGCAATCATGAGAACCGGTGTCTCTTCGTTCGACCCCGTCGGCAGCCGCATCGTCTTGCCCAGTTCGCCGCATCGCTGCTGCCAGGCCTGTGACTCAGCATCAGGAACGACGACCGTCAGGTAGTCGAGCTCGCTGCGCAGCAGCAACGTCCGGTACAAGTCGCTGACGCTGCCGTCGGCAGCCACCGGAACAATGAGGTCGCCGACCCCGCCCCACACCTGGCAGGCACGCTCGATCACCCGCAGCAGGCCTGCGTAGTCGTCGTCGCGAATCAGATAGGCACGTCTGAAAGGCCGCACATGGCGGCGTGCCAGGACCGTTCCCTCCGTGGCAGTCCGGCTCAGAACATGGCGCATGCCGAGATCCCCCTTGCCGCCAGCCCCCGCACCCGCGACGGCCGGCCCGAGCTGTCCGCGGTTTCCTCGACCGATCATCTCGGGCCCGCGACCGGCGCGATGCCGGGACGGGTCAGAAACCGTGCGCGGACCGCCACGCGTCGAGAGCCGGAACGGTCCGCGGGCCGACGACGACCGCGGCGACACCGGGCTTGAGCCGGGCCATGGCATGCACGACGTTGATGAACGGAGAGTCCAGTAGCGCCTGGGATACCCGATCGGCCTCAGGATCGCCCTCTTGGCGCAGCCTGTGCCAGTCGCGCATGTTCGAACAGGCCCTGGAGAAGGCGTCCATCCGCCCCTTGACCAGATCGGGGCGGTTGAGAGCGAACACCCTGATCGTCTCCTCGCCCTTGGCCGACCCCGAAACGGCCGTGTATCTGCCGCTCTTCAGCAGCAGCTCCAGATGGTCAGCAGGGTCCTCTGCCGTGGGGTCGACCAGAAGGCACGCTCCGTCCGCGTCCACCGGGTATTGGGACCGTTTGACGTTGCTGTTGCAGTACGAACAAGCCAGCAGATGGTTCAACCATACGAACGCCCGCAGCGGAGCCCTCTCCAGCGGTTCAAAGTGATCAATGTCCGTGGCGCGGTTGTCGTCGCAGTACATGCACCGCACAGCGCCGCGGGCCATCGCCTCCAACGCCGTGCGCACCTTGGCCTTGGGAGCCTTGGCCGTTTTCCACTGCGCACGAGCTGCCTTCGTGGTTGCACCGGCGTCCTGGACGTGCTTTGTCCACCGTGTCAGCAGAGTCTGCGCATCGGTGGAGACGGGTATCCGCTGGAGCGGGATCACCGGTTCTGCTCCAGTCGGGCCGACACCTCAGCCACCCTGCTCTCCAGAGAACTCGTCAGCAGACTCCCCAGCTCCCGATACTCGGCGATCTCCTCGGCGGTCGCCGACTCCGCATACACCTTGCGCTCCAGCGCCACCAGACGCCGGCGCTGCTGCTCGGCACGGCTGGAGTAGGGCGTCTCCAGGCCGAAGAGTTCCGAGAGCACGGCGTCGTCGCCGCTGCCGTAGACGACACGCCGGTAGAGATCCTCGTCCACCACCTCCGGGGGCCGCTGCTCGTCGACCCCGGGAAGCCGGATGAGGCCGCCCTCGTCGGCCGCCTGACAGATGTAGGGACTGTGACTGGTCACGATGAACTGGATGTTGGGGAAGTGCTCCTGCAGCCAGTCGCCTATTTTGCGCTGCCAGGTCACATGCAGGTGTGCGTCCACCTCATCGATCAGCACCACACCTGGGTTGACGATCGCAGTACCCCCGGCTTCGGTCGGACGGGTCCTCAACGTCCCGTAGGCCCCGTGGAGTTGACGAGCGATGTCGAGCACCAGTGCCGCCACCGTCCGGTAGCCGTCACTCATCTCTTTCAACGGGAATCCCGGCCCCTTGCGCCCGTCCTCGACCACCCACAGACCATCCGCCGTCACGCTCTTGATCTGGTATCGGTCAGGCAGCAGCCCGTCCCGCAGCAAGGCCAGAACCTGATCGAGCAACTGCCAGGCGGCACCACGCTTTTGATCTTCCTCGTACGACCTCAGCCGCAGATCGATCAGCCACGCCACTCCCTCGGCCAGGGACGCATCTTCATGGAAGAGCGTGGCCAGCCGGCCACTGGGCCCCTGGTTCACCATGAGCCGCTGCGCCTCGCTCGAACCGCCGGTCAGCCGCCGGAAGGGCCCGTAACCCGCATAGAACCAGCCGAGTGGGTTCTCGGTCCACGGCCCGCGGGTACCGCTCCTGCCCTTACTCAGCACGTCCATGACCGGCCGGTGGGTGTGCTCGGGCTCAGGCGACTGGCGTGCCCACTGCAGCCCCAGGGAAATCTCACCCAAAGGCTTGTTGCCCGACCCCACGAAGCCGTCGAAGTCCGGATCGCTGGTGACCTGGACTTCGGCCTCGCCCTTCCTGGCGCTGGTGGCGACCCAGCCGGTGAAGTCCGGCACCAGCGCCCGTGCGACAGCCGGCCCTCCCAAGGCCAACGCGATGGCCTGAAGAACGGTGGACTTGCCCGAACTGTTGCGCCCCGCAAGCACCGTCCAGCCGCTGCGCCCGGACAAAGACAGGTCCACAGCACGCTTGCCGCTGAACCCCTTGATGTTCCTGAGCTGGACCCTCGTGACGTACACCCGTGCTCCGTCTCCACTTCCGACCGTTGCACCTCACCAGCAAAACCGCGTGAGGCACTGAGAGGAACTAGATTCCCACGCTGTTCGAACCGATCAGCACCTGCTCTTCAGCGCGCCGCACCAGCCGGCAAGCCACAGCACGCGCCGGGCCCCAGGAGGAGGCGTCGCTGCTCATGGACAGGCACGGCCAGAGCCGCCCGATCAGCCTCCCACCCACGCCGGGACTCTCACGCGTCACCACATCCGTTGACGACCACCAGGCGGACGGTGTCTTCGTGGTGCGGGCCGCCCCCAAGACCCAGACCCGCCCCCGCAAGCGCGCTCCGGATGCTGTTCTGCCCGGAGCCCCTGTCTGCCGTCACATCTGCCAGGCCACCCGCCCACGCCGCCCGCGTCCGGGCCCGGCGGCACACCCCCCACAAGGCCGGATGCGGCGCGCCGGGAACCTTCCGCATCCCAGCCCCGCCCGTGCATGAGCACAAGCCCCCCTCATCCGTTCGAGCGAAGCGCGGGCGTCCGCGCATCACGGACAGGCACGCCGCCCTCCACCCTCGAAACAGGTTCTGACTGTCCCCGAAAGAAGCCGAAAGGAGCACGGCCATAGCCCAACCACCCCGGCTCCGCACCGCACTTCGCCCCTACCAGCAGCAGGCCGTCGACAACTGCGTCACCGAATTCGCCCTCGGCGCACCGCGCTGCCGTATCGACTCCCCCTCCGGCAGCGGCAAGACCTTCATCGCCCTGCACATCGTCAACCGCATGGCGCCCGCAGGCACGTCCGCAGTCTTCGTGCCCACCCTGGACCTGCTGGAGCAGACCGCAGAGGAGTGGCACAAGGAAGGCCGCCCCGGCCGCTACCTGGCCCTGTCCGGCGACCGCTACCTGCCCAAGAACCCGGCCCTGCGCGGCATCCTGACAGCCGTCACCGACGCCGCCGCACTGGCCGCGGAGATCTCCCGGGCCGACGGCCCGGTCAGCGTCTTCGCGACCTACCACTCGCTGGGAAAAGTCGCCGACGCCCACCGGCTGTTCCACCTGCCGCCCTGGGACGTACTCGTCTGCGACGAGGCCCACCGCACCGCAGGCAACCTGCACAAGCCCTGGGCCCAACTGCTGCACGCCCACCGGATCTTCGCCCACCACCGGCTCTTCACCACCGCGACCCCCCGCACCTTCCAGCCTCACCCGGGCCAGGACCTCCCCGCCGACATCGAGGTCGCCTCGATGGACGACCTCAACCTCTACGGCCCGGTCGTCTTCCATCTCCCCCTGGCCGATGCCATCGACCAGGGGCTGCTCCCCGACTACCGCATCGTCGCCGTCGACGTGCATGACGCCGAACTGCGCACCATCCTCAACCGCACGCCGATGCTCGCCGCCCACTCCGAAGGCCTGCGCGTGGCGGCCGCCCAAGTCGCCCTGCGGCGCGCCATGCACGAACACGACCTACGGCGCGTCCTGGTCTTCTGCTCCCGCATCAAGGTCGCCGAGATCTTCGCCGAAACCCTTCCGGAAACGGCCGCCCTGATGCCCCAACAGATGCGGGGCCCGCTCCAGGTCAGCACCGTCAACTGCAACCAGAGCCGCTACGAACGGCTCACCCAGGTCAGCACCTTCAAAGAAGCGTCCCTGACCTCCAGCGACAAGACGCCGCTGCGGGCCGTCCTGACCAACTGCATGATCTTCGCCGAAGGCGTCGATGTCCCCGCTATCGACGCCGTGCTGTTCACCAGCCCCAAAACCAGCACCTACCAGATCGCCCAGGCCGTCGGCCGCGCCCTGCGCCCCCTGCCCGGCCAGGCCAAGGTCGCCCACATCATCGTCCCCATCTACAAGGCCCCCGGCCAAAACCTCGCCGAGGCCGCCGAAGGCACCCCCTTCCACATCCTCTACCAGGTCCTGTCCGCCCTCTCGCTCTACGACGAACACGTCTTCCACCGCGTCTTCCACCTGTACTACTCCACCAGCAACCCCCAGTACCTCGCCGCCCGTCCCGAACGCGCCGACGAACTCATCCCCCTGCTCCAGCTCCACACCGAAGACCCCCACAACAGCATCTGGGAACTCGGCCTGGAAAGCGCCCAGCGCTACCTCGAACAGCACCGCCACCTCAACGTGCCCAGCACCTACTGCAGCCCCGACCGCTTCTACCTCGGCTGGTGGCTGGGCACCCAACGCTCCCTCCACATGATCCACAGCCTCAAACCCGAACGAGCCAAAGCACTCAACGCCCTGGGCATGAGCTGGGACCATCCCCGCAGCAGCATCGAGCACCACCTGAACATCGCCCGCGCCTACCACGCCCAGCACGGCCACCTCGCGCCCGTCCGTGAGGAACGCTTCGGCGGCATCGGCATCGGCCGCTGGATGAGCACCTGCCGCACCAAAGCCCGCCGAGGGCAACTGCCCCACTGCTACCAGCGCGCCCTCACCGACATCAGCCCCTGGTGGAACGCCTGTTGGGACCAGAGCGGGCACTGGCGACGCGCCTACGCGCGCGCCCTCGCAGCCGCCCGCCGCGGCGAACTCGCCTTCCCCGTCCTCACACCCGACCAGGGCGACACATCACTGGAGGCGTGGCTCGACGAGCAACTGCGGGCCCTGCCCCGCCTCAGCGGCGACCAGCACAACCTCCTCGGCGCGCTGCCCCTGCACCACCCCCTGGCCCTGCTGCTGCGCCGGCCACGCAGCCAGCGCGAACGCGCCTTCGCTCGCGGGCTGCGCCTGGCCCACGATTTCTGGCGAGCCCATCGGCACCTCAACGTCCCCTACCGTCACGTCGTCTGGGACTACGGCAAGCCCTTCCGCCTGGGGGAGTGGGTCTCCGACAAACGACTGAGGCCCTATCACTTCAGCCGTGAACAACTCGACGCACTTGAGGCGCTGGACATGCGCTGGTCGCCCACGGTGCCATGAGCCAGCTCTGCCACGCGATCACCGTCCGCCGCGACACCCCCGGCATCCGTCCGCCGCACATCCACGGTGCTCCGCTCCACACCGGAGAGGGCGTGCACCATCCCATGCGGTCGTGTCTTCGCCACCTGGCTTGTCAGGGAGACAGGGCCGGGACGGTCAGGCAGTTGAGAACCTCCACCGCGGCGGCGGTCGCGTCCTGCTGGAGGGCCAGGTCGTCCACAAGAGTTCCGGTGTCGCAGCCGTCGTCACCCAGCATCGTCACGACATGGACCCATTCGCCACCTCCGGTGGCGTAGTCGCGCCAGACCCTGCCGATCGTCGGACTGTCGTGCACCACTCTGTTGCGCCGCTTGACGGCCGCGTCGATGAGGTCAAGCGCCGGTGGCCACTCGGTGTCGCAGAAGCCGTCGATCTTCTGCCGTACGGCGTGCACCAGCCGCCCCGCCGGCTGGTCGGTGCGGGCAGCCGGGTCGAGACGCGAGAGGATCATGCCGAGTACTGCCTCGGTCTCCGCGGCCTGCACCACCACCAGACCGCGGAGCCGGTTCAGTTCCACGGCCTCACTCCCGTCCCAATGCGCCGTGTCCGGGCGGTGATGGGGGTACCGGTCGGCCTGGATGGTGCTCCACGCGATGGCACGTATTCCGTAGCGGGGTGACTCGGACGTCATTCGACGAAGTATCAGTGCTCTCCACGGAGGAGCCAATACCGCGGGCCGCGGCGGGCGGCCACCATCCTTCGACCGGCAGATCTACCGCCAGCGCAACCTCGTCGAACGCTGCTTCAACCGACTCAAAGGCTTCCGCGGCATCGCCCCCCGACACGAGAAGACCGCCACCGCCTACGAAGCAGCGGTCACCCTCGCATCATTCCTGCTCCGGGCAAGATCTGTTTGAAGACGGACCTAGAGAACGATCGGCCCCCAGTACGGGCTCGACACCACCCCGGCCATGGTCAGCAGCCACCAGATCATCGCCAGGGACACGGACAGCTGCAGATGCCGACCAGCCCTCACTACCAGTCCTGCGCGGTCCAACCGCAGGTCCCAGTCCCGCTTGTCACCCATGCCGCCACTCTTCGTCTCGTGCCCGTCCATGCATCCGTCCTCTCCGACGCCTTCCCCGGAGAGTACACCAGAGAACAACCTAGGTAGAGGAAGAGTGATACTGCTGAGAGGTATCAAGTTAGGTAGAGCTCTATTATCGAATCCAGGTACACTGCAGCCATGAGCGGACTTCGGATGACACTGCAGACGCAGTTGGTGATGCGAGAGCTGCTCCAGCGCCCGACACGAGCCCAGTACGGACTCGAAGTAGGACAAGCGGTGGGCCTGCCGAGCGGCACGATCCACCCGATCCTGGCGCGGCTGGAGCGCGCGGGCATCGTGGAGAGCTTCTGGGAGGCAGCCGACGAGCACGCCGAGGCGGACCCGCCTCGGCCGCGTCGGCGCTACTACCGGTTCACCGAGGATGGCGCGGAGGCAGCTCGGCTAGCTCTCGCGGCCGCGTACAAGGGCGGCCAGACTTCTGCCCGCCTGACCGGGAAACCGGCTACCGACTCCTGAAGGATCGACAGGTCTTCTCCATGGACGTTGTATTCACGGCTGCTGTCGGCACGCTAGCCGGGGCTACGGTGACGGCTTTCGTCCTGCGTATCGGAAGGACTTTCAAGCGGGTCACTAAGAGCCGCACGCCCGACGAGCAGCGTCAGGACGTAGCTGCTCTGTGGCAGGAGTTTCTCAAGCTGTCTGCTCTGTGGCGGGAGTTTCGCACGCTGCTGTCCACGCTCACGGGCACCCCTCCTCCGAGTTTCCAGGAACTATCTGAACAGCTGGCGGCCTTGCGCAAGAACACCGAATCCCGGGTTGGCGTGAAGCTGAGGATGATCGGCCTGGTGCTGCCGGCTGGGGAGCGGGAGCGGTACGTGGAGCAGTGGATGGACGAGCGGAATGCCATCCGCCGCGGTGAGTTCCCCAAGCAGCGCTTCCACGGCCTTCGTCTCCTGTGCGGGGCCGTGGTGCAGTCGTACGAGACTCGCGTCCACGCCCGCCGAAGCGTCGAATAAGGCAGATGGCGACAGCATCTGCGCGCGACCTCTTGTTCGACCGGCAGATCTACCGCCAGCGCAACCTCGTCGAACGCTGCTTCAACCGACTCAAAGGCTTCCGCGGCATCGCCACCCGACACGAGAAGACCGCCACCGCCTACGAAGCAGCGGTCACCCTCGCATCATTCCCGCTCCGGGCAAGATCTATTGAAGACGGACCCTGGTCCCATGGTGACGCGAGTTCGAGGCACACGTGAATGGTCCGGAGCCGGATGGGTCTCTCGGTCCCGTGCTGATGACGCTCGGCACACTGACGGCGGGTTCTGTCGCCGGCCGTCCAGGAACCCCTAGCAGCATTGCCACCCACACCGGTCCTGTGCTGTGAGTTCTCGGCCGACTGCGGGGGCGGGGTCTGTGTCGCTAGGGTCGTGTCTATGAGTCCTTCCGACACCGGCTGGTCCTGGTTGCCCGACCACCAGCTTCACGTGGTCGCGACGCTGGCTCATGTGGACCACACGATCGACCGGCTGCTGCGGCTGACGCATGACTACAGCGAACAGGGACCGGTCACGTTCGCCGATGTGGTCAACGGTGATCGAGTAGAGGCTGTAGTCAAGGCCGTTGCCCCGATCCCGCACGCCCTCCCACGGCTCGTAGCCGACGCCCTCACCCAACTGCGGGCCGCGGTGGAGCACACTCTGTACGCGGAGGTCGAGGACGCTCTGGGAAGGCCCTTGACGGACGAGGAGGCACGGGGTGTCGAGATGCCTGCCACCGCGGATGCCGGGAAACTCGCCGCATGGTTCCGGGACGGCCGGCGGCGCAGACTCCCGCCGCTGCACGCCGGCACGCCTCTTGCGCAGCGTATCGAGCGGCTTCAGCCGTTCCAGCGCCGCGACCCTGACGAACATCCGCTGCGCCTCCTGGCCTCCTACACCAATCTGGCCAAGCACCGTGCCCCGGCTGTCCTGGAACCCCGGCTCGGGGCTGTGTACCCGGACGATCCGCACAGTGACCTGACCGTCGCGCTTCCGCTCAAACCCGGGCCCCGGCCCGGCGACGGCCTGCCGCTGATGGAAGGTGATGTGCTCGCCAGCGCCCCGCGCGGTGCCCGTATCCCCTTCTCCGTTGTCACGACGGTGTCCCTACAGCGCCCGCACACCAAGGTGTGGGCCATCGCAGCCCACGAGCTGCAGCTTCTTGAGGAATGGGTGCGCACCATAGCCGTCCCCGTGCTCATCACCGGCGGTCACGCGGTGAGCCCGCTGCCGCCACAGTTTGACATCGAGATCGGGCGCGGGGATCTGCGTGAAGGACTGGCAACCGCGGGCCCGACACCCGCCGTTGTACGTGCCAGGGACAGGATCACGGCCATCGTGGCCCGTGTCGGTCTCGTCGAGGTTCTCGCCCCTGCCCCAGAAGGACCCGAAGCCGAAACGGTCCGGGGCTGGCTCGACTCACTGAAGGACCAGGAGGTCCTGGAACACGCGGTTCGTCTGGGACGCGTACGCGACCAGCCGCATGAACTGATCGAAGTCTGCCGCGAGTTGATCGCCGAGGCCATCAGCCACCGGGCACGTGACCCGCACACCGTGCACGCGGACGGCAGCGAAGCGTAGCCGGACGACGGGCCGTGCAGCCGGATCCCGTGGTCACGGCACGAGCACACGGATCCCAGTGATACCCCCCCGCAGGCGCATCACAGCGACCCCGCACCACAGTGATCGCCGAACCGGCCGCCCGATGAGGGCCTGCGCTGTTTCAGGGACTCAACTGGGCTGTCGCGGCGTCGATTTCCTTCATGGTGATGTTCTCGCTGCCGCTGCGGATCGCGATGACGGCTGCGGTGGAGACGACGTAGGCGAGGGCTTTGAAATAGCCGCCGGTGCGCCGGTGCAGTACGACGGCATGCTTGCTCAGGGCGTTCTTCTCCAGCCGGTACAGGCTCAAGTCGGCCTCGAAGCCCATCAGCACTTCCCGGAAGGTCGTGTCGTCCTCGGTGTTCAGGGGCAGGGGGTGCAGCCAGGTCACCGGCAGCAGCGCGGTGGGGGAGGGCGAGGCGGGCGCTGCCGGGCGGTCCGCCCGCTCAAGCCGTACCCGGTTCTCCTCGCTGACCCGGGCCAGGTCCCCGGCCAGGATGCGGGCCTGGTGCAGGAGGTGACTGGCTCCGGTGCCGCAGAAGACGAGTGAGATGCCCAGCTTGTCGCGCAGGTAGTCGAAGTAGGGCAGCACGTTCGCCAGGTGCTGCGGCGAGGCACGGTTGATGTCGTCGATGAGCAGCAGACGGGTCTGTGCCGTCTCCAGGACGTAGTTGACCGGCAGGGTCAGGTCGGGGTTGCGGCGCATCTCCAGGACTTCGGCGAGGCTCTTCGGCTCGGGCTGCAGGCCCAGATAGGAGGCGATCTCCCAGACCCAGTTCACCCTGTGCTCCGGGTCTGCGGGGGCGGTGATGTGCACCACCGGGATCGTGTTCTGGCGCCTGCCGCCCGTGCCGGCTTCGATCTCCTGCTGGGCGGCGCGTCCCGTCGCCCGCAGCAGGCAGGTCTTGCCGGTGCCGGCGGGCCCGTCGATGACATGGTCCATCAGCCCGTCACGGCGACCGCTGTTGGCGTGGATCGCCTCGACGACCGTCTCCTGCATGTGGGTCATCGCGGCGGTGGGCACCATCCGCAGATGCCGGTGGTAGGCGATGGACTGCTCGTCCGTGGGCCTGTCCGGGCCAGGGCTGCTGCCCGCTCGTGCGGGCGGTTTCACCTCCTCGTCGACGAAGTGGGTCCAGCCGGTGACCTGGAACAGCGGCAGAGGCCGCATCGGGGTCTCTTTGAGCTGCTGGCGCAGGCGCGCCTCGCGCTTGTCGCGCAGCTCCACGGTCGCTTTCATCACGCTGCCCTCTCGTACACGGTTCCCAGTTCATTTCCTCCGCAGGGCCGGCTCCGGCGCGAGGAGCGCACCCCGCGGTCCGGCCCTGTGCCTTCGTCGTTCACGGCTCCATACCGCCAGGCGTGTCCACCTCCCACACGTCGATGACGCCCTCGTCGTCCTCACCGCTGTCCTCGCCGTCCGCACCGGAGCCGGGGTCGTCGAGGAGTTCGGCGTCGACGACCTCGTACGCCTCGGACGGCATCCCGGCGGCGGGGGCGTCGGGCGGGCCGCCGGAGGTGTCGGCATCGGCGAAGAGGGCCGCGAGCGGGTGCGGAGTCGGCCCGCCTTCCTGTTCTCCGCCGGTGTCCGCCCCTGTGGGCAGGGCCGGCGGGGCGGGCACCGGCCTGGGCGCCATGGGGGAAATGGGCAGCGCCGGGCGGGGCCGAAGGGTGGACAGGTCGAACTCCTCCAGGCCCGCATAGGGGTCCTGGGAGGGTTGCTCGGTGTCCAACTCCAGTCCCTGGAAGGGCGGTTCGGCTCCGGTGCGTTTCGGCGGCGGCTTGCGGCTGCGCCGCCTGCGGTTGCGCTGTGCCAGGGCCAGGGCGATCGCCTCTTCGTCCTGCTCGCTGCCGCCGGCCGCGCGGTGCTGCTCGGCGTGCTCCTGCCACATGTCCGCGGTCCACAGATCGGTGAGCAGGTGCCGCAGCCGGAAATCGCAGGTCACCCAGGTGCCAGCCGTGTGGTCGTACAGCCACACCCGCTCGGGCCGGTAGGGGTTGAAACGGCATTCCCACTTGTCCCCTGCGCCGGGCAGCTTCGAGCCGCCGCGCAGGAGGATCTCCCGGTAGTGGGCGGCGTCCTGCGTGACGGGCTGATAGGTCCGATAGCCGATCATGAAGCCGCCCTTGCCGGGGACGACCCACCGCGACAGCAGGAAGAAGCGGTTCTGGGCGGGGGAGAGCGGCACGGGCCGGTAGCCGCTGCGGGCCACCTGGACGGCATACATGTCGTTGGGGGACAGCACGACGCCTGGCCGGAACGGGTCGCGCAGCCCCGCATCGGGGGTCTGCTGGTACTCAAGGGCCACCCATTCCTGGGCCATCTGCTGGAGCTCGGCGATCGTGAACAGCGGCATCCGCTCGATGCCGCGGCCGCGCTTCTTGTGGCTGCGGCCCTGCCAGCCGTGCCGCACGTACTGGCTGAAGCGGTGCGCGAGAGTGGTGAAGGAGTGCTCGACGAGCGACTTGTCGGGCCCGGTCCTCTTGCGCGCCGGGCGGCGGGCGATGCGCAGCCGGTCGCAGACCTCGGTGAAATGCTCGCTCACGTAAGGGCTGCCCTGGTCGTAGACGATCAGTTCGGGGCGGATGACCGGGCGGGCGGCGGTGGCCTCGGTGAACCGCTCGTCCGCCGCGCGCAGCGCCCCGAACGGCAGGGTGGAGGCGGCGGCCGCGCTCAGCGGGTCCCAGCCGGGCATCACCGGCCAGGGCGCGAAGGCCTGGGCCAGCAGCAGGGTCAGGTCGATCGCCCTGGTCGCCTGGCCCGGCTGTCCGCTCTCGGTGTCCCGGGGACGGCTGGGCGTGATCATCAGCGCGCACATGCTGTGACTGGCCACGTCGATCAGCCAGGTCAGCTCCGTGGCGGTGGGCCGGCCGTCGTCGCCGCGGGCCAGGATCCGCAGCGGCGTGGTGTCGACCTGGGTCACCTGCCCCGGCCGCAGCACGACCTCCCGCCCGCCGTGGGGGAGAGGCGGGGCGGAGGCCAGCGCGGCCCGGGCCCGTGTCGGCCGGTCCAGGATGTCGGCCAGGCCGGACTCCTTCATCCGCAGATAGAAGGTGGACCGGGAGGGCAGCAGAGCCGCCACGGCGGCCGGATCACCGAGCTCCTCGCCGTAGCGCGCGTGCAGGAGATCCTCGACCTCCTCGCGGATCAGCTCGATGGTCACGTCCGACTCGTGCGCGCGCCGGGCCACCACCTCCTGCATGGCGGTCAGGCACCGCGGATCGGTGAAGCCCCCCGCCCGTTTGTCCCGCGCGGCGGGCAGCAGCACAACCGGATTCTCCCCGGCCGCTTTCCACTTGCGCCGCTTGTCGGCAAGGGTGTGGGCCGAGCAGCGGATGCCATCAGCGGCCAGCCGCGCCGACATCGCGGCGCACCGCTGGGCCAGCGTCGTTTCCGGCCCGAATCCCCGCTTATGCGCGCTGCGGCCCGGCGCCAGGCCGGTGTCGATCTCCACCATGCGCGCCTGCCACAGAGCGGCCTCCTGCCGGCCCTCCTGCCGCCCCCACCCGCCAACGGCCGCGCCGCCGACGGCCGGTGCCCCACCGCCGCTGAGGACAGCGAAGTCTTCCGCGCCCGCCAGCCACCGGTACGACACCGCCCGGGGCACCTCCTGGCCGCCGTCCTGAGGCACCAGGGTGACCTGCGCCCCCTGCCACGCCACCACCTCCCACTCGCGCCCCTGCCAGTGCACCCGCGCCCCCATGGACAGCGACCCCGCAGGCCGGCCCTCACCCGATCCCGCCATGCGCCCCCTCCCGGCCCTCAGGCCGCCCAGGCCACGGCATCGGGCAGCAGCGGCTGCGCGATGTCGAACAGCAGCCGCCGCTGCCAGAGCATCCGGTAAGCAAGATCAAGACCCGTCAGCTCATCCAGCCCGCTCGCCGCCACTCCCGCCCGCAGCCCCGCCGGCTCCCTGAACGCCTCCAGCAGCGCCCGCCCTTGACCTTCCTGGCCGCCTACGGGGAACCGGTAGCCGGCCAGCCACCCCAGATTGCGTCCACGCAGCCCCGCCGGCTCACGCACCTGCCGCACCCGCCACCCGGCCACCCGGGCTACCTCCTCAAGCACCTCAAGCCTTGATGCGGGCAGGCTCTCCTGGCGAGCAGTCACCAGCACCAGCACCTCACGCGCACCGTCGGCCGTGCGCGCCAGGAAATCCGGGCGCCACCGGCGAAGGCGGCCTCCCGCCCGCCACCGCAGTTCCACCGGGCCGGCACTGAACGCCGCCCAGGCCGGCTCGAAGTCCAGCTCCACCGCCAGCCGCCACTGCCGCAGGCTGCCGCACACCACGGTCTGCTCCCGCGTCGCCACCGGCCAGTAGGTGATGATGCCCTTGCGGCCCCGGTAGGGCACCGGCTCGCTCACCGGCCCGAACTCCTCCAGCACCACGCCCCGAAGCCCAGACGCACCGCACGAGTGCACCGGCCCGTGCGGCTCGCGGTACAGAGCCACGACGCCCTGGCCCGTGCCCGGCACTGCCTCACCTTCCAACAGATCGCCGGAGGTCTCCACCGCGCTCACGCTGCCCACCCCCGGTCCCACAGCCGCACGACCCCGCACACCTGCCCGGCCAACAGCTCCTCCAGCTTCAGCCGCTGACCGTGCGCCAGCTGGCCGACGAAACCGCCCGCCGCCGATTTCTCCCTAGCGGCAGCGGCCGACAGAAGCCGAACAGCCAAGCTCCTGCCACCTGTTCACCGACCCCCACCACTTCCCGGCGACGACCCCCACCACTTCCCGGCGACGACCGCCGCCAGGGCCGGCCCCGCATCTCACCATGCTGCTCCGCGTCGCGCCGCGAGAACTTCTCCGCATGCCGAATACGCCTGAAAGGGTGAACAAGTCTGCGATTCGGGGAAACCGGCAGCCCTCTGCCCGTACGGGCTATCAGGCTCCAGGCAGGCAAGGGAAGAAGCGGGTTTCTGGTGCCGCTATGGCCTCCAGGGCACCTACGGTCACCCAGCCGCCGAAAGTGCGGGTCAGAAGGGGGCCCGGAGTGTGTTGTCCAAACGTACCGGGGCGTGTGTGGGCTGTGATGCTCTCCACGGTGACGCCAGGAGCGGTCTCGACCAGCGCGAGGCCGTCGTCGGTGACGTCGAGGACGCCGAGGTCGGTGATGATGCGGTGGACGCGTTGCTCACCGGTGAGCGGCAGGGTGCACTCCTTGAGGATCTTCGGACTGCCGTCCTTGTGGTGTGGTCCATGAGGACGATGACCCGGCGGGCGCCGTGGACGAGATCCATCGCGCCGCCCGTACCCTTGACCATCTTGCCGGGGATCATCCAGTTGGCCAGGTCGCCATGTGCGGAGACCTGCATGGCGCCCAGGACAGTGGTGTCGATATGGCCGCCGCGGATCATGCCGAACGACAGGGCGGAGTCAAAGAAGCTGGCGCCGGGCAGGACGGTGACGGTCTCCTTGCCCGCGTTGATCAGGTCGGGGTCGACCTCGGCCTGGGTGGGGTAGGGGGCCGGTGCCGAGGATGCCGTTCTCGGAGTGCAGGACGACGTGCACGCCGGGCGGGAGGTGGCCGGGGATCAGGGTGGACGGGCCGACACCGAGGTCGACGTAGGAACCGTCGGTGGGTTCGGCGGCGGCGCGGGCGGCCATCTGGTCACGGGTCCAGGCCATCAGGTCCGTACCGTCCTCTTCTCGATCTGTTTGTCGGCGGCCTCTTCAGCGGTGAGAGCCACCACCCGCTGGACGAAGATGCCGGGCAGGTGCACCTCGTCGGGACGCAGTTCGCCCACTTCGACGAGTTCCTCGACCTCAGCGATGGTGATGCGGCCGGCCAGGGCGGCCAGCGGATTGAAGTCGGCGGCTGCGCGGCGGAAGCAGAGGTTGCCGTGCCGATCGCCGCGCCAGGCGCGGACGAGTGCGTAGTCGGTGGTGATGCCGTGCTCCAGGACGTACGGGCGACTCGCGAAGTCGCGGGTCTCCTTCGGCGACCGAGCCGTCGGGGACATAGCGCCAGGGCAGGCCGCCTTGCGCGACCTGAGTGCCGACGCCGGCCGGAGTGTAGAAGGCAGGGACGCCTGCGCCGCCCGCCCGCAGGCGTTCGGCGAGCGTGCCCTGCGGAACGAGTTCCCCCTCCAGCTCGCCGGACAGGTACTGCCGGGCGAACTCCTTGTTCTCACCGACGTAGGAGCCGGTGACCCGGGCGATGACGATTGAACTGAAGCACGAGGAGGCAGAGGGCCGGCAGCCGGTCTGCCAATAGGTTAAGTTTGGAAAGGCAACCCAGATGGTTAGGTGAGGAGCCTGCATGACGCTGAGCGGCGAGCGGGGAGGAGGCCGTGGCGACGCGGCCGGTCCTCCCCATGGCAGGGCGGCCGCGCACGGACGTGACATCGGGAGCCTCCACGTGCGCGGCAGGCCATGAGCGAGGCTCCACGGGGTGCCGTGGCCCGGAAGAGGAAGGCCGTCGTGGCGGCCCTGAGCGTGTGCGGAGAGCGATGGTCCCTTCTCGTGATCCTGGAGATCTCTCAGGGAGTGCACCGCTTCAGCGAGATCCTCCAGTCCACCGGTGCTCCTCGCAATACCCTGGCGACCCGGCTGCACAAGCTCCAGTTGGCCGGCCTGCTCGAGCGGCGGCAGTACAGCACTCAGCCGTCACGCTACGAGTACCACCTGACGGACGCCGGACATGACCTTGAGCCGGTCCTGGCAGGGCTGTCGTGCTGGGGTGACAGATGGGTGCTCGGAGGGCAGGAAGCATGCCCTGCGCCCAGGCGGGGCTGCCCACCGCAGACTCCCGAAGTCGGGGACTGGCATCCGCTCGCCAATCCCCGCAAGGTTCCCGACAGTGCCGACGACGCCGACGGCATGAGGCCATCCAGCCGTACCGCAGCCCCCGCAGATCCCCTCGGAAGCGAGACAGGACGTGACGACCGAAGAGGGCCGTAACGCCGCCCAGCCGGTACTTGGGCCTCTGACCGCTGCAGCGATCTTCCTCGTCGTCAGTGTGAACCCCGGCGGCGAGGAAGCCGCGCGCAGCCTGCTGTCCCAGGTGTCGCAGCCGCAGCGCGCGGTCGGCTTCGGCTACCCGGAGGGCGGGCTGAGCTGTGTCGCCGGTGTGGCCTCGGCGGTGTGGGATCGCCTGGCGTGGCCTGCGCCGTAGGCTCGACCCCGGCTCCCTGCATCGCAGAGCGGGTAGGTGCCGGCCGGCCGGCACCTACTCCCGCACCGGGTGGCCGCCTCGCGGCTGCGGGATGCATCGGTGACATCAGTCTGAGTAGTTAAATAAAAGTTGGCTGGGTGGATCGGTTCGGGCAAGTCGGTCGGCGGGAGAGCCTCCCGGGCTCGCCGCCGGACGATCGCAGCCGGCGCGTGGTGAACGCGGAAACCGCGGCCCCGCCGCACGGGGCCTCGCCCCTCGGGCGACGGGCCGCGGCAGCGGTGTGCGTTGCCACCGACGGCCGTCTGCGCAGGGTTCCGGGGCCGGCGGGGCAGGAGCAGCTTCCCGGACGACTGGAGAGACCGGCCGTGCGAGGTCAGGCCTGTGCCAGATCGTCCAGCCGGGACAGCGCAGACTGGAGTTGTCTGCGCAGGTGATCGGTTGTCGCCCCAGGCAGTCCGAAGCGGGCGCGCCGCAGGTCCGTGGCGTGAAAGGCGATGCGGTCCAGGTCCCTGAGCTGACGCAGAAGTTCCGAGGCCCGCAACTCCTCCGGATCCTGTGTGCGGGGGTCATTCTCGTGCGGACCCCCCGTCGTGGCCTCGAGGGCTGCACCGCTCGTGAACAGTGCGAAGTCGCAGCAGCCGTGCATGTAGTGGTGAGGCTCCTCCGCCATGGTCGGCAACGTTCGTAGCAGAAGCCTCGCCCTCCGCGAAAGCGCCCGGGCTCGCCTCGTCGGGCCGTCCGCGGCGGACGGCCCGACGAGGCGAGCATGCCGGCAGTACGCTGGAACACGGCCAGAGCGGAAAACGACAGCGGTCGGGCGGCGGTGCCGATGGAGCCGGTAGAACGCCCGCTGGACGAGCCGGAGGGCGAGAGGCCCTTCAGGCCGGGCGACCGTGACGCACTCCTGCTGTCCACCACCAGCCGACTGGTGCGAGAACTCGGCGCGGCCGCCGTGACGGTCTTTCTCCATGTACCCGGCACTGCGGAACTGCGTGCAGCAGCCGTCGCCGTGACCCCCCTGGGAGTCGGTTCCATCGAGCGGGTCTCGGTGGACGACGACGTCTATCCATCGGCCCGGGCCTGGCGCACCGGCAGGGTGGCCACGGCGCAGTCCGCGTCGATCATGGCAGGCCACCCGATGCTGTCCGTTTTCGCCCCCTTTCCCTACCAGGCCTCCGCGGCACCGCTGGCCTCGGCGACACGCCGCTTCGGGACGCTCACGGCCTTCTGGCTGCGGGCGAACGTCCGAACCGACCCGGGGGAACTGGAACGGCTGGAACAGGCCGCCTCCGCCCTCGCCGCCCGGCTGGATGAGCTGGCGCAAGCGGAGATCCCTCTGACTCCGCCCGCGGTACCGCTGGTGACGGCGGTCGAAGAAACAGGGACGGGCCCTGGGAACATCACCTCGTCCACCGCTCCGCTGATCTACCACCTCCACAAGCTCGCGATCCGCCTCGCAGACGCCCCCAGGCTCCAGGACGTCATCGACCGGACGATCGAGCGTGCGATGGGCGGCTTTCTGGCCCGCGCCGCAGTGATCACCCTCGTCGACGGCGAACGCCTGCACCTCGCGGGCGCGGCGGGTTGCGGTGCGGAGTATCTCCGCACCGCAGAGGGAACCCTGCTCGGCCAGACATCGCCCGAGGCCGACGCCATCACCAGCAGGCGGCAAAAACTCTACGACCCCATGGACGGGCGAACCCGCGGGCGCCTGGTCGGCGAAGCAGCGGATGCCGGATGCTTCTGGGCCGTCCTGCCCCTGTCCACCGGCCGACTGCCGGCCGGGGCGCTCTCCCTGGCCTTCGCCACCGAACGCACCGACATCGTCGCCGAGGAGGCAACGCTTACGGCTCTGGCCACGACAGTCGCCCAGGGGCTCGAGCGTGCCCGGACGAACGAGACGCAGCACGCGCTGGCGGAAGCCCTCCAGCAGACCCTCCTGCCGCGGATGCTGCCGCAGCCGGCAGGCATTGTCGCCACCAGCAGGTACGCATCGGCCACCAGTGGAATCGAGCTGGGCGGTGACTGGTACGACCTGATCACCCTCCCCAGCGGAAAGATCGTCATGGCGATCGGGGACGTCGAGGGCCACAACACCTCGGCCGCGGTCGTGATGGGACAACTGCGCAGCGCAGTACGCGCCTACGCCGCCGAGGGACACGACCCGGCACGGATCCTTGAACGGGCCAACCGGGTCCTGGTCGACCTGGACACCGGTCTGTACGCCACATGCTGCTGCGCCCTGCTCGACCCCGATACCGGCGCCCTGCAGATGGCCACCGCCGGACATCCTCCGCCGGCGGTCCGCACCACCGACGGAGCCGCTGCCCCATGGGACCTCGACGTGGGAATGCCGCTCGGCGTCGACGCCGAGGTGCGCTTCGAGGCTGCAGAAAGGCAACTCGCGCCGGGGACTCTGCTCGCCTTCTACACCGACGGCCTGGTCGGCTTCGCGGATGCCCTCGACCCGGAAGCCCTGCAGGAGGCCTTCCACGGCGGCAGCCTCGAGGCACTGGGGGACGGCCTCATCGCAAGATTCGACAACCAGCGCACGCGACACACCGACGACGCCGCCCTGATGCTGGTCCTCTACGAGGGGCCCTCGTCCGAAGCCCGGGAAAACGTCCGGCAGCTACGGATCCACCGACGTGACCTGCAGGGAGCACAGCGTACCCGCCGACTGCTGCGCGAATGGCTGGAGGGATGGGGACTGTCCGACATGATCGACGAAGAAGAACTGCTGGTCTCCGAGATCGTCACCAACGGGCTGGTGCACGGCGACAGTGACGTCCACGTCTACGTGCGCAGGTATACCGAGCGGGTACGGGTCGAGGTGCGCGACAGCGATCCTCGACCCGCGCGTACCGTGACCATTCCGCGCGAGGAGGACCAAGCCGAAGGCGGACGGGGACTGGTCATCGTGTCTGCTCTGGCGTCGGCCTGGGGCAACTCACCCAGCGGCCGCGGCAAAACAGTCTGGTTCGAACTCCCCGTCCCTGACGCGCAGCACTGACCCGCCTCCCCGGCACACGCACACGACGCGGCGACAGAAGCCGGGCGCCCCGCGGATCCCGCACGGGGGCGGCACCCAGTTGCATCGCCGCGACCGGCCTGTCGTTGTCGGCCCGGCCCGAGGCGCCGGCGTGTCAGTTCGCCAGTTCGCCGGACTCCTCCGGCACCTCGTCCTTCGGATAGGCATCGGTACGGATGGTCGCGACGTCCGCCCACGGCACCTCGTAACCGAGATCGTCGATGAACGCCACGTGCACCGGCCGGTCGGTGCGCCGCGCCCGGCGCTCGATGCTCGGCCCCTCGGTCCGGGGCAGATGGCGGTCCCCCCACTGCTGCAGCGCCCCCAGCACCACCTCCAGCTCACGGCCCGCATCGGTGAGGTGGTACTCGTAGCGCGTGCGGCTGCCGGGTTCCTGATAGGGCTCCCGGTACATGACCCCGGACTCCACGAGCGTCCCCAGCCGGCGACTCAGTACGTCCGCCGCCAAACCCAGGGCAGACCGGAAGTCCGCGAACCGGGTGGTACCGGTCAGGGCCTCCCGCAGGATAAGCAATGTCCAATTCTCGCCCAGTACCCCCAGACTCCTGGTGACGGAGCAGGTGGAGTCGTGCATCCATGAATGTGCCATGGAACTAATGCTACCTGAGTCTTCGGTCCGGATCCAGATGGCGCTAATCCGTCGGACTTAAATGATGTACAACATGAAAAGCGCCTCCTGCTTCCTTGTGGGGGCGGTCCCGGGAATGAACTGAGCCGCCTTTCGGGGCGCCTTGTGGCCGCGCTCACGATTGGCCCGGCCGGGTTCTGCCCAGGCATCGCCGTACCGCCATCCCGGTGATCCGGTGACGCGTCTCGCGACCCTGTCCCGTGAACGCTGTACGGGATCACCGCGTCGCGGTGTCGATTGGCGGAATCGCTGGTTGATGCCGTGATCACCCCAGTTAGCCGCTGATCACCGCCCGAAGGTGCGGGGCCGCCGGGCGCCGCCGGCGGGTGTTCGCCGGCGGCGCCCGGCGGCCCCCCGCTCGTCTCTCCCTGCCTGGACCCCATTCTTTTCTTCGGCAGCACATAAAGAGCTGGAACGGCTGGACGGCCGAGGAGTGAAGACCAGAGTGGATGCGTGCAGAAAATAGATATATTTTCCCTCGGGATAATATACCGAATTCCGCAATGTGAGGATTCATTCGGGGTGTGGAAAACCCACCTGAATATTCGGATGGATTAATTCTGATCCCCGCTCGGATCATTACGTGGACGGCAGGCCATTTCGGCGACTTGGCTCCGGCCGGCTTGGCGGATGCGGGAGCGCGCTGCCGTTGAGGATCCTGTCGCCGACGCGCCGGGCCCGCTGCGAGGCCGGTCCGGCTGGATTGCCTGTGAAGACTCAGCATGCTAGGTTGTTTGCCAGGACTCAGCAGGTCACGGCAGGTCGATCGTTGCCGCAGGTCTTCGGCCGTGGAGCAGACCGGTGCCGGAATGCGCCTCAGCAGGCGCTCTCTGGCAGGTGGGACGGACCATGAGCCTGCCTGTGGTGCTGAGTGAGGCCCTCTTCCGAAAGCCCCGTATGGAAACCGACCCTGGACACAGCAATCTGATCAGCCGTAAAAGCCGGCTCACCGCGCCGGTGCGGCGTAATCGGAATGCCGCTCACGGCCGGGCCGGAAACGCACGGGTCCCCCGCGGCCGCGGGGGACCGGCGTCCCTTCGGGATCGAAAGTTCAGCCGATCCTACGGAAGCCGCCCTATTCCGCAGGCCCCGAATACGAGTGACCCGACTGGTAGTCCGTCGCTGCCGGTGGCCGGGAGGGCCGCCCCTCAATGGCGCCGCCCTCGCCCGGCCGAATGGGCGAAAAGCGCAGACGACGCGCTGCGGGGAGCAGCGATGGCTCTCCGACCTCCTGCCGGGGGCGGTGCCGACTGAAACCAGCGGCCTCTCAGCTCCAGGAAGGCCATCCAGCCACCCCGCCCGACAGCCGCGCCGCGCGCGGCGTGAACAGAGGACGCACGACTATGTCGACGCCCCAACCGACCGAGGCAGCGCCGGTCCTCAGCGACGCGCAGTGGACCCGGCTCAAGACGTACGGGAATGAGCAGCTCACCGAAGCCGGCGACATCCTCTTCCAGGCCGGTGAGGCCAACGCAGACATGATCCTCGTGGAGTCCGGCGGGATCGAGATCCTGCGGCCGGCAGGCTCCGACGCCGACGAGGCCGTCGTCGCCAGCTACGAATCGCGCCAGTTCAGCGGCGAACTGAACCTCCTGACCGGACAGACCACGTACCTCAACGCCCGCGTCTCGGCGCCCGGAGCGGTCTACCGGGTGGGACCGGCGTCCTTTCGACGGCTCATGGACGAGGATCCCGAGCTCTCGGACATCATCCTGCGGGCCCTGCTGGCACGGCGCGAAAACCTACGGGCCAACGCCGCAGCCAGCAGCATCGTCATCGTCGGCCATGACCTGTCAGCATCCGCCATGGCGTTGCGCACCTATGCGGCACGCCAGCGCCAGCCGCACACCTGGGTTCTCGCCGACACCCCGGCGGGAGAGACCCTGACCCGCGTCGTGGACGCCGCCCCCGACGACTTCCCGCTGGTGATCACGGGGACGACGGTGCTCAGACGGGCCACTCCCGCCCTCCTGGCCGAGCACCTCGGGCTGTCCTACCAGCACGTCCACGGCAGGACACTGGACCTTGTCGTCATCGGCGCGGGCCCGGCAGGACTTGCTGCCGCCGTCTACGGCGCCTCGGAGGGCCTGCAGACGCTGGTCCTTGACTCCGTGGCGGCAGGCGGCCAGGCAGCGGCCAGCTCGCGGATCGAGAACTACCTCGGCTTCACCTCGGGCATCAGCGGGGCCGACCTGACCGCCCGCGCCGCGGTGCAGGCGCAGAAGTTCGGGGCCCGCATCGCCAGCCCCTGCGAAGTCGCCGAACTGAGCGCGCATGGTGACACGCTGCGGGTGGTATTGAAAGACGGCACTGAGATCGACAGCCGGGCAGCCGTCATCGCCACCGGCGCCAGCTACCGGTCGCTGCCGCTGCCCAGGTGGAGCGAGTTCGAAGGCGCGGGTATCTATTACGCCGCCACCGAGCTGGAGGCCCGTACCTGCGGCGCTCATCCGGTAGCCGTCATCGGCGGCGCGAATTCTGCTGGCCAGGCCGCCCTCTACCTCGCCGGCAGGGGCAGCACCGTGAACCTGGTGGTGCGCGGATCGGACCTCGGCGCCGGCATGTCGTCCTATCTGGCCGACCGCATCCTCGCCCACCCCGCGATCACGGTGCGCACCTCCACCGAAGTGACCCGGCTGTGCGGCGGCGACCGGCTGGAGGAGATCCAGGTCCGGAGTAACGCGGCGCCGACAGACGCCGAGGTCGAACTCGAGTGCCGGGGCCTGTTCTGTTTCATCGGCGCACGCCCGGCCACGGACTGGCTGGGGAGCGCGGCCATGGACGAGGACGGATTCGTCCTCACCGACGTCCACCTCAGCGACGACATGCTCCAGGACCGGTGGGCGGACCTGGGCCGCAGGCCGCTGCCGTTCGAGACCAGCCTTCCGCGGGTCTTCGCCACCGGCGACGTACGCGCCGGTTCCATGAAACGCGTCGCCGCAGCCGTCGGCGAGGGCGCCAGCGCCATCCGGTCGGTGCACATGTCGCTGAGCCCACTCACCGCCTAAATTCCCCGCCCAGCCGACACAGTCCCACCCGCCTTGCCTCTCGCGTCAATGCCGCCGCGCCAGGATCTGATGAACCCACGCCCTCCTCACCCGAAGCAGGACACGCCATGACCGCATCACGCACCCCTGTCGTTTTCATCCACGGCCTGTGGCTGCACGCCTCCAGCTGGAGCCCCTGGCTCGACCTGTTCCGCGAGGCGGGCTATGAGCCTCTCGCCCCGGGATGGCCGAACGAGCCGGACACCGTCGCGGAAGCCAGGCGCACCCCCGAACTCGTCGCCGACACCAGCATCGCCGCCGCCACCGATCACTTCCGCGGCGTCATCGAGTCCCTCGACCAGGACCCCATCGTCATCGGCCACTCCTTCGGCGGTCTGATCGCCCAGAAGCTTCTCGGCGAGTCCCTGTGCAAGGCGGCGGTCGCCGTCGACCCCGCCCAGATCAAGGGAGTGCTGCCGCTGCCGCTGGCGCAGATCCGTTCGGCGCTGCCTGCTCTGGGCAACCCTGCCAACCTGCGCCGGGCGGTCTCCCTGACGCGCGAGGCGTTCCGCTATGGCTTCGCCAACGCCCTGCCGGAGCAGGAGGCCAACGAGCTCTACGACGCCTGGACCATCCCCGCTCCTGCCCGGCCCGTCTTCCAGGCGGCCACTGCCAACTTCTCGCCCCGCTCGCAGGCCAAGGTCGATACCGGCAACTCGGCCCGCGGCCCGCTGCTGCTGATCTCCGGCACCGAGGACCACACCGTGCCGGACGTCACCACCCGCGGCACGTACAAGCAGTACCGGCACTCCAGCGCGGTCACCGAGCTCAAGCAGTTCGCGGGCCGTGGCCACTCCCTGACCGTGGACAGCGGCTGGAAGGAGATCGCCAGTTTCGTCCTGCAGTGGCTCGAGGAGCACCAGCTCTGACAGCTGCCGGGACTCCACCGGGTCGTGATGAGCGCCGAGAGGAACAGACATGACCGCCTCGTACGAAACCATCAGCACCAGGCTGGAAGGCAACGTTCTGTCCGCCACCTTCAACGCCCCGCCGATCAACCTCATCGGTCCCGAGGTCGTGCGCGACCTGGTCGGACTGCTTGAGGAGCTCTCCCGCCCGGCCGCAGCCCGCGTGGTGGTCTTCGACAGCGCGGATCCCGACTTCTTCTTCCCGCACGTCGACATGACCAAAGTCCTCCAGTACACCGCCGAAGCCGCGAAGGCCGGAGGCCCGGGCGACGCCTCCCTGGGGATGCTCTTTCGCAGGCTGAGCCAGATTCCGGCCGTCACCGTCGCCAAGCTGCGCGGCCGCGCGCGGGGAGCGGGCAGCGAATTCCTCCTCGCCTGCGACATGCGCTTCGCCTCCCTGGAGAACGCCGTCCTGGGCCAGCCCGAAGTCGGCATCGGCGCCCCGCCGGGCGCGGGCGCCATCCAGCACCTCACCCGTCTGATGGGCCGGGGCCGAGCCCTCGAAGCCGTACTGACATCGGCCGACTTCGACGCGGAACTCGCCGAGCGCTACGGATGGATCAACCGCGCGGTGCCCGATGCCGAACTGGACGAGTTCGTAGCCGGCATCGCCGCGCGCATGGGTGACTTCCCCCGCGATGCGCTGATCGCGGCCAAATCGGCCATCAACGCCATCAGCCTGCCCACCGCGGCCGACGTGCGCGCGGATGCCGCACTGTTCCAGCAACTCGTACGGGGCGAGGAAGTGCAGCGACGCGCGGCCGAGCTGTTCAAGCAGGGCTTCCAGACCCGTGGCCGTACCGAGCTCGACCTCGGCGACGCACTGCGCGACTTGAAAGCCACCGACTGATGCAGAAGAACACGGCCATCCGCGCCGACCACCGCCTCATACCGCCCCAGCCCGGCGTCCCGCTCGCCGGCCGGCGAGGATTCTGGATCGTCACCACGGTCCTGGCCTTCTCCCTCACAGCCGCCAGCGCCCCCACCCCGCTCTACGGCGTCTACGCGGCCGACTGGAACTTCTCGGAGATCACCCTGACCGTGGTGTTCGCGGTCTACGCCGTGGCGCTGCTGGGAGCGCTGCTGGCGTTCGGCACGCTCTCCGATGCCATCGGCCGCAAGCCCGTGATCATCATGGCTCTGGCGTGCCAGGTGATCGGCCTGCTCTGGTTCATCACCGCCGACAGCGTCGCCTGGCTGGTGGCGGCCCGTATTGCGCAGGGCCTGGCAACGGGCCTGGTCAGCGCGGCGGTATCAGCGGCCCTGCTGGACCTGCAGCCCCCGGGGCGGACCGGCCTGGCCGCGCTCATGAACGCACTTGTCTCCACGGCGGGCCTGGGCGCAGGAGCCCTGGGGTCCGGAGCCCTGGTCGAGTACGCTCCGCATCCCGAACGCCTGGTCTACGTCGTCTTGCTCCCGGCCGCCGTGCTGCTGCTGGTCCTGACGGCCGTCCTCGTCGACGAGAGTGTCACCACGAAATCCAGGCCGCGCCTGTGGAGCAGCATCAGTGTGCCCAAGCCTGTGCGGCCCGCCTTCCTGGCAGCGGCGCCCTGCCTGGTCTCCACCCTCGCCCTGGGCGGACTGTACTTGTCCCTGGGACCGTCCCTTGCGAGTCAGCTCAGCAACAGCCACAACCATCTTCTGGGCGGCGCCGTGCCCGCCATGCTGTGCGGCACTGGCGCCCTGGCGACCGCGGTACTGCGCTCGGCGCCGGCCCGGAGCTGCATGATCGTCGGCTGCACTACCCTCGTATCCGGCTCCCTCTTGACGGCGGCAGCCCTGAGCCTGGGCAGCCCTGCCCTCTTCTACGTGAGCACGGTGATCGCCGGAGTCGGCTTCGGCACCGGCTATCTCGGGGCCCTGCGCAGCCTCGTGAGCCTGGTCGGCCCACAGCATCGGGCCGCACTCGTCTCCGCGATCTACATCGTCGTGTACACGGCCTTCTCCGTCCCGGTCGTCGTGGCCGGCGTGATGGCCACGCACATCGGCCTCAGGCACACGGCGATCACTTTCTGCGGGGTGTTGGCAGTGCTCGCCCTGACGGCACTGGTGGCCACCCTGCGCAGGCCGGCCCGGCCGCAGCACCCCGCGCCTTCCGACCGTGCGGGTCTGCCTGACCCGCAGTCCTCCTGAAAGGAACTACCTGCTATGTCTGCCACCGTTCTTCTCGTCCACGGCGCGTTCGCCGACGGCTCCAGCTGGAACAAGGTCATAGCCCACCTGCGCAAAGCGGGCATCACCGCCCGCGCCATTCCCAACCAGCTGCGCGGGCTGACCGCTGACGGCGAGTACGTGGCCAGCGTGGTCGCCCAGACCGAAGGCGATGTCGTCCTGGTCGGCCACAGCTACGGCGGCCCCGTGATCACTTACGCCGGCAGCACGGCCGACAATGTCAAGGGCCTGGTCTTCGTCGCCGCCTTCGGCCTCGACAAGGGCCAGAGCGCCCAGGAAGCGACCGGCGGCTACCCGGAGCCCGAGCTGGTGAGCGCGCTGCAGCCCTGGTCCTACCCGGGCAGCGACGTCCCCGAGCTCACCATCCAGGTCGACAAGTACCGTTCCGTGTTCGCTGCCGACGTCACCGACGAAGAGGCGGCGGCTGGCGCCGCCAACCAGCGGCCCGCCTCCGCCGTGGCGCTGGGGGAGCCGCTGTCGGTCGAGCCGGCCTGGAAGCGTGTGCCGAGCTGGTGGGTGGTTGCCGGGGCTGACAATTCCATCAACCCGGACTACCAGCGGGCGACCGCCGAAGCCATCGGGGCGACGGTCACGGAGCTGGAGGGCGGCTCGCATTCGATCGCCGTGTCGCGCTCCCGCGAGGTGGCGGACGTGATCATCGAGGCGGTCCGCTCAGTGTCCTGAATCTGATGGGGGCGAGGCATCGCCTGGCCCGCAAGCGGCCAGGCGATGCCTGGTCTCAGCCAGAATGTGGTCGGAGAGCGCCGGATCTGCCTCACGCACCGCGCGGGAGAGCACGATGGCGCCCACCATCCCGGCCAGCAGGAAGTAGTCCGGGGCGGCGGTGCCGTCGTCGTCGACCTGAGCGTGGCTGGCCGATCCGAGAGCACGCGCCATCCCGGTGATGCCGGAGGCGAACACGTGCTGGAGTTCCACAGATTCTCGGCCTGCGTCACCCGCCAGAGCTGCGACTGTGCACCGGCTTTGCGGGTTGTCGCGGTGCGCGGTGGACACGTAGTCCTCAAGGACCCGCCGAAGGGGGGAACCGGCGTCGGATCCGCTGTCGGGCGGGGCTTGTTCGTGCTGAACCGCGGTGATGCTGTCGCGTGTTCCCCGGGCGCAGGCCTCTTCGGTGAGTGCTTCCTTGGAGTCGAAGTGGCCGTAGAACCCGCCGTGGGTGAGGCCCGCGGCTTTCATGATGTCGTCGATGGAGACACCGGTGAGCCCGTTCACCCGGAACAGGGTCGCCGCGGCGTCCAGGACACGCTCACGGTTTGCTGTGGCCTGCTGGCGTGTGACGCGCATCCCAACCTCCGGGGTGAGAGCTGCCTGCCCTGCCGCATAGATGTTACATGTCATGCATGTGCCTCTACAGGTTGCGCAGCATTTAACTTCCCGTGGGCGTCCACGCCAGGCCGAGTCCGGCCGTCGAAGACGCGGAGCTGCGTCTGCCTCCTCGCCGGGACCTCCGACGAAGGGAGCGGACCTGGGCAAAGCCGGGGAACAAACGCCTGCCGCTCGCATGCGGGCGTGTGCAGCCTACGAAGAGCCTCAGCCGGGTGCCGCCGGCCCGGGGGAGGGCGACCTCGCTCGGCGCTGAGGAGCGACCGGGCCGTAGCGCGAGGAGCCCGTGCAGGTGGCCGGCCCTGACCCTCGCCTGCTGCACGGGCATGGCACCGAGGGCCACCGTGGGTCCGCAGAGGTGCGCCCTCGCGCGCCTTGCGGTCGGGCGCTCGCATCCGGCGCGCCCGGTGGGCCGCGCAGAGCAGGGGGAAGCGGAGGGCGCGGGCGCAGCAGGGCGGGGCCCGCGAGGGCGTCCCTGCTGCCGTTCTCGACGCCAGACGCGCTGTCGTTGCCCTGTGTGCCACGCGTCGCATCGATGCCGCAGTGCTGCAGGCCTGCACGGCTCTTGCCCACGCGGACATGCGCGGAGATTCAGCCGAACGTGGGCAGGACGCGCCCGGCGGCCCATTCGGTAACGACTTGATAACGCGCTGGCCGCGTGACGGCCAGAAGATCCTTCCCGCGGGTGCCGCGCGGCACCCGCCAACTTCCGGCGGCAACGGGGCCCTTGGGGGCGGGCGTCGAGGTATCCGGCCGCCGTCGGCCCTTTGCGATGGTCCGATCCCGCGACGGAAGGGGTGGGTGGATCGGGAGTCGAGGGGTGAGCACCGAGCGATCTGGATTGCCCAACACAACTCAGTGGGCTAAGTTGTAAATCAGAACTCAGATGCCGCTCTCGGACGCAATCGCGCCGAGACCGCGGCAACATACAGAAAGGGCCCAGCATGACCGTCACCGGCACTTCCGAGTGGTACGGAACCTTCAGGGAGGGCAAGGGGACCCTCTCCACCACCACGGACACCCTGAGCGGCACGCCCTACACGTTCGCCAGCCGCTTCGAGGGGGCACCGGGCGCGATACCGGAGGAACTCCTGGCCACGGGCCACGCAGGCTGCTTCAACCACGCCCTTGCCAACATCTCCGGCCAGAACGACCTCACCGTCGAGTCGGTCACCACGGCAGTCGAGCTGTCCATGGGGACCGACGACCACGGGCCGGCGATCACCAAGATCCACGTGACGACCACGGCCCGGATCCCCGGCGCCAGCCAGGAGAAGTTCCAGGAGATCGCCGAGGGCGCGAGGGCGTGGTGCGCCTTCTCCAAGGCCCTGTCGGTCGACATCACGATGGACGCCACCCTCGCCGGCTGAACACGCCAGACGCCGCCGCCACCGGGCGCCGGTGCACCCACAGAAAACCGAGGAAAACCATGTCATTCGTCGAAGACTTCAAGCCCACACAGCTCACTGTCACCGAGACGTCACCGACGCTGTGGCGGGTGACGTTTGACAACCCCCCGGTCAACGTCATCGGCCCGGACCTGATGCGCGATCTGAAGGAACTCCTGACCGAACTGGAGAGCAACGACACGGTCAACGTCGTGGTCTTCGACAGCGCCAACCCTGAATTCTTCCTCGCGCACTACGACCTCGAGGCGGACCCGCAGATCGCGGAGGCACTGCCCGGCACGACGGGCTTCCCGGCCTGGGTCGACATCCTGGTACGGCTCAGCAAGCTGCGCGCCGTCACCATCAGCGCGATCCGGGGCATCGCCCGCGGAGCGGGCAGCGAGTTCGTGCTCGCCACCGACATCCGATTCGCGAGCGCCGAGAAGGCGATCCTGGGCCAGATGGAGGTCGGGTTCACCGCCGTGGCCGGCGGCGGAGCCACCGCGCGGCTGGCGGGCCTGGTCGGCCGCGGACGCACCTTCGAGATCATGCTGGGAGGCGAAGACTTCGACGGTGTACTGGCAGCACAGTACGGCTACGTGAACCGCGCCGTACCGGATGCGCAGTTCGAAGCGTTCGTCGACGCCTACGCCACCCGGGTGTCCAAGTGGGATCACCAGGTGCTGACCGACCTCAAGGGCTTCGTCAACGAGTTCACCCTTCCCGCGGACGAGGTCTTCCCGCGCCAGTCGGACGCCTTCTGGGCTGCGGCCTCCCGCCCGGAATTCCAGTCCATCAACGGCCAGCTGTTCCAGCGGGGCCTGCAGAAGAACACCCACATCGAGCGCAACCTGGGTGCCGAGATGGGCCGCACCTTTCCCAAGCCCACCCCGTGACGGGTTAGCTCTGGCTGACCCGTCTGAAAAAGCACCACCACGCAGCGCGCGGGGCCGTCCGGGCGGTGAGGGGCGCACGCCATGCACAGGGACTGCCCCCTCATCGCAGCACAGCAGCGCCGGCCGGTCCTGCGTCACCACACCGGCCCCACTTCCCTCAAGGAGACCGCCAGGATGACTCTCCATGGAATCAACCCTTCCATTCCCCCCTCCGGCAGCGGCTGTGTGGAGTGCGACGAGAGCGGGGGCTGGTGGTTTCATCTCCGGCGCTGCGCCGAGTGCGGGCACGTCGGCTGCTGTGACGACTCCCCGTCCCAGCATGCCCAGGAGCACTGGCTGCAGGCGGGTCACGAGATCATGCAGAGCTTCGAGCCGGGAGAATCCTGGTTTTGGAACTACCGAACCCAAGAGGGCCTGAGGGGGCCTGCCCTGGCCCCTCCCCACGCCCACCCGCTCGACCAGCCGGCCCCGGGACCCGCCGGGCGCGTCCCCGCCGACTGGCAGTCCAAGCTGCACCCCTGACCCCGGGACCGCCGGCCAGTGCCCGCGCGGAGCGGCAGCCGAGCGGGGGAGACGCTGGCTGGCGTCACGCACTCCGGCCCGCGTCCTTGTGACGCAGCCTGCGGCCCCTCCTGCCGCCCGTTCCCCTGAACTCAAACGCCGCGAGCTCAGGCGGGTGAGGTGCGGCGGCGAGACCGCAACCGTGCGCGACGCTACCCCTCTGGATTGTTAGTTGCAACTCAGAAGCTGGGTCTGTGATCCGTGGCGCCCTCACCCGGTTTCCGCGTTTTCACCGAGAGCGTCGACCCTATTTGCCCGTGCCCTGGCTCATGGCCGACCGGCCCGTCCCTGGAGGTACTGCAAACAGCCGGAGGCTCTCCAGGGGGTAGCGCGTTGGCGTGACCGCTTCGCTCAGGGCTTCCTCGAACACGGGGGTGCCGCGTTGCAGAAGGTCCAGCGCTGCGGGAGTCAACTCGACATCGGCGCCTCGCCGGTCGTGGTCCGACGTCCGCCTCATGAGCAGTTCGCGCTCGTGTAATCGTGTGACGAGTCTGCTGGTTGCTGACTGGCAACACGGTCAGCGCAAGGAACTCGCGGGTACTCAGCCCGAGGTGTTCCTGCAGCTTCCGTTCTATGTGGGCTTCGATCTCACGGTGGAGCTGGTCGAGGGTTCTCCATCGCTGTCCCAGCATGGTCACGTGGCTCATCGCGCGCTCTCGATAGGGTGTCTGGGGAAGTACTACTGGGTGAAGGGCAGACCGGCGCGGACGGGCAATCGGCTCACCGGCCGGCACGTGGCTTCGTGGCCGTATGTTCCGCCACAGGGCTCACCAGGCCTGTTTCAGCCGCTAGGCAAGGGGGCGTCGTCGGACTCTTTGCGGCGGTCCGGTGGTTCATCGGCCGTCTCCGGGATTGGCCTGATGGCCTGAGGCGAGCGCCGCCGCTGCGAGCGGGGCGAAGTCAGGGTCTGTCCTGCGATCTCTGCGCCGCCATGGCGGCCCCGACGATGCCCGCGTCATTGTGCAGCTCCGCGGGAACCACCGGGGTCCTGATGCTGTGCAACAGGGGCAGGAAACGGTCTGCTTCGCGGCTGATCCCGCCGCCCAGCACGAACAGCCCCGGGCAGAAGAGCATCTCGAGGTGCGCCAGATACCTCTCCAGGCGGCGCCCCCACAAGGCCCAGCTGAGCCCTTCGGTCTTCCGGGCTCGGGCGGACGCCTGCGTCTCTGCGTCGTGACCGTCCAGTTCCAGGTGACCGAGTTCCGTGTTGGGCACCAGGACGTCGTCCACGAAGACGGCACTGCCGATACCGGTGCCCAGAGTCAGCACAATCGTGGGCCCGCTCCCGGGTCGGGGAGTCGCGTGCGCCTGCTGGCGTCCGGCTCCGTGGGCCATCTCTGCGATTCCGGCAGCATCGGCGTCGTTCATGACGACCACAGGCTGGTCCAGATGCTCAGCCATTAGGCTCGCGGCGTCCCTGCCGACCCAGTTGGGATGCATATTGGCCGCGCTCTGAGTGATGCCGTTGGCCACCACGCCGGGAAAGGCGACCCCGACAGGGCCCCGCCACCCGAAGTGCTCGACGACGCCGCGAACTGCGTCCGCCACGTCCTCGGGCTTTCCCGGGTGGGGAGTTGCTACCTCATACCGGCTCGAGGCGAGCATTCCGGCCTCGAGGTCGACGGGCGCGCCCTTGATACCGGTGCCGCCGATGTCCACACCGAATGCTTGCATGACCTTCCGAATGACGACGGGGAATGTGGCCGCCTCGGGTACGTGCCGAGGCCATGCCCCCTCTCGATCCTTCGGCACTCAGGCCGGGACGGGGGCGGAAGTCGAAACGCCGTGAGTGTCTTCGGCGGCCGCCCCATGGCCGTCATCCGAGCCGGGACACTCACGGCGTCCAACGCGCCACGGACTTTGCGGGTTCGTCAGGGGGAACCTGCACGGGGGAGTCGGTCCGGGCGCGTTGGTCCGAAAGCGGTCAGCGGGCCTGCGCAGCCTGCTCTACAAGCCCGGTGACCGCGCCCGGGTTGGTGAGGGCCACCACGTGGGGGGCGTCCACCTCGATGGTGCGGGCGTGGGCGCGCTCGGCCATGAACCTCTCCGCAGCTGCCGGAATGGTGTGATCGTTCTTGGCGACCAGGTACCAGGACGGGATGGACTTCCACGCGGGCTGGCCCGACGCCTCGTTGGTCGCCTGGGCGGTGACCGGACGCTGCTCGGAGCTGAGCGCAGCGACCTCCGGGTCGCTGACGGAGTCGTCCAGGAACATGTCCCGGTAGTGGTCGGGCTTGAGGTAGAGGTCGATTCCCTGCGTGCCGTCGGCCTGAGTGAAGGGCACCGCGTTCAGCGCGGTGGGCACCGGGGCGTTGGGGTCGTCAGTGATGTGCGTCCCGGGGAACTTGGCCACCAGCTCGTTGGAGGTCTCGCCCTTGTCCGGGGCGAACGCGGCGATGTAGACGAGAGCCTTCACGTTGGTGTTGCCGCGGGCGGCGTTGGTGATGACCGACCCGCCGTACGAGTGGCCCACCAGGATGATGGGGCCGGTGATCGACTTCAGGTAGTCGGACACGTAGGCCGCATCACTCGACAGGCCCCTGAGCGGCAGTGCGGCCGCGTCCACCGGGTATCCGTCGCGGTGGAGGCGCTTGATGACGCCGTCCCAGCTGGATGAGTTGCTCCAGGCGCCGTGGACCAGGACAACGGTCGGCTTGGGCCCGGAGGATTCGTGCTGTGCGGGGCTGGCCATGGCCAGAGGTGCCAGGCCGGCCACAAGGGCGAGGCTGGCGGCCCCAACCGCGGTACGTGCAGTAACACGTCGCAACATGGTGCAACTCCAAGGGTGATATGCCGCGGCAACTCCTGTACAAGCACCACAGCGTTCGTGTGTCTGGCTGAGCGTCGGGGGGCCGCAGACCTCCGGCCTGTGCGCTCCTCCGTGCGGTCCGCCCGCTTCGTCATGGCCTTCCGGCCGGATGCGGTGCGGTCTGCGCTGAGGGTTCCCGAGCATACGCTAAGTTGCCTTAAACAATCCAGAGGGCTAGGTTGTTCTGGGTCACAGGAACGGCAGGGGCGGGTCGGGTCTCTCCCGGCCGGGCAGGCGAACTCCAGGAAGGTCTGGTGGTGCGCTGGCCCGTCGGCAAGAAGACCAGATGAAGCCGCTGTCGGGCAGCAGGGAGGCGCACGGTTCTTGGTGGCGGCGCCTGTGGGCGCAACGGCGACAAGGGAACGGTGGTGCGGGTGAGCAAGAGAGCTCACTTGCCTCCTGCAACTCAGCAGGGCCTCGGCCACCCTGATGTCCCTGCCGCTGGCAGAAGCCGAACAGAGGAAGCAATGAAACCTGACATCCACCCCGTCTCGCGCTACGTCGTCTTCCGCGATCGTGCCGGAGGCGCGGCGTTCCTCGCCCTGTCGACGCTCGACTCCGACAAGACGGTCGTGTGGGAGGACGGCGCCACCTACCCCGTCGTCGATGTCGAGGTGTCGTCGGCCAGCCACCCCTTCTACACCGGGGCGGCACGCGTCATGGACACAGCCGGCCGAGTCGAGCGGTTCGAGCGCCGTTACGGACGGCGCGCGGATGCCGGGGGAGAGGCCGACGGACGCCCGGCGGAAGACCGCTGAGGGCGGGAGGCGGCGGTACACCCCGCATGCCGCGGCCGCGGCGGAGACGCGCGTGATCTCGAAACCGGCGCCGCGCGCCGTGGGAACGGTGACGCGAAAGAGCAGCACTCACTTCAGCGGATGAGGGATTGATGTGGACGACGTCACCGAAGCGCAGCGTGGCGCCGTGAAACCGGCACCGAGCAGTCCCCCGTGGGCCGTTCACCTCCTGTCGCTTGCGGCCGGCTCGGCCATCGCGGTGGGAGTGATCTACCTTCCGCAGACACTGCTGACCGCCATGGCTGCCGACTACCACGTCACGAGTTCCGCCGCAGGCATCCTGCCCACCGCTGTCCAGGTGGGGTATGCCCTGGGGATCTTCCTGTTGGTTCCCCTGGCCGACCGGGTTGCTCCACGACGTCAGGTGACGACGCAGTCAGTGCTTCTCGCGGCCGCGTTGCTGCTGACCGCTGCCATGCCTGACGTGGTGGCTGCTGCCGCGGGATTCGCCATCGTGGGACTGGTCGCCAACATCGCGCAGATCATCATTTCGGCGTCAGCCAAACTCGCACCGCCGGGCGCCGCGGGCAGCACTGTGGCGACGATCGTCGGGTCGCTGGCGGTCGGAATCTTCGGCGGACGGATCCTGGCGGGGCTGCTCGTCGGCACGATCGGATGGCGCTGGGTGCTCGTGGCCTTCGCCGCCCTCGTGCTGTCCGTACTGCCCGCCCTGCGCGGGGCCCTTGCCCCGGTGCAAGCGAGCCCCGGTCCGACGGGATACGGCAGGCTGCTGCGGTCAGTGCTGAACGCTGTGCGCCGTAGCCGCACGACAGCCGAGTCCGTGATCTTGCAGTTCTTCGTCTTCGCGGCGTTCAACGCCCTCTGGGCCGCCATGGTGCTGCACCTGAGCGGGCTCCGGCACGGATGGTCCTCCGGTCAGGCGGGTCTGTTCGGCGTGGTAGGTCTGGCGGCCGGTCTCATCAGCCCGATCGTGTTCCGCGCGCTGAAGGGGCTGAGCGAACTCAAGATTTCCGGAATATTCCTCCTCGTATTCTTCGCGGCCATGTCCTCCATTGCTTTCGACGCGGATTCCATTCCCCTCTTCGCCGCCTCAGCCTTCCTGGCCACGTCGGCGAACCAGTTCATCCAGACAGCGGCTCAGCGGCGCGTTCTCGAGGCGAACAGCGAACATCCGGCAGCAGCCAACGCGGCCTTCATGATGGGGGTATTCGTCGGTGGCGCCGCCGGGTCGTTCGCTGGTGTGGCTGCCTTCACGGCGGGGGGAATGAAGCTGGTCGGCGTTCTGGGGGCGCTGCTGATCGTATGTGCAAGCGCCGTATGGGGGCTCGCTGTTCAGCGCGAACGCCAGGAAAGCGGCGCCTTCAGCCCCCTGGGCCGCACACCCTAGGCCGCCTTCCCATCTCCACCTCGGGCGGCGAGGTGCGGATCGATTGCACCCGCCGAGATATTCATCCCATCCCCAGCTTCACCTTCAGTGAAAGAGACGTGAAATGACGGAACAGCTCAGCTATCCCATCGGCACGACCGGACTGGTACTGATCGACCTCCTGAACGACTTCCTGGCCGGCGACGGGAAGATGAACCCTGCCATCGCCGAACAGCTCAAGAGCCAGGATCTGATCGCGAGACTGGAGCGCCTTCTGGCCGGTGCGCGCGAAGCCGGCGTCAAGGTCCTCTACGCTCCCCATGGCCTCGACGAGCACACCTTCGACGACATCAAGTACATCCACCCGACATTCCAGGGCGGCCTCGCGAACCAGGTGTTCTGGAAGGACAGCTACGGCGCCGACTTCTACGAGTCGCTGCGCCCGCAGGACGGCGAGACCGTCCTGGGCCGGCACCGGATGTACGACTCCTTCATGGGCACCGACCTGCAGGAGCAGCTGCAGGCCCAGGGCATCGAGAAGGTGGTGTTCGCCGGACTGACGTCCGGGACGTGCATCGAAGGAACAGGACGCCACGCCCTTGAGGCGGGATACCACGTCACGTTCCTCACGGATGCGGTTGCCGACTTCACGGCCGAGGGGCACCGCGCCGCCGTCGACATCGCCTACCCGGCGTTCGGGCACACGGTCACCACCATCGACGAGTTCCTCGCCGCCGTGGACAAGACCGCCGAGCAGTAAGCGACAGGATTCCCCTCCGTTCCGTCCCACCCCCGTGGTCGGTCCCGGAGGGGAGCAGAGGGTCAGCGATGGTGGTCGCTGACCCTCGCGCGCGGCCGGCAGCCCCGACCGGGTACGCCGCAAAAAGGCCGCGCAACGCCAGTGCCCGGGAGCAACGACGTAAGCCGTTGCTCCCGGGCACTGCCCGCTGACCGCTCTCGCGGCCGAGGACGGGCCGCCTGTTCGGGCGCTACTCCTGACGGTTTGGTGTCCTGCTCTGCGCTGCACCGCGGATGAGGTCGGCAGCCTTCTCCGCGATCATGATAGTGGGGCCATTGGTGTTGGCTCGCGTCACTTCGGGCATGACCGAGGCGTCCACCACGCGCAGGCCCGACCCCCCTGACACGCAGTGAGGGGTCAACGACGGCCAGGTCGTCCGTTCCCATCGCGCAGGTGGAGGCCGGGTGATAGGTGGTCTGCGTCCAGCGGCGTACGCCCGCGCGCAGGCTGTCCTCGCCGGTGTCCTCCGCATCCGGAATCAGCGATCCGATGGTGTGCAGATGGAAGGGGCCGGTCTGGCTGATCTCCACCGCCTCGCGGAGGCCGGCCACCATCACCTCCAGATCGCGGGGGGGGGGTAGAGGGCGAAGTCGATGTCGGGGTGGTCAACAGGACTTGAGGAGCGCAGGCGTACGGTGCCCCGGCTGCGAGGCTTGAGGACCACCGTGACATTGGTGAACGCCGACCCGGTCAGTGCAGGCAGGCCTTCCCCCAGAACCGTTGCCCCGGCCATGAACTGAAAGTCCGGGACGCCGGCATCTCCCGTCGTGGACAGGAACCCTCCCGCCGCGGCAAAGGCCGAGGCGAAGGGGCCGCGCCACTTCTCCTGGAACAGCTTCAGAGCAGAGGGGTCGCTGACGAGCTCCGGCACGGTGGGAGTGCCGACGTAGACGATGTGGGGGACAGCCGGGTGATCCTGCAGATTGCTGCCGACTCCCGGCAGGTCGACCAGTACCTCGATGCCGTGCTCCTGCAGATGGGCCGCAGGGCCGATGCCCGAGAGCATCAGCAGCTGGGGGGAGTTGATGGATCCTCCCGACAGCACGACCTCGCTCTGCGCGCGCACGGTGACCTCGTCGCCCGCGGTGCCGTGGTAGGACACGCCCACGGCGCGTCCCTTCTCCAGGGGTACACGCGTGACCAGGGAGTGCGGGCGCACCGTCAGGTTGGGTCGGGACAGTGCTGGGTGCAGGTAGGCATCCGCGGCCGACCAGCGGCGGCCGTCGCGAATGGTGGACTGGTACAGCCCGGTCCCTCAGCGCCGAACACGCTTCGCCAGCGCTCGTAGTCGTCCGGGTTCCTGCGCAGGTAGACGTTGGCATTGACCGACGAGCTGCCGCCGTACCCCCGGCCGCGGGGCACCCCTACCGGCTTGCCGAGGTGCTTCAGCTCGACCGACAGATAGCCCCAGTTGAACTCCCCTGCCAAGAGGGGCAGGAGGGACCAGGGCATCGCGTGCCTGGGATCGCGGTCCTCGCCGCCGGCCTCCAGGAGCAGGATCGTCACGGACGCGTCCTCGGAGAGCCGGTTGGAGAGCACGCTCCCGGCGCTGCCGGCTCCGACGATGACGTAGTCGAAAGAATCGGGTGATGACATGCAGGACTCCTGACGTGTGTGCAGGACTGCTGGGCGAACCGCGGATGTGAGGAGGGCAACAGCCCGCACTGCCAGGAGCACCCCCGCAGCCGTGCCGTCAGATGCAGCCTTCCGGGGCGTCGCCGACATGAACTTCGCACGCTGCTTGCAGGGGCACCCGGTATGCGGACGGGGATGCCGAGAACCCTTGCCCGCACTCACCTAAGTAGGAAAATGCAACTTAGATGAGTGCGGGTGGGATGAGCAACCGCACAGGCGGCCGGCGTGCGCCTCGTGGGGCCGGAGGTCGCCGAACTGCTGCCCGAGCCGACTCTGGCTCAGCAGTGGGACCTGGCGGCGCATGAGGTGGCGCACAACGCGCATGTCGATCCGATGCCCGGTGAAGCGGCGAAGGAGGCCGCTCACGGGCTTTCCGGCCACATAACCGACCTTCGGCGGGTGTCGTCTCCTCCGTCGAACTTCTCCGCTCAGTGTCGGGTCGACCCCTCTGGCGGCCGGGGTGAGGGTCAAGGCTGAGGCTGCGGGCAAGTCAAGAGGTCGCGTCGCCGCATGGAAGAGCGCTTCACCATCTGAGTTGCATTATAAGATTCAGATGTGCTTGTGTGCACTGCTCCCTGATTCGCCTGCGCATGAGATTGGTGGCGTGTAGCCGTTGATGACCCTGGAAGTCGGCGTTGTCCTGCTGGCCGTCGTTCTGGGCCTGACCTGGGTCGCACGGCGTTTGCACGTCAGCGAACCCGTGCTGCTGCTCGTGGGCGGTGTACTGCTGGGGCTCGTCCCCAAATTCCAGCACGTGGGTCTGCCTCCCGACCTGGTCCTCCTCATCTTTCTCCCGCCGCTGCTGTATGCCGAGTCGCTGACGATCTCGCTCCGGCAGATCCTCGCCAACCTGCGGACCATAGCGATGCTCTCGGTCGGGCTGGTGCTCATCACGGTGGTCACGGTCGCGGGCACGGCGCATGGTCTCGGCATGGCATGGCCCATGGCCTTCGTCCTGGGAGCCGTTCTCGCCCCCACCGACGCCACGGCGGTCTCAAGTGTCGCGCAGGGCATGCCACGCAGCACGCTGACGACAATGCGCGCGGAGAGCCTGGTCAACGACGGTGCGGCTTTGGTCGTGTTCTCAGTCGCCGTGGACATCGCCGCCGACGGCCAGCCGCTGGACTGGGGCTTCGCGGCCGCGCGATTCGCGTTCAGTTATCTCGGCGGTCTCGTGATCGGCGTTGCCGTAGCCGCCGTCGTGATCGCTATACGGCGACGTGTCAAGGACCGGGCCATCGAGAGCGGCTTGAGTGCTCTCACCCCGTTCGCGGTGTACCTTCCTGCGGAACTCACCGGAGCTTCCGGTGTGCTCGCAGTGGTCGTCAGCGGTCTCCTCATCAGTCGAGCCAGCCCCCTCCTGGTCACAGCCAGAAGCCGCATTCAGACGCTCGCCTTCTGGGACGTGACCACCTTCCTGCTCAATGGCTCGCTGTTCGTGCTGGTGGGCATGCAGCTTCCCAGGGCGGTGAACGGGCTGCGTTCACTGGGTCTTATGCAGGCATGCCTTCTCGCGGCCGCCGTCGGCGCAGCGGTGGCCGGTACCCGGCTCGCCTACGTCCACCTGGTGCCGTCACTGCTGCAGGCCATTCACCGAAGGCGAGGGGGCAGCACACGCTGGGCGGGTGCCCGCCAGCGTATGCCCATCGCGTGGGGAGGTGTGCGGGGGGCGGTTTCTCTCGCTGCGGCGCTTGCCGTCCCGGAACACGTGGCCGACGGCGCAGCGCTGGCCGGCCGAGATGTCGTGGTGTTCACGACGGCGGCGGTCATCGCGGGCACCCTCCTGGTTCAGGGGCAGACACTGCCGCGCGTCATCCGGTGGGCGCGTCTGGAGGAGGATCTTTCCGAAGCGGATGAGGAGCGGCTGGCCAGGCAGCGCGTGGTGGAAACAGCGCTGGCGGTACTTCCTGCCCACGCTTCGCGACTCGGTGCCGCGCCGGAGGTGGCGGCCCGCGTGGAGCGGGAGCTGCATGAGCAGGCTCGCCTCCTGGGCACGGACAAGGAGCCCGCCCATCACATCGAACGGGATCTCCGGCAGGCATTGCTGGACGCCAAGAGAAGCGCTCTGGTCGACCTGCGCGACGGGCGCCGCATCGATGACACTGTGCTGCGGCGGGTCCAGGAGACCTTGGATACTGAAGAGGTATGGCTTGCGAGGCGGGAAGCAGCCGCCAGGTCAAGGAGCCATGTCCCCGCACAGCCGTCGATCCGGGCGGATTCACCGGCGGAAGGCGGCTGAACTGCGATGGTCCGCTCCGTATGATGCTCCATCAATCGATCGACGACCGACGGGACACAGCCGGGAAATCTTTCGAGAACTGTGCCGACGTGAACCGACTCGCGTCGGAGCAACTGTTCGCCGCGAGTCGCAGTGAAAAGCCGTTCTGTCGAAGGCTTGAGAGGCATCTCTCGGCGACAGAGCCCTTCGCGTTCCGCGATCGGCCCTCCGGATGCGGAGCCCCGGACTGCCGGCCTCGGCGAGCCCCTCCCCATAGAGAGTTGGGCCAATAAGGCCGCTCCGTCAGATTCACGTCTTTGGTGGGCCATGCTCTGGTGCCGGACTTCGTCACATCGCCTTCTCGGCGCGCACACCCATCGCCCCGGCTCGAGTATCACCCCTTCTGTACTGGGTGCGCCGTCCAGCAGGTGCGGATGCGCTGGGGCCGGCATTCCAGCGCCCGCGACCGGGGTCAGACGGTCAGGACGATCTTTCCGCGGGTGCGTCCCGCCTCGCTGAGGCGCCACGCTTCGGCCGCCTCGGCCAGCGGCAGCGCGTGTTCCACAGGCACCGAAAGCTTCCCCGCGTCCGCGAGGTCGGCGAGAGCTGACAGACCGGCCGCGTCGGGGCGGCCCCACACGGCGTGGCCGCCCTTCGCCGCCACCTCGCCGTCGGCGATCGATGCGACCCGGTCACGCCGCTTGAGCAACTGCTGCGACACATCGACCGAGCCGCCGCCGACGAAGTCGAGGGCCGCGTCCACACCGTCGGGCGCCATTCCCGTACACAGTCGGCGAGTCCGTCCCAGTAGCTGACCGGCTCCGCGCCGAACTCGCAGAGGGAGCCGTGGTTGCGTTCGCTCGCGGTGCCGATCACACGGGTGCCGAGCGCGACGGCGATCTGCACGCTGAGCGAGCCGACACCGCCCGCTGCGGCATGAATCGGCGCGGCATTCCCGTCCGCAGACGATGCCACCCTGAGCCCGGTCCGCAAGCGTGCGGATCGGCTCCGGGCGGCGGGGCGGTGGCTATCCGCTTCGCGGCGACTGGAGCGCCACAGGCCGCGGAGGCGGCGAGGACCGCTGGGCGGCCGCTGCGTACTCGCTGCCCCCTGGTCGTCTGCCGTATCCACCCCTTGTGGCGCGGCAACCTTGCCCCTGGGCTATTTGCGAGTCAGTACTTGGGTGGGGAGGGCGCCGCGCCAGCGCGCCCGCTGAAAGCGGTCGCAGGCGACGATGACCGAGAGGCCGATGGCCGCACCGATCAGGACGGCTTGGACGAAGGTTGCGTGGAAGCCGTAGGCGAGGACACCTGCGTCGGCGCCCGCCACGAAGCCGGTGACGATCCCGATGCTGCCCGCGACGGTGAGCATCATCTGCATCACCCGCCGACGTGGGCTGAGCATGGCTGCGGACTGTTCCGTCTCCGCCGACGACTGCAGCAATTCCGCGGTGTCCGGTGCCAGGATCGCGTACTGGGTTCGGAGGGCGTTGATCCGCACGAAGAACTGCCAGTCGTCAATGGCGATTTCCACGCAGCGCATGAACGTGGCGATGCCGAGGAAGCACAAGCATGACAGCACCAGCACTTCGAATGTGACGATACCCGTCGAGCGCCCCGCCGTGGGACCCTGGAAACCGATGGCGATCAGTCCTGCTGACACGGCGCCCAGGAAGATGCTTGCCCGACCATTGGCCTCACCGATGGTCGCGGCTCGCTGAGTCTGCAGGTTGTAGTGCTGGGTTGTGAGAAGGGTGATCGTCGCCGACAGCTGTGCGCCCTCGGGGTGGCGTGCCGGCTCCGCGGGGCCCTTGTCCGGGCTTGCCATGTGACTACTGGCCCCGGCACGACTGCGCAGGGACACTCATGGCTGTCACGATGCGTTGGCATCGTGACCGGGGCCGCACTGCGGCCAGCCGCTTCGAGGGAAGCCGCCACGGTGGTGCAAAGGCGGAGCACACGATGGCCACGAAGCCCCTTTCGGTCTGCCCCTGTGCGGGCACGGCGTCCGGCCCGACCTGCCGCCAGCGGACACCAGATTCCGTGGTGCGGGTGCACCGCACCGTCGGGGCGCGCCACCTGAATGTGCGGGCCACTCGATCGGACGGTAGGCGGTCGACTGGTCAAAGCCATGTTGTGTGCCGACGTCAGCCTCTGGAGCGGGAAGCTGTCTCACAGCTCGGTGATCTGCTGAAAGTCGAGGCTCATCAGGTCGTGTGCGATGAAGGGAAGGCGCCGCGCCTGAGTCTGAGCGGTTTCGATACCGGGCGCTTCGAGGATCATCACGATCTTGCCGGGTTGTGTGATGGACCGGAATGCGGACCGGACGAATGCTGACGCTTTGAGCTCGTCGAGGACGCGGGTCTCCTCTGGCATGAGCGCGCCAATTGCGGAAGGGTTGGTGATCGTGCCGGTGGCAAGGATGAGCATGGCTGTCCTATGCGAATGGTCGGGTACGGAGAGGCTCTGGGGGAGAGCGTCCGTTCGGCTCAGTGGGTGCACGGTCGCCCCGTCGTTGATCACCTGCGCGTTCGATGCCGGTTGGCCCCTTGCTCCCGATGGCCTCCGGTGTGCTTGGCCGAACGATGTGACGCCCGCGAGTTTTCGCTGCCGACGTGCCAGCGGTCGTGGATTGCCGACACCATCCTCTGACTGGCCGGTCCTATGGCGCAGCCGCGTGGCGAACGGATCGTTGTAACGTAACTCATTGGATCTGTTTGGGCAACTCAGGAGGCGCCTGTTCGACCGGGGGGCGCCGGCGAGCCGGGTACGTCGCCATGCGATGCCGCATCGGATTGCGGGCAGACAATGACAAAACAATGCCAGTTGGGGCGTCGTGAGCGACATCAGGGCGTCGAGGTCTACCCGCGTGCGGGAGGATAGCTTCCCCTCTGAGTTGCTGAAAACGATCCAGCAGGTTAGATTGCAAGTTCTAATCCAGATACTGGAGGAAACATGAAGATCGGCGAGATGACGGCTTTCGTCACCGGCGCAAATCGCGGCCTGGGCAAGCACTTCGCTGAGCAGCTCGTGTCTCGGGGGGCTAGGGTCTACGGCGGCGCGCGCAACCCGGCGTCGATCGACGTGCCCGGTGTCATCCCGGTTGAGCTCGACGTCACGGACCCGGAGTCGGTCACCGCTGCTGCCAAGGTGGCAACGGGTGTCTCACTTGTCATCAATAACGCAGGCTCCTTCACCGGAGCCTCGGTGACGGACGGATCCCTGGAAGACATCCGCCTGGAGATGGAGACGCACTACTTCGGCACGCTGGAGGTCAGCCGGGCCTTCGCCCCGCAACTGGCGGAGAACGGCGGCGGCGCCATCCTCAACGTACTGTCCGTGCTGTCGTGGCTCACCTACCCGGGGTTCAGTGCCTACTCGGCGGCGAAGTCGGCCCAGTGGTCGTTGACCAGCGCGCTGCGCAACGAACTGGCGGCGCAGGGCACCCAGGTGGCGGCCCTGCACGTCGGCTTTATGGACACCGACATGACCAGCTCTATCGATGCTCCCAAGAGTGATCCCGCTGCCATCGCGGCGCTTTCCCTTGCTGCCCTCGAGGAGGGGGCCGTCGAGATCCTGGGTGACGAAGGCGCGCGCACCACGCTGGCGAACCTCTCAGGTGGGGTCGCAAGCCTCTACCCGCCGGCAGCCTGAGTCCTTTCCTCGGCCCAGGTTTGGGGCGGGTGTACGGGTGGGCTGTCTGAAAGCACATTTTGGCTTCCGGTCAGCCCGACGGCAGGTAGTACGGCGAACGGAATCAACTTTTTTTGCCCGAGCATCTCCAGTACCCGTAACTGGGCGGCCGGGCTGCTCGTACCGCACGCTTCGTATGACGCGCGGTCGACGTTGGGGATCGCCGCAGCCTTGGTACGTCCAAGGGTTGCTCGTAAAGGTGTTCCTCCCGCGGGCCGTGACGGTGTCCGGCAGAGTTTTCGGTCGCTGATGAGGAAACCCGCTGGCCCCGACCGGGGCCCCGGCCACGAAGCTGCCCCCAGGGCGGTCACGAACTCGGAACGGCCTTGTGGTCTGCTTCATGGCGAGCATCTATGACCCCCGCCACGAGGTCCGGTGACCGTCCCTGCTACTGCCCTGGCCGGAGATCCGTCGGCTGAAGCGGGCGAGGGAGTCGAGGATCTCTTCATCCGGCTTGGCCCAGATGAACGGCTTGGGGTCTTCGTTCCAATCCTTGCCCCATGCCCGGATATCGGCGTCCAGCCAGCCTGGATGTTCTTCTGCGCGCCGCGGCGGACCATTTGGTGGGCCAGGTAGCCGAACCGCCACCCGCACCGCGGGTGTTGGCCAGCCCAGCCCTGATCGCTGAAGTCGTGCGGGCGCCGCAGTTGTCCACGATCAGGTGGATCTGCAGGAGCGCAGGCGCCTCCTTGGATGCCGCAGGAGGCCGGGCACCGGGAGAAGAGGCGGCCGACCCGGAGGTCGGTCAGCCGCTCGGCCTCATCAAGCAGCTGAATCCGGGCCGCCGCCGTACGGCGGCGGCTGTTGATGACGCTGCCCACGGCACGGACCAGCCGGTTCCACGGTGAGCAGCAACGCCATCGTCAGATCCAGCGACGTCTACGCCATGCCTGCGGCAGCACTGGCTGGACGGCGCAGCCGGCCACCGAGTCGAGCGGGGTGGCGTGTAGCCCCCGCCGTGCATGCCGCCGATGGGGCGGCAGGTGAGACGTTTCCGGGACGTCCTGGCTCGCCTCCTTCTCAGGCGGCAGCCGGGGCCGAGGCCACCGTCCACACCTGTCCGGTCGCCTCGCTGCCCAGGTGCCGCAGCAGTGCGTCAGCAGACTGCTCCGGCGTTATCAGATTTCCCTCTTCGTGCAACGAAACGAACCGCTCGTGCAGCGCCTCGCCGATCCGCTGAGGGTCCTGCTCGCGAATCCACGCCTGCATGCCGGTGTCCACGATTCCGGGGCGATAGATGTTCGCGGTGACGCCGGTGTGCTTGATCTCGGCCGCCAGATTGACGGTGTGCGCCTCCAGGGCGGCCTTGGTCGTCACGTAGGTGTTGCCGCCCACGAAGTCCGCCGGGCGGCCGGCAAGTCCGCTGGAGACGTTGACGATCCGGCCCCACCCCTGCCGCAGCATGTGAGGCAGCAGCGCACTGTTCAATGCGGCCACAGCGACGACGTTGAGGACCATGGCGGACAGCACGTCATCCGTCTCGATGCTCGTCGTGGCGCCCATGGGGGTGATCGTCGCAGCGTTGTTGACCACGATGTCGATGCCCTCGACCTGCTCCAGGGCCCGCCTGGTCCTTTCGAGGTCCTCCAGGCTGGAGAGGTCGGTCACCACCGTTGAGGCCGTGCGGCCCAGGGAACGGACCTCGTCGGCCACCGAAGAGAGCTGATCCTGGGAGCGGGCCAGAAGGATGAGGTCCACGCTCGCCTTTGCCAGGGCAAGCGCGGTCGCACGGCCGATGCCGCGTCCCGCTCCGGTGACCAGCGCAGTTCGCCCTGTCAGTGACGACATGATCAGTACCTCTCCTGGGGATATCGGGCCAGCAGACGGGGAGGCGGTCACAGCCTTGGCGCACCTGCTGCACGCAGGATGCGCTGTCGGCCGGGGTGCGGTGTTTCATGCCGGGGTCCGCCCGCTCCTCTGTGTTGCCGGCAGCTTCCGTTGGTGCGTCTGTTGCCCGACCCTCCTAGATTGTATCCTACAATCTAGGAGGCTACAGCGTCTCTGTCTGCCCGGTAAGCGAAGATGGGTTGACTCGTGACGTGCGGAGCGCGCCGCGGAAGGGTCTCGCCTCTGGATATGGACTTGAAGTGCATTGATTCAATGCGATCGTTGACTCCGGATGTAACGTGAGGCGGTCCTCGGTGTCGCGGCCTGGTGGTGCAGCACTTGAGGCGTGAAGCGGCTGACCCTATGCTGACTTTGAAGTTAAGATTCTGATGTGCTTGCGGGTCACCGGCCGACTGGCGGAGCAGGCGCAGGGGGTGGATGGGCGCGTTCTCTGGTGTCCCTAGTTGTCCCAGGGCGTGCGGCAGAGGCGACGCGAACGGGTCCGAGAGCGACCTGCTGGCAGCGTCGGGCGTTCGGTACTGGCCGATGACGGCTATCGGACTACGGATTGTGCAGGTGAGCAGACATGATCGCTACGGGTTCCTCCGTGTGGAACGGATCCTTCCACGAGGGCAGCGGGAGCATCTCGACGGCGTCGCAGACGCTGACGGAGCGCCCGTACACGTTCGCCAGCCGGTTCGAAGGTGCTGAAGGAGCCAGTCCTGAGGAACTGCTGGCGGCAGCTCACGCCGGCTGTTACAACCACGCCCTGGCGAACATCTTCCACAAGAACGACCTCTCCGTCGGCACCATCCGGACGACGGTCGAGGTAGACATGGGAAGCGACGCAGTCAGCCCCGGTATCCAGGGCGTGCACATCACCGTCGATGCCCACATGCCCGACGTCAGCCACGAACGCTTCCGCCAGTTCGCCGAGATGGCAGCTCGGACCTGTGCCATCTCCAAGGCGCTGTCTGTCGACATCACCCTGACCGCAACGCTCGCACGCGAGCAGGGGAGCAGCTGACTTCTTCGAGGAACTTCTCGAAGTCGTAGCCCCATATTCGGAGGATCACGTGGAACAGTCCAACCCCGAAACCGAGAGTGCCCTCATCAGTCGGATCAGCGCGATGGTCGGTGACGAAAAGGTGCTGCGGGACCTGCTTGCCGAGGGCGGCATCGACGGCCGCACCGAACACGAGCGGCTCGCTGCGCTGGAACGCGAACTCGACCAGTGCTGGGACCTTCTGCGCCAGCGGCGCGCGCTGAAGGACGCCGGTGCGGATCCGGGGCAGGCGCACGTGCGCACCACCTCGACCGTCGAGGGGTACCTGTCTTGAACGAGGCCGTAGCCGCAAACAAGGTCATTGTCGCGGACACACCGGAGAACAGCCGCTACGAGGCGCGGATTGCGGGCGCCCTGGTGGGCTTCGCCGACTACCGCCGCACCGCCCATGCCATCGTGTTCGTGCACACCGAGGTCCAGGACGCCTACAGAGGGCGCGGTATCGCCTCGGCGCTGGGCCGCTACGCGCTCGACGAAGCCTGCGCGGTCGGGCTGCGGGTGGTCGCCACCTGCCCGTTCATTGCGTGGTACATCGATCAGCATCCTGAGCACCACGAGCTCCGTTGCGAGCCTGCGGAACAGTGAGCAGGCGGGGGACCGTTCTCCAGCCGCTCTGCAGGGCCCCTGCCTGGAGCATTCTGCCGTGGCAGGGGGTTGCGGTTGTTGCCCGGGGCGGCGGCTTTGACGTCAGGCGAGACGGTGTCTTTCCCCGCCCGGTAGGTGTTCTGTTCGCGCATCGCTGTCCCGCGGAGCCGGTGGCCGACTGTGTTCAGGAGGAAGAGATGGTTTCTCTGCATCAGGCCGTCGCCGTTGGCGAAGGGCAGTATTTTCTTGCCGTCGTCTCGACACTGCGCGCCGACCACACGATCCAGTCCTCGGTTGTCAACGCCGGTGTTCTGGCCCATCCGTGCGGCGACGGTGAAGTGCTGGCGTTCGTCACCTACGGGCGGGTCAAGCTGGCAAACCTGCGGGCCAGGCCGCAGGTCAGTGTGACCTTCCGGGACGGATGGCGATGGGCCACCGTCGAGGGCCGCGCGAGACTCGTCGGCCCCGACGACCCTCAGCCGTGGCTGCCGCAGGAGGATCTGCCGGCACTGCTCAGGAGCGTGTTCACCGCCGCTGGCGGGCATCACGACGACTGGGACGCATACGACCGTGTCATGGCCGAAGATCGCCGTACGGCCGTCCTGGTGACCCCCGGCCGCATCTACACCAACTGAGGGACCGGCCATGGCGCGCAGAGGTCTGGTGACGGCCGGCGGCCACGAGCTGGCGGTTGGTGATCCCCAAGATCGCCGCGGGTCCCTGCAGAACGATGCCTGGCTGCTGTGTTTCCGGCTCACCGGCGAACAACTGCTCACCACACCGCCGTCGGCTCCCACAGGCTGCTCGCCCTGATCGGTGACGACGAGGCCGCAGTAGTCACCACGCACCGGTGCGGCCGCCGCTGGCAGGAGCCGGTCGTGGCGGCCGCCTGCGCGCGGACCTTCCCCCTGTTCATGATGCTGGCGGAATCTCGGTTTCCACTGACGCGCAGATGAAGGGCGGCGACACGGCCGGCGCAGGCCGCTGCGAGCATTCCGGCCGTCCGACGGCGAGATCTGGATCTCCCCAGACACGGCAAGGACGCTGGCCCATCTAGGTTGTCCATCCAAAGTCAGACTGTTAGGTTCCAGGCATGACGGAGAATGCGCGGCATCTGGCCGTTACGAAGCAAACGCCCGCCCTGTGGTGGGTCACTTTCAATAACCCGCCGATCAACCTCATCGGTCCCCAGATGGTGGCCGAGCTGAGGGATCTGCTCACCGAACTCGAGAACGACGACCTGGTGGCCGCTGTCGTCTTCGAAAGCGCCGACCCCGACTACTTCCTCGCCCACTGGGACATCGCATCCGACCCGGCCGAAGTCGACGCCCTGCCGCCGGGCCCCACCGGCTTCCACCCCTGGCTCGACATCCTCATCCGCCTCAGCCGGCTCCCGGCCGTCACCATTAGCGCCATCAGGGGCCGTGCCCGCGGCGCGGGCAGCGAATTCGCGCTGGCCACCGACATCCGTTTCGCCAGCCGCGAGAAGGCGGTCCTCGGACAGTTCGAACTGGGAACCGGAGCAGTGCCCGGCGGCGGCCCGTCGAGCCGCCTGGCCCGTCTCGTCGGCCGGGGCCGCGCACTGGAGATCCTGCTCAGCGCGAACGACTTCGACGGTGAGCTGGCGGAGCGGTACGGCTACGTCAACCGGGCAGTACCCGACGCCGAGTTCCGTGAGTTCGTGGATGAGTTCGCGGTCCGGATCTCGCGCTTCGATGTCCGGGCGATCGAAGAGATCAAGCAGTACGTCAACGCGGTGACCCTGCCGCCGGATGACGAATTCCCGCCCCAGATGGCCGCGTTCTGGGCCTCCGTGTCCCGGCCGGAGACACAGGACCGCGCCAAGCAGATGTTCGGCCTGGGCCTGCAGGAGCGGGGAGAGACAGAACTCAGCCTCGGAGCCGCCCTGGAGCGGATCGTCGTACCGCCCGCCGTCGGGCGCCGCAGCGAGGCCGGCCAGGACACCGAGTGAGAGCAGGCGCCGCCCCGCGGGAGCACCTCGGTGACGCTCGCGCCCCGGGCCCGGCGTGACGGCGGCCGAAGTCATTCATCACTACGGCAAGGGTGCCGCCTCCTGCGTGTACGGGTGACGGTGATACGGCCACGGCCTCCCGAGGCTGCCGGCCGGCCCGCTCCATGCGCGGCCACCGGGTGTAGTGGGCGGTCACCGCAGGGCGCAGTCCCCACCGCTCTCACGTCCCTCAGGATCAGCCCACTGCGCCGACCGGATGCTGCGCAGCGACAGCCCGCCGGCGCCGGCGCGGCACAGGATCGCACGCCGGCCCCGGAGACTGACACACCGGCCTTCACCTTGCCGACGTGCGCGAACACCGCGCGCCAGTGCACGGCTACGAGCCCTCACCGCCGCCCTGCACCGCTGAGCCCGCTCTCCGCACATGCGGGCTCACCGGGCTCACCGCGGGCGGGGCACCCGCCTCTCACGAAGGAGCGTCGACGTGACCGCCATGATGATCCCGATGCCTGACGGGCGTCAGCTGCAGGCCGAGGTGTCAGGCCCGGCGGATGGTCCACCGCTGGTCTTCCACCACACCACGCCAGGCTCCGCCCGGCCCTATCGGGCGCTGAAGGACGCTGCTGACGAACACGGCCTGCGGCTGGTGACGTTCGCGCGCGCCGGCTACGGACATTCGACCCGCCTGCCGGGACGCACGGTCGCCGATGCGGCCGCGGACGTGGAAGCCCTCATCGACCACCTGGCCATCGAACGCTGCCTGGTGCTCGGCTGGTCGGGAGGCGGCCCGCCCGCGCTCGCCACAGCCGCACTTCTGCCGGCGCGTGTCACCGCAGTGGCATCTGTCTCGGGCTTTGCACCGTCCGGCGCGCAAGGCCTGGATTTCCTTGCCAGCATAGGCCAAGGCAATGTGGACGATTTCCAACTCGCCCTGCAGGGCGAGGATGCGATAACGCCCGGACACGCCGCCGCAGCAGCAGCCCTGGCGACCGCGACCGGTCCGGACCTGCTTCCCAGTCTCGGCACGCTGCTGTCCGACAGCGACCGGGCCTTCCTCGCGCCTGCCGAAACAGCCCAGGACACAGCGGCGACCGTCTCGGCAGGTGTGCAGCGCGGCGCGGCCGGCTGGATCGATGACGACCTCGCCTTCGTGAAGCCCTGGGGATTCGCCGTGGACCAGATCGCCGTGCCGACCTTCCTCTGGCAGGGAGGACAGAACCTGATGGTTCCCTACGCGCACGGCGAATGGCTTGCCGGACATGTTCCAGGAGCCGTCACCCATCTCATGAAGAATGAGGGCCACTTCTCTGTGGCCCTCGGCCGGACAGCAGAGGTGCTGCGGGAACTCGCGAAGGCCTTCTGACTCTGTCGGCCGTCCGGCCTCCGGGAAGCAGCCGAGCATCACGTCCGGTGCCGGGCAGGCGCCCGGTTCGGCTCGCATCCACCCCGGGGGCCTCGCACGGATGCCCGCAACAGCGGCGGGCCTGCCCCCGAGGGCTTCGCAGAGCAACGCAGGTGCCGACATGATCCCGCTCAATCCGCCAGCCGCGCCCGGGAGTCGGCAGCCAGCAGTGGCAGAGTGCCACGTCAAGAAGGGGTTCCTTCACTGGATCTCAGCCTCACCGCCAAGACCGCTGTGGTCACCGGTGCCAGCCGAGGGCACGGGACTGGTGGCAACGACCCGGGCCCTGGCGGCTGAAGGCGTACGTGTCGTCGGCGCCGCCCGCACGATCACCGCCGAGCTGAAGGGAACGGCGCCGTTGCCTCGCCGCCGGCCGTGGCCCAGTAGACGACGCGTCCTGGCCGACACGGCCCCGCTCAGCTGGGCGGTATCGACCTGCTGGTCAACAACGTGGGCGGCGGAGGCGCCACACGCTCACCGGCCCTCTCAGCCCGACAGGGCGTCCGGACGGTGCGGACGACCTGTCGAGGAGGCCTTCCGCACCGTCAAGGGGCCGGAAGAGCGCTGGCACCGGTCCCGGAAACCGCAATCGCCAGCCAGGCAGGCGGCGAACCGACCGCAGGGCCGTTCCTGCCGACGATGCGTCACACGACGGCGTATCCGCCGTCCACGGCCAGTACTGCGCCGTGCACGAAGGAAGCGTCGTTTGAGGCCAAGTAGGCCACGGCAGAAGCGATCTCGTGCGGTTCGCCCACCCGGGAGGCCGGGATGCCGGTGGCGAACGAGTCGATGGCCCCCTCTCCCATGGCCTCCGTGCCGGGGGTGTAGGTCGGGCCGGGGCTGACGCCGTTGACGCGTACTCCCAAGGGACCGAACTCGGCAGCCCATGCCTTGGTCAGCAAGTCGAGCGCCGCCTTGCTCGACCCGTACAGACCGCCGGTGGGGATGCCCTTGACCGCAGCTCCTGTGGTGATGTTCACGATTGCCCCCGTGCCCCGGGATGCCATCAGGGGCGCCAGCTCACCCACCAGCAGGTACGGGGCCTTGACGTTCACGTTGTACATGCGGTCGAAGTCCGCCTCGGTCGCCTCGGCGGTCGGCCCGAAGGTGTAGATCCCGGCGTTGTTGACCAGGATGTCAACCCTGCCGGTGACGCCGGTCGCCTGCTCGGCCAGGGAACGCACTCCGGCGGCGTGGCTCAGGTCCGCGGAGACGAAGTCGGCTTTGCCGCCGGCGGCGCGAATCCCCGAGACGACCTCATCACCGCGCGAGGAGTCCCTCCCGGAAACGATGACGTGAGCGCCCAGGCGCGCCAGCGTCTCGGCGATGGCCCTGCCGATTCCGCTGGTGGAGCCTGTGACGAGGGCGGTGGAACCGGTGAGTTGCGTCATGGCAAGAGCCTTCCCGTGCTGAGTTTGTTTAGGCAACCCAACTATGCTTCGCGCTCATGGGAAAGTCAAAGAGGTGCACTTCGGTGCGGGCTCCGGCGTGACCCACCGACTGCCATGCCATGGCGCCGTCGAGGGGCATGCGGAGAATGGCCTCGTCCTGTGCGGGGCGGCACTTTGGCGGCGCGAACCGCAGTGATCTGAGTTTTAATTGACTGCCCAGATCGCGTTTCCTGGGGCGGGAATGTGGCGGCCGGGTGTGCTGTTACGGCACGTAGCTGGCATGCGCGAGTCAAATTCGCGTGATGTGGGCGGAAGGAGGACCTCATGGCACGCAACAGTGCGCGTCCCGTCGTCAAGTTGAAGTCGACGGCCGGGACCGGCGTCATCTATGTGACGCGCAAGAACCGCGGAAACGACCCCGACCGGCTCGTCCTGCGCAAGTACGACCCGGTGGCCGGGCAGCACGTCGCTTTCCGGGAGGAACGCTGAATCGAGCCCGGCGTCACCGGGCGGACGGCCGGAGGGAAGGAAATGACCTGAGGCCCGTATCCACCCCGCATCCCCGGCCGGTCGTCGTCCCCGGCCGGTCGTCGTCCGCGGCCGAGTCGAGGACGCAGCGTTTCTGACCCGTTTGACCGCGCACTCGTCCCAGACGATCGCGTGGAAGGCCACCACGCACCCGTTGACCGATGCCGGGGTCTTGTCAGCGAGCCATCCGTTCCACATCCACGACGCCTGACGCGTCGTGGACACCGCCGGTCGCGTGGAGCGCTTCGAGCGCCGCTAAGGCTGCGTGACCTCGGCCCTGCCCGCGGGCCGGCATCCGAACAGAGGAGCAGAGCCATGAAGGTGCGCAACTCCCTGCGCTCACTGAAGTCCAAACCGGGGGCCCAGGTGGTACGCCGCCGGGGTGTGACATTCGTGATCAACAAAAAGAACCCGCGTTTCAAGGCCCGTCAGGGCTGACAGCGCCCCGTTAAACGAGACCGGCCTGGCCCCGCGATGCGCGGGGCCAGGCCGGTCATGGCGCTGTTGCCCGGCTTCAGCGGTCACCCTCCGCGTGCCGGCGCTAGCCCCGATGCCACCGAAGGCGTGCGCGCGGTGTTCGGCCGTGGACGAGCCGCATCACCGCGCCTGGGCAGGTACATCCACGAGCAACAGCGCCCTGCTGTTGATGGTCCTGCCGCTTCTCTCCAGTGCTCTCGTCCCGGTCGGCGCGATGCCGGGCTGGTACCAGCAGATCGCCGCACACCGCTGAGGCGGCAGCGAAGCAAGCGGTGGGGGACACCCTCCGGCATGAGGGTGCGGTCGGTTGCCGGGGTATCGGGGGAGGGAGATCCGCCTGCGGCGCCCGGGCGGTGAACTTTGGCGATGGAGGCCGGGACCGCGCGCAACCTGGCTGGTCGGGCTGATCTGCGAAGAGGTCCACCTCCCGGTGATCGCTGCGGCTGGTGTCCAGGTGGGTGTCCGGGGTCTGAGGGCGCAGTAGCAGGAGGAGTCCCGGCCGGGCAGGCCACCGTGCCCCCTGTTACGCGCCGGCCTCTTGGGTGGTGTCTTCGTTGGGCGGGGAGTGCGCGGGCAGCTCCCATCGGATCTCGTCGCTGTCGTGATGGCGGTGCCAGGCGGTCACGAGGCGGGCGCGGACCAGCTGGTCGAGGAGATCCTCCAACTGCTGAGGCGGCTGCCCGCACTGGCGGGCGAGAGCATCGAGCTCACCCCCGCCCACCCCAGCGGTGCTGTGGGCGGCCAGTGCCAGTGCGGCCAGTCGCAGAGCGGAGGGCAGGGCGGGCGAGAGGGCCAGCGGGGTGGGGCGCAGCGCCCATTGGGCGGCGCGGACGCGCGCGGTGCGTCCGGGATCCTGATGGAGGACGGCGGCATCGAGCAACTGCGCCTGGACGGGGGAGCATCTGCGTCTGGAGCGGTGCAGCCAGCCAGCGTGTTCCAGCTCGAGCCACAGTTCTACGCGGCCGTGGAGCCGCATGCCGCGCAGGAATCCGTGGGGCAGGCAGATCTGCCCGTGGTGGTCGGCGCGCAGTGCGCACTGCAGGGCGAGCAGCCGGGCGGCGGGGGAGGAGAAGCGGGGCAGTGCCGCGGCGAGGTAGGTGAGCATTTCGCGTACGCGCCGCTGTTCGGCCGGGCCGAATGCGGGCGTGTCGCGCACAGAGCGCGACGTGCTGGCGGCCGGCTGGGCGCGGCCGGTGTGGAGCAGGGTGGGCGGTACGACGGCGGTGTGGCTCATCGCCGCCGCGCAGGCGGCGCAGGCATCGGCCAGCCGCCATGCGCGGCCGCTGCGGTCGCAGGTCAGGGCGAGCAGGACGGGCCCCGCGCAGCCGCGGTGGCGGGGGTGCCAGTGGCAGCCCCTCGTCCGGCACTGGCAGGTGCGCAGGTGTCCGGGCAGCGCGTCGGCGCGGGCGTGGCGCGCCAGATGGGTGAGAGCGGCCGAGCGGGCGGAGGCGGCCGGCAGGACGGGGCTGTGCGCGCAGCGCGGACAGGACAGAGCAGGTCCGCCCGTCTGCGGGCGCAGGTGCACTGTCCAGATGCGCTGCACCGTGGCGTGTGTGCTGGCAAGCCGCATCGGCTCGTCGTCCCCTTCCCGTCCGGTCCGCGCCGGCCTCGTGCGGTGGTCTCCCGGCAGGTACGCGGGGCCGCCCGCACCGTAGTGCAGATCCCTGCACTCGCGCAGGGCGGGTGTCCAGCGCGCTCACCTGCACTGATAGTGCAGAAATCCGCACTGACAGGGCAGGTGTCTGCACCGTCGGATGGTGGGGTGACGATCTTGCCGCCCGACCCGGACCGCGAGGCCCTGCGTGTGACGCTGGCACGGCTGAGGAACGCGCACGGGTGGACCTTCGACGAACTCGCCGAGCGCAGCGGCCTGGCCCGGCGCACGCTGATCGACCTCGAACACGGCCGAGCCGCCGGCACCGTCACCACCTGGCACGCCCTCGCGCACGCCTTCGACGTCCCCATCGAGCAGTTGCTCGGCCCGCTCTGCGACAACCACACCCCACCCGGACCCAAGGGCGCCTGACCCCGCCCGTCCCCGACCCGGCACGCGGCGAAAATCACCCGGACCGGCGAACCCGTACAGAACACACGTGCGGCACGCCGTGCTGGTATTCGGTATCACTGGGCCGCCCGGGGGACTGCCCTCCCGCCCGCCCCGCTCTCACGGTGTGTCGCCTGGCACGGTCCTCGCCATGCACCCCAACCCCGCCTCCACCGGCTGCCACTGGGACGGCAGCACCCCCACCGTGCCGCTACGCCGCCCGCTGCGGGTGGCCGCCACCAGCCCCAGCCGCCTGCTGCGCGCCGGCCAGAGCCGCCGCTGCCCCCGCTGCGGCAACCGCACAGACCTCTACCAGCGTGCCGACGGACGCCCCATCGCCCTGCACCCCGCCGAACTGGCCACCGCCCACATCCCCGCCCCCTGCCGCTGGCACCTGAGCTCCGGCATCGCCCACCCGCACGACGGCGGCAGCGCCTGGTGCCGCATCCCGCACGCCGTGCTCTGCCCGCAGCGCACACCCACCTGCCGCATCAGCCGCCCTCTCGCGTCGGCGCGCCGCCAACTCGCCGTACGCACCCGCCGCCTGATCGACACCGGCGCCTTCACCCCCACGACGTCCCCCACCGGCGCAGCGACTGCTGGCACCGGCGAGCGCCCGGTCGTGCGGATGCTGCTGGTCCTCTACCTCGCCGACGGCCCCCTGGAGGGCATCCGCTGCGTGGCCCAGACACATCACCGCCGCCGTTGCCCCAGCCCCCTCCTGGTCCCGGACGGCCCGGCCGGATCCTGGAGACAGCTGCCCGTCGGCGCCCGGCGCGGCCAACTTCCCCTGCCCGAACAGACGATGGACGTCTACGACCTCGGCCGACTGCCCCATGCCGAACAACGGCGCTGGCGCCTCCAGCACTGTCCCGCGCACGCCGCCTCCCACGGCGCCGCCGACCTGGCGCTGGCCGGATGGCAGGTCTTCGACCCCCTCCTGCACGCACAGCACCTTCGCACCGGCCTGCCCCATCCGCCGGCACACGGCAGCGGGGAGAGATGACGATGCCCCACCACGCCCTGGAAATCCTCCTCACCCGCCCCCTGGCCCCGGCCGAACTCCGCGACGCCGCCCGCGCACTGCCGCTCGCGGCCAACCACGACACCACCCGCCTCATGGCCCTCGTACGCGCCCCAACCCCAGGCCGCGCCGCGCACCGGCTGCGCCAGCGCCTCGCCGCGTCGCTCCCCGTGGACGTGATCACCACCCATTACCCGGACGACAGCGGGCAGGTCCTGCTCAACCTCGCCCTCCCGCCCGCCGCCCACGCCACGATCCGCCGGGCCGCCCACCACGCGGGGCAGAGCCCGGAACTCTTCGTGAAGCTGGCCCTGCACCGGGCGCTGGCCCAGCACGCCAGCGACGAGTCCGACCGCCTCGACCGGGCCGTGCAGCAACTGCTCGCCACTACCACGGCCGCGCACCTTCTGGCAGCCGTCGGCCACGCCCTGACCCGCACCTCCGGAGCAGCCCCCGCATGAACCCGACCGATGAACAGGCCGCCGCAGCCGACGCCTTCCACGTCGGCCAGCACCTTGCCCTGCAGGCCGGCGCAGGCACGGGCAAGACCACCACCCTGGCCCTCCTCGCCCACGCCACCCGGCGCCGCGGCCGCTATCTCGCCTACAACCGGGCCATCGCCCAGGACGCCCGCACCCGCTTCCCCGACACCGTCCAGTGCAAGACCGCCCACGCCCTGGCCTACGCCGCCGTCGGCCACCGCTACGCCCGCCGCCTGGGCGCCCCGCGCCGCCCGGCCTGGCAGACCGGACAAGCCCTCGGCATCACCAAAGCCGTCCGCATCGGCGACCGCGAAGTGACACAACGAGCCCTCTCCAACGCCACCCTGCGCACCGTCACCCGCTTCTGCCACACCGCGGACGAGGCCATCGCCCGCCACCATGTGCCCCGCCTGCGCGGCCTGGACGCCTCAGACCACCACACCCAACTCGCCGCCCACATCGTGCCGTTCGCCCGCAAAGCCTGGGCCGACCTGCAGCATCCCGACGACGGCGCGGTCCGCTTCGAGCACGACCACTACCTGAAGATCTGGGCCCTCACCCGGCCGCGAATCGACGCCGACTTCCTGCTCCTGGACGAAGCCCAGGACACCAACCCCGTCGTCGAACAGATTTTCCTCACCCAGCGCGACCACGCCCAGCTGGTCATGGTCGGCGACTCCGCCCAGGCCATCTACCAATGGCGCGGCGCCAAAGACATCATGACCGGCTTCGACGGCATCCCGCTCGCTCTGTCCCAGTCCTTCCGCTTCGGCCCCGACCTCGCCGCCGAAGCCAACCGCTGGCTGCGCCTGGCCGACGCCCCGATCCGCCTCACCGGCACCCCGGCCGTACCCACCGAACTCGGCCCCGTCACCCAGCCGGACGCCGTCCTGTGCCGCACCAACGTCGGCGCCATGGCCCAGGTCATGGCCCACATGGCCGCCGGACACCGGGTCGCTCTGACCGGGGGAGGAGACAGCTTGCACGCCCTGGCCCTCGCGGCCCGCGACCTCAAAGAAGGCCGCCGCACCCACCATCCCGAACTGCTCCTCTTCCCGTGCTGGGGCGACCTGCAGGACTACGCCGCCCACGATCCCGCGGGCCGGGACCTGCAGCCCCTGGTCAACCTCGTCGACACCCACGGCACCGACGCCATCCTCGCCGCCATCACCCAGCTCGCCCCCGAACCGCACGCACACGTCACCGTCTCCACCGCCCACAAAGCCAAGGGACGCGAATGGCCCCGTGTCCTCATCGCCGACGACTTCGCCCGCTCCTCGAACGACACCGCCAACGACCAGACAGGAAGCACACCGGCGCCCGCCCCCGACCCCGTCGATGACGCCGAAGCCCGCCTCGCCTACGTCGCCGTCACCCGCACCCGCCGACGCCTCGACCTGGGAGGCCTGTCCTGGATCGACGAGCACCCGGAAGGAGCCCTGGCCAGTTCTCGGTCGCTGCAGTGATCACGCCCTGGAGGAGTGCAGGGCGGAGCGGCGGTGCGCGACAGCTACAGGCGGGAGCAAGACCGCACCGACCCGGGATGGTTCAGGTGCGGTATCCGCGGGCGAAGTCGGCTTCCCGCCGACGCTCTTCCTCTTCGAGGACGTCGAGGCTGTGCAGGGCGTCGGCGGCGAAAGCGCGGACAGCAGCGGTCGGGTCTGTGAGCAGCGGGGACAATGCCTCCCGGCGAGGCTGAAGTGCATCAGGAAGATCGATTGTCGTACCGGGCAGGACGACACCCGCCAACAGGGCGTCTTTAGTGGCTGCGTCGACGCCTGCGGACAGAAGCACCGAGATGATCTCTGCCCACAGCGGATCCTGCCATGAGTGCTGGACGGCGGCCGCGGCCTGCCGACGCTGGGCTGGTGCCCCGGACGCCCACTGCCGCAGGATGTCGGCCCAGGCCGTCGTTCCGTTACCGAGCACCGTCAGAACCCCGGCGGCCGTCAGATCGACACGGGCACTGACTCCCGCCGCAGCGCGGGCTTCGTCCATCCTCTGTTGGAAGGCGAGGATGAGCCGTTCGCGCGCCGACGGAGGGAGCTTCTCGAGTGACCGCTTCCAGGCGAGCGGGAGGCCGGATCTGCCGTCGACGGCCAGCAGTTGCCCGGATACGACGGCGGCGAACTCCTCGGGCAGGGAGGAGGCGATCTCAGCGGCGCCGTAGGCCGTGTCCTCGTCGAAATCGACGGTCGCGGCAATCTGATCGGACTCGCTGAACCGGCGGCGCAGCCCATCCGCGTACTTCGCGGCGACGATGGTATCGATGCGAAGGCTGCTTTTCCGCGCTTCCTGGAGCAAGAAACCGATCACCTCGAGCGTGGTGGGAAGAGCCGTGGCAGGGCACTGCTCCGTCAGCAAGGCAAGGACGGCCATGCGTTGCGCGAGCGGCTGATTGCACGCGACCAAATGCCACGTCAGGTTCCCTGCCAAGCGGACCGCGCCCTCACCCCCTGCCGCCGAGGCAGCGGAGGCGGCCTGCAGGATCAAGTCGAACAGGCGGGGCTCGCGCCCTGGGTGCTCGTGGGCGAAGGACAGCGCCGCAGCGGCCAGACGCGGATCGCCCACCCGTTCCTCCATCCACGACCACACGGCATCGGTGTGATGCTGTGCGAGTCCCGCCAGCAGAGCATCTTCACCGGCCACCGGCGCCTGGGCTATCCGCTCGAACGCCGGCTGGGGATCCGGGGCCGCAGCTCCGACGGCTCGGGCGAAGGCAGGAAGCGCGCTGACCGCTACGCCCGTGACATTCGGGCCGGTCTCCTCCAGCAGGCGGAGCGCCTCCGGCAGATCCATCTCGCTGCCCAGTTGCTGTGCGGCGCGCTGCTGATCTTCAAGCGCCTCACGCCAGGGAGTGCGGCTGTGCAGCGGCTGCAGCACAAGGAGACGGCCAAGCCGGGTGTCCGCGAGTGCTACGACTGCCACCGCATCCCCGGCTTCGGCCGCTCCGGCGAGGGAACGAGGCCGTGGATGAGGTCCCAGCACGGCCTGGGCTGCGCTGCGCCTCACCGCCAAAGGAAGCGAGTCCCACCGGGCCGCGATCTGCTCAGTGAACTCTCCCGCCGCGATGTCCAATACGGCGACCGCATGGCTGGCCAGGGGCACGCCGGAGAACGCCATCGGCCGCGCTCCTTCGCCACGCAACTGACCGGGCAGGGAGACGAGCGTGTGCAGTACGGGCAAGCCTTCACCACTGCGCATTGTGGGTTCGTCCAGCAGCGGGGCGAGCAGCGTGAGCGCCTCGCGCAGCAGGGTGAGGGTTTCGGGGCGGTCAGGCAGCACAGTGGCGTGCAGGGAGATAGCGCTCGCTGACTCGGGTGTGCCGCCAGTGCTTTCCACGGTCACGCGTAGCAGCGGCTGGAGGGCTCCTACAAGCACGCGTGCGAGGCCGAGGGGGCCACGGATGGCACTCTCCCCGGCCTCCAGCTCCTGCGGAGGGTAGGCAGCCCGGTCCCGGTGCCACTGGGCGATGACCCGCAGGACCTCGCGACGCCGCTCGAACAGTGCGTCAAACTGCTGCGGCAGGGCTTGGGCCGGCGCGGAGCACCACTGCCCGATGGCACGCAGAACCCCCTCGCGCCGGTCAGAGGTTTCCACGTGGAGGGCCGGTTCCATCAACCAGGCCACATCGAGCAACAGGCTGACCGGACTGGGTACCGCATCGAGCGCGATGCGGTGGGCGAGCTGAGCGAACCGCTCGCCCAAGTGCTGCAGACCGTACCGGTAGTGGGCAACCGGGTCTCCGCCGTCCAGCAAGCGGGGTGCAGGATCCGGCGGCCACCGCTTCACCAGCGTCTCGTGCAGGTCCGCGAGGATAGTGGGGGCGGCCACGGCCACTTCACCGGCCAGGCCGACCACAGCCGCCCACTCGCCCAGATGCGCCTCGGACGGCAGCAACGCGCGGACAGCCGCAGCCAGCCGGGCACCTACGACATGGTCTGCCCGGTCGTGTGCTGCCTGGGCCAGGACGTTCAGCTTAGGACCGAGCCGGGACGCCCCGAATTCCAGGTGCCGGCCAGCGGACGTGACGGGCTGCCCGTTCAGCTCGAGCCCGGCCATCCCCACTACCGCTTGCAGCACCCGGTCCACGTCCAGCCGGACCCGGGCGTGAGGATCGAGCGCGTCGGCGAGGAGAACCGGGGCAAGCAGGGCAGGGCGCACCGAGTACGGCGAAGAATCGGCCAGCCCGGCATCGGCCAGCTCATTCAGCAGGACGGACAACCGGTGCGGCTCCGGCGGAAGCGTCGACACCGCACCAGCCAGCACGGCGAGTTCCTCCCCACTGGTGACCGTGCCCAGCACCGCCAGCGCCACCGCCGCGGCCCGGTGCTCCTGTGCGGGGTCGTCGGCCGGCAGGCGCCTCCCTACGGTGACCCGCAGCAGATCGGCCGCGCTCGGCCAGTCGAACCGGCTTGCGGCAAGCCCCGCTTCACAGGCCGCATGAGCGATGAGCGGGTTGCCCTGAGCCAGATTGATGACGGTTTCACGGAAGGCCGGATTCAGGATCCCCCGCCCTGTGACAAGCGCGTCGATGCCTCCTCTGTCCAGGGAACGAAGCGGGACGACAGCACCGCCCCAGCGCTCGATGTTCCAGCGCTGCAGCACCCCCAGGTGACGGCCGGGCCGCACCGTCAGGACAAGACGCACGCGGCCGAAACGGCCGTCGTGCAGGAGCGCGGGAAGACCGCTCAGATCCGGGGCACGGTCGGCATCGTCAATGAGAACAACCAGGGGAGCATCGACCGGCGCTTCGGCGAACGCGCCGGCCTCCAACGACACACCCGTGGGCGCGACGAGCACCGCCGACACCGACCGCGACGCCTCGATCGCCAGACGGGTCTTTCCGACCCCACCCGCACCCTCCACCACCACGACCCGCGCCGCCGGACTCCTGTCAGCCAATGCCGCTCCGAGCGCCTGCATCTCCGCCTCGCGTCCCACCAAGGGCGCGGTCATCCCGGGCACCGACACGGACAGGGCGTCGATGTACTGCGCCCACGTCGACAGCCTGCGCGGAGCCCGCGGACGTACACCGAGCTCGAGCTCGGCCACCCACCGCAGGCCGTCTGTCTCCAGTTCGGTGACCAGTTCAGCCAGAGTGACGATCTCCATCTCAACGCCGTACTCCGTGTGTGCCTTCTTTCTCCACCTCTCCTTGGTGATCTCGTTGGTCGAGCGGTTCATCACGTAGATCGCTTTGGCCCGCCTGCTGTGCTTGGCGTTCTTCACCAACTCGGACTTCAGCTTGTCCGTCCACCGCTGCTGCAGACTCGCCCACAGCACGACTTGGTCGTTCTCGCCGAACAAGGGACGGCCGAACGCGTCCCGGCCCAGATCGCCGGTGGAACTGGTGATCCGCAGTTGCGGAAAACGGACCCGCAGCACATGCAGCGCCACCCGCTCGAAGACCTGATCGTTCTCGAGCTCCTGCAGAGCGGCTCTCGCAGTCTCGTACACGGGTGACTCCGCAAACGTGAGAGGGCTGTATGCGCGGCCACCTCTGCCGCACCGCAACTTCATCATCGCGCCACAACGGCACAGGCGTAACCCGGACGCCAACCTGTGCACCATGCGGACAGCCACCCAGCATCAGCCCGGGTGACGCGCCGGAAACCCTGTCACCCGCCCCATGGGAACGGCCCACCGGCCGTCCTCTGTCCACAGATGACCCCGGGCAGGCTCCTGAAGCCATGAACACCAGCTCGCCGGGCATCTCCCGCAACAATAGGAAGGCGCTGCGCTGAGAGCGCCACGACGCCTTCCTCCACCCGGAAGAGCAGGCCGAGTCCGCCGCACGGTTCCCGACTGGCCACCAGGCGCAGATGGCATTCCTCTTGGCCGCCCACGCCGGCAACGCCTCTGTGGTCGCTGCGCTTTGGGCACCTGCGCGCGTCCTGGACCTCGTGTGCCCGCGGTGCCTGTCCGATCGGGCGGTTGAAGAGGCACGCCAGGCGAGGCGGGACGTCCGACGCGCGGCCCGCCGGCTTCCGCGTGAGTAAAGCGGCCCCCCATTGCTGGTCTCGCTGGCCGGGCGAGAGACCGCTATAGCGAGGGCCCTTAGCTCACACGTGAGCAGGTGAAGCCCCCTACGCATCGTTGATAGCAATCAGCTAATTTTCATGCGAAAGTTGCATCGAATCGGGTAGTGTAGGAGTATGGGATTGGCCTTGGAGGAGTCGTTGCGGCTGACGGTGGCCGCACTGATGCAGGTGACGGGTGACTCGCAACGGTCGGTTGCGGGGGTGCTGGGACTGACGCAGACGCAGGTGTCGCGCCGACAGTCGGGTGCCGTTTCGTGGAGCCTGCGCGACGTTGATGTCCTGGCCGAGCACTACGGCATCGGCGCGCTGGACCTGCTGGCGGGTCCGACCAGAGCGTGCGAGGTGCTGCCCGCCGACCGGCGCCGTTCCGCGCAGGTCGAGGCGAAGGGGACGAGCCGGTGAGCGACTTCGACGCGATCGACTCGCTGCTCGACGCCGTCGGCCCGCAGGTCCAACTTCCGCCCTGCCAGGTGCGCCGCGAGCTGCGGGAACGGGCCCGGCTGTCCAAGGCCCAGGTGGCACGTGCGCTCGGCGTGAGCCCGTCCACCCTCAGCGGATGGGAGAGCGGCCGGGACCCGGCCGGCGAGGTCCGGGCCAAGTACGCATACCTGCTGGACGGGCTGAACGCCAAGCTCGCCACCGAGACCGCGACCGAGACTGAGACTGAGACTGAGACCACGGTGGAGCTGGCCGAGGAGCAGCCCACGGCGTCAGGCGCTGCCGCGGCGGCCGTCACTTCTACGTCTTCGCCGGAAGTCGGCCAGGACGAGGTGGAGCTGCTCGCCGTGCCCGAGCCGTGTGTGCTGTGCGGCCGTCCCGCCGAACAATGCGTGGCGGGGTTCGCTCAGCACCTGGACCCCTCCGACTGCCAGGCGGCCCCTGGCGAAAACCCGAAATCCGCGCCCGCCACGCCATCTGCCCAGGCCCAGGAGCCGCGCACAGCACGCCCGCCCCGCCCGGCCGGCGGGAAAGGTGCGGCCCCGAGCGGGCGCGCGTTCCAGGAGCCGTCAGGGCCGGCCGACTTGATCCACGAAGCGGTGCACGCCGCGCTCGCCGAGCACCAAGGCGATGTCGAAGCCGCGAGCGCCGCGTTGCTGAAGCGGGCCATCCCGGACGCGATGCGCCTGCTGGACGAGACCCGCAAGGGTGCCCGCTACGACGTGATCGCCCATCCGTGGATCCCCGACATCCTCAGGAAACAGACTTCCCGGGGAGCCGACCAGATCTGGGAGGCCCGCCCCAAATGGACCCGTGCCGCGCTCCCGCCCGGCCGGCACGAGGTGACCGCACTCGACATCAACGGCGCCTACCTCTCGGCCCTCAAGACCCATCTCCCGCTCGGCCAGTTGGAGCACTCCACGGGCTTCGCACACGACCGGCGCCGCGCCGGAGTCCACCTGATCACCCCGCCCGCCTGGGAGCACGACGCGGTATTGCCCAACCCGATCGGCCAGCGCGAGGAACCAGGACCCCTGTGGGTCACCGAACCGACCCTGCGCCTGCTGCTGCGCCTGTCCGGCCCGCAGCATGGCCTGTGCGAGCCGCCCGAGATCCACGAGTCGTACACCTCGGGCGCCACCGAGAACCTCCTGGAGAAGTTCCGGATCGCCCTCAAGGACGCTCGTGACACCGCGATCGCCGACGGCGACGAGCTGACACTGGAGTACGTGAAGGCGATGTACTCCAAGTTCGTGTCCACGATGGGGGAGTCGAACTACAACCGGGAGCTCTACCGCCCGGACTGGATGCACATCATCCGCTCCCAGGCCTTCGCCAACCTCTGGATGAAGGCGCTCAAGGCCCACGAGGCGGGACTGCCCGTCGTACGGGCGATGGGCACCGACGAGCTCCACGTCACCGGAGACTGGCGCCGTGTCTTCCCTGAAGGCCGCTCGGTTACCGAGGTCAAGGTCAAGGACACCTACACCGCCGGAACCGACACCGAGGCCGACACGGGGCAGGAGCAGTAGATGCCGGAGAAGAACATCGACTTCGGGAAATTCGGCGCGAGCGGGATCAAGGGCAGCGACGCGGTCGCCCGCCAGCTCGACCGGCTCGCCGGCGGCATCGCCACCCCGGTGACCGCCAGGCGGGGCCTGATGGCACGCCTGCACTACCTGACCACGTCGGACAGGACCTGGCAGGCCGCCAAGGACGCCGGACTGACCGTCAGCGACCGGACACTGAAGGCCTGGAAACAGGGCACACGCCGCCCCTCGAAGACCAACCTGGAACGCATCGACGCCGCATACCGGGCGGTGCGGCGCCGCAACGTCGCCCGCCACCTCACCGCCCGCCTCAACCGCGAAGGCCGCGGCACCCGGGTGGAGATCCATCCCTTGGACCAGGCCGGCGTGGCGCGCCCGCTCCAGCGGGTGGTGGAACACCGGTCGATGAACGTGCGCCGCTGGGACAGGATCGTCGCGTCCTGGGCGGCCGGCGACCACCAGGGCCTGGACGACGCCTGGACCGCAGACGTCCTGCCCGACCTCGGCTCCCAGTGGGGCCAGTACGAGTACGTCACCAACATCGGCTTCGCCGCGTAGAAGCCGCATGGTCTTCACCGCCTGCCGCTGGGGCGTACGGTCGTGTTCACCGGCGCGGCGCGGAGCAACTCGCTGGACTCATAACCCAGAGGTCTTCTCTGAACTGAAGAGGTGGCGTGCTAGGGGTCGTGAGGTCGCTGCTTCCCAGGCCCGTGATGTCCAGATGCGTGACGACTTCGCAGGCGTCACCGAAATGACTGGCTGGGATGCTCTGCCATCAGCCAGCAGGCGCCCGTCGTACGGGGCGCCGCCTCAGCGGTGGAGCAGCATGCCGGCAGACGGAATTCCCGGTCCCCCGCAGGAACGTGGTGGCGTGTCAGCCGCAGCAACTCTGCTTCCGGCCGTTCCCTTCGCTCCGTCATAGGGCATACCTTCAAGGGCGGGGAGTGCACTCAAAGGTCGGATTATTCGAACCACGCCCGCCAAAAGATGTGTGGGAACCCGGAAAGCAGAGGGAAAACCCCTGACAGGAGTGGTTCTTACCTCGGTATAGAGTAAAATCCCTCCTGCGAGGTATTTTCACAACCTCACATGGTGTTTCATTGTCCTTGCTGAACACACGGCTTTTGGGAGCCCTCGCTCAGCACCGGCCGGTGGTCCGCCAGGGGTGGCTCCCCTGGCAAGGCCCCGGCCCAACCTCTTCCGCGGTTTCGCCGATGATGCCGTACGGGAAGGCCCCGCCCAGGATTGGGCGGGGCCTTCCTTGTCTGCAGCGGCTTCGGGGCGTGGCGGTGACGGTCTTTCAGCGCCCCGGGAAATCGGCACCCTTCATTCCATATGCGGGCCGTCAGGAGCTATATGGACTTTGGCTCCTGACGTCGCATCAGGTGCTGTTACTGGGAAAATCCCTCCCGGCAGCACTAATTGTCTGCAGGTCACCCCGATGGCGTAAGATTCACGACGGTCCAGTGACTGACTGTTAGCCGCGGTCGCAACGTCACTGGTCAGAGCGAGTTCTCCCAAAAAGAAACGCGGTCGAGCTTCGGACAATTGCTCGAAGCTCGACCGCCATTCGAAAGAGAAAAGTGTGTTCAACGACGTCTACGTCGCGGTCATCCTGATCTTCGGGATCGTGCTGGCCGCTGCCTGTTACGCCGTGCGGCGCCTTGAGACCAGGCCCGCCCGGATCGCCTCTGTCCTCGTGGCATTCGCCGCCCTCATCGGGGCGCTGGTGCCTGTCGTACGCATCCTGGCCGAGTCGTCGGCCGCTCCGCCGGCCGAAGTCGTCGCTCCGGCCGCACCGGTCACGAGTGTGTCGCCGACGGTCCCGCCGGACTCAGGGGCGGCGGTACCCGGCTCGGCAGCTCCTTCGCCCGCCGCGGGGAAGTGACCATGACCAGCGTCATCGCCAGCCGGAAGGCGAGAGAGTCCAGGGCCATCGCCGACTTCTTCGGTCTGCACGGTCTGCCGTCCGACTCCGTGGAGGCCCTCGCGGAAGCCTCCCGGCTGCGTAGGCGCAGCCGCAACCGCACTATGACACTCACGGTTGCGAGGGCGGCCTACTTCCTCGTCGACGGACGTGTGACAGAACTCGTGCCGTCGGGCAAGGCCCGCCTGTGGCGGGAGGTGATGCTCTTTGAAAGCGTCACCAACACCGCCTTCTTCCCCAGCACGTACGACGAGTTGATGCCGGAGAAGACGGCCGAGGAGATGGTCTCGGGAACGACCTTGTCGTCGTGTCTGTTCATCGAGGTCCCCAACTCCAAGTTGACCTCGCTGGCGACGACCGACCCCGCGATCGCGTTGATGCTCGCGCGCATGGCGGCCAAACGGCACACCCTGACGGAACGGTTGTACACGGCGAGCCGGGCGGCCCCGGTCGCCCGGGTCGCCGCGGTGCTGAACTACCTGGCGGAGCCCACCCGGAGGAACGTGATAAAGACCAGGGAGGACGGGGTTTTGGTGATGACGACCGCCGAGGAACTGGTTGCCTCGGGGCCCAGCCAGGCCGACATCGCCGATGCCCTTTGCCTGGGGCGGGCAACCGTGGAGAAGGCGATCGCTGAACTCCGGCAGGCCAAGGCGCTGAAGTCCTTCACCCCGGGGGAGCGGGCCAACCGCTGTTACCCCGTTGAGGACCGGGGGCTTCTGCGCCAGATCTCTTTGGGGGGATGAGGTAAGCAGCCGGTCCCGGCGCCCGGACCCTTCCAGGGCTCGGGCGCCAGGCATCACGGCGCCCGACGCCCGATCGTCAGGTGGGGATACATCCGGCCCCAGGGAACATCGGCACAGTCCTTGACGCGACAACGGTCATGGCCCGGTGAGCGCCATCGCTGCGCCTCAGTTCGCGTACCCGCGACGAGCCTTGCGCCGCTCCTGTTCCTCCACCCGTATGAGGCCTACATGTCGGCAGCCGCCATGCCCAACTGCCAGGTCAGACACGAGCGTTGGCTCACCGAACCGGCCCGGGACGCGATCCGCTGGTGCCCCGGTGCCAGTGTGAGGTGACGCCGGCCCGCCGGACGGGACGGAGCGGGCACCTCCATACGGTGGCGCCCCAGCCACACCAGCAGCGGCTGCCGTCCTTCCGCCACGTCCACTCCCCACCCGGCCATCAACTGCTCCACGCCCGCGAGCCATCGGGTCCGGCCGGCGGCATCCCGCTGCCCCGCGCGTTCGAAGTCCCGCATGGCGCCCGCGAGCTGCGCCGCCTCCGGGTAGATCACCAGCGGGGCCGCCCTCATCTCCCGCGCGTCCAGCCCAGCTGTCCAGGCCCGCTGCACCCAGCACACGGTGTCCGGCATCCGTGTCCACCAGTGCACCGCGACCTGGAAGGCATCGGCGAACAACTCCTCACCCGCCGGCCCCCAGCACGCGGCCAACTGCTGCCGCAGGCGGTGCGCCGCCATCGTCTCGGGCAGTTCGGCCAGGTGCACGAAGTCCGGACCACGGCCGCGGGAGTCGTCCGACCAGTAACCGTGCCGCAGACACACCTGCCAGCTGTCCGGCGACATCAGCCGCACCGCCTCGCCGACGTCCAGGTCATCACCGCACAGCGGGCAGTACCGCACGAGGTGCCCCGACAGCGGTTCCCAGGGCCACCTCCACTCCGCTGTTTCCTCCTCCTGGCCTGCCGGTATCCGATCTGCGCCCAGACTGGGCAGATCCTGCTGCAGAACAAGAGGCGGTTGGTCAGCCAGGACAGCCAGATAGCGCAGCCCCGCCTCGTTCACGTACATCTCGGTGCACTGCGGGTACTTCTCCACCCGCCCAGGGTCCGCGGACGCCTCGCCCTGCCCGACCCGGTCCAGGAAAGCAGCCAGGCCCAGGCCGTTGGCGTGGGCAAGCCGGTTCACGAACGATCCCGTCGACTCACCCGGCACCGGGGGCACACGCAGCGGCAGCGGCCTGCGAGGCCCGTACAGACCCGGATCGTCCAGCACCGCCGTCCTTCCGCCGAAACCGCCGCCACCGCAACCGTGAGCGGCCCGCCGGCAGGCGGTCAAGTACACCAGCACTCGTTCGGGTGAACCCTGGCGAACGCCCCACCACGGCCTCGCGCACCCCTTCCACCCTGTCAACCAGGTGCTCGTGTACACCGTCACCGGGGGAGGACCATGGCCACGACGACGCGCCTCCGCCCGGCTGCGACCGCTCCCACGGCCGGCACCCGCCTGAAGACCCGCCTGCGCGGCCGCCAGCAAATCGCCGTCGACACCTCCGTCAGCAGCTTCATCGAGGGCTACCGCCGCGTCAGCGTCTACATGGCCACCGGCACCGGAAAGACCCTGGTGGCCCTGCACATCGTCCAGGAAACCGCCCCGCAAGGCGCTTCCCTGGTGGCAGTCCCCTCTCTGCGGCTCCTGGAGCAGACCGCCGCGAAATGGCACAGCGAAGGACGCCCCGGCCGCTACCTCGGCGTGTGTTCCTCACCCCAGCCAGCGGACCCGTACCTGGACGGCGTCCTCACCATGGTCGACACCGCCGACGACCTGGCCCAGCAGGCCGCCGACGCCCAGGGACCGCTCAACGTGTTCTGCACCTACGACTCCCTGGACAAGGTCGTCGAAGCCCACCGCGACTTCCACCTGCCCCGCTGGGACGTCGTGGTCGCCGACGAAGCCCACCGCACCGCCGGTGACTACGACAAACCCTGGGCCCGCATCCACCACGACGACAAGCTGCCCGCCCGCCACCGCCTCTACATGACCGCGACGCCCCGCGTCTTCGACGAGAAGAAGGCCCGCGACAAAGGCATCAGCCCCCACACCGTCATCGCCTCCATGGACGACGTGAGCATCTACGGGCCCGTCGTCTACCGCATCTCCCTGAGAGAAGCGATCGACGAGGGGCTCCTGGCCGACTACCGCATCGCCGGCGTCATCATCAAAGACGAAGACCTGCGCGGCCTGCTGAACCGGCTCCCCGCGAACACCTGGAGCGGCGAAGCACTGCGTGCCGCCGCCGCCCAAGTCGCCCTGCTGGTCGCCCAGCACCGCTACGACCTGCGCCGCACCCTGACCTTCCACCCCTGCATCGACGCGGCGGAAGTCTGCGCCGAAACACTCCACCAGACCGCGGCCCTCATGCCCCCCGCCTACCGCACCCCGCTGCAGGTCGGCACCGTCAGCTCCCGGCAGAACTCCTTCGAACGCCACAAGAACTACACGGCCTTCGCCGACACCCCTCTCAACACCCCCGCCTCACAGCAGCCGCCGCGCCGGGCCGTCCTGACCAACTGCCGCTGCTGCTCCGAAGGCGTCGACATCCCCGCCATCGACTCCCTGCTCTTCGCCCATCCCAAGACCAGCAGCATCGACATCATCCAGTCCATCGGACGCGCCCTGCGCCAGACCCCCGGCGACGGCAAGATCTCCACCATCGTCATCCCCATCTACATGGCCCCCGGCGAAACCCTCGCGGAGGCCGTCAAGAAGACCGCCTTCCACCTGATCTACCGGGTCCTCATCGACCTCGACGTCTACGACGAGCACACCTTCCACCTCGTCGACCACTTCCGGTACCCGGCCGACCCCGCCGGACCCCAGATCGCCCCGCCCCCGGAGCGCGCCGACGAGATCATCCCCGTCCTCGATCTGAACGACGTCATGGCCCCCAACCGGCTATGGGAGGCCGCCTTCGAAATCGCCACCGACTTCCACGCCCACCACGGCCACCTCGACGTCCCCAGCCTCCACCTCCACGGCCGTTTCCACCTCGGCTGGTGGACCGGAGTGCAGCGCTCCATGCGCAAGAACGGCCTGCTCCTGCCCGAACGCATCGCAGCACTGGACACGCTCGACATGATCTGGGAACACCCCCCGCACAGCATCGAGCGCAAACTCCTCATCGCCCGCGACTACGCCACCCGCCACGGACACCTCGCCCCCCGGTGGGCCGAACACCACCAAGGCCTGCACCTGGGCCGCTGGCTCGCCGACCGCCGAAAGGAGGTCACCACCCGCCGCCTGCCCTACTGCTACCAACGGGCCCTGAACGAGATCTACCCCTGGTGGAACGCCAAAGGCGAAGCCGAATGGAAACGCACCTACGCCCGCGCTCACGCGGCCGCGCGCGACAACACCCTGGTCTTCCCCGACCCACACCAACCCACCGGCACCGCACCGCCGCTCACCCGCTGGCTGGCCGAGCAGATCGACAACCTCGCCCGACTCGAGCCCTACCAGCACCACCTCCTGGGCGACCTTCCCATCGAGCACCCCCTGGCCCTCCTGCTGCGCCGTCCCCGCAGCACCTCCCAACGGGCCTTCGCCCGCGGACTGCAGGCCGCCTACGCCTACCGTCGCCGCCACCATCACCTCGACGTTCCCTCCACCTACATCTGCGAGGACGGCCCCCAATTCGGCCTGGGAAGGTGGCTCGCCGAAAAACGGCGAGCTCCGCAAACCCTCTCCCGGGAACAACTGGACGCCCTGGAAGCCCTCGACATGCGCTGGACCTCACGCCACCGGCACAGCACCACCTGAACCGCCTGCCAGCAGACCACAGGAGCACTCCCGCATCATGACGACACCGCCCCACTCACCCGGCCGGCTGCCCGCCTTCAACATCGGCCTCACCTCCGTCACACTCCCCACCTCACAGGTACAGGTCAACCGCCTGAGCGAACTCGTCAACGAAATCACTCTGGGCACCGACGTGATCGTGATCGTGCTGAGCACCGTCACCGGCCCGGCCTCCCCCCACCCGGAGGAGACCGACGCCGATCGAAGCCGCTTCATCTGGCCGCCCTGGCAGGCAGACGTCGTCCCCGAGGCCCACCAGAGATGGAAGGCAGTCTTCGCCGGCCGGGACCGCACCTTCAGGGGCATCTACTACGAGGGCCCCACCCGTGAAGAGACGCCGATCATCCGTGTCCCCGCCACCGTTCTGTCCGACACGATGTGGAAGATGGTCCACAACGCGTCCTGCGCGGTCCTGTGCACCGGCCTCACCGGGGATCCCTCCGAAGCCGACGTCATGACCGCCCGAGCAGACGGAAGGCTCCAAGCGGTCCTGGTGGAAGCTCTGTTCGCCTAACCCCGGACCAGCCCCACGACATCCCCTAGCGTTGCACGACACGGGCCACACCGCCCGCCCCGCCCTCCTGCAGCACCACTCAGCGAAGGACACGACACGATGGATCCCGCCGGCCACCGCTCCCTCGCGCACTGAAGAACCTGCCGCATGCCCTCCCAGGAGCCCATCCCCGAGATCGCCGAGATCTCTGTCGCCGCCGCCTCCCGCGCCCGCCCTGCCCGGCTCTCACTGCGCCCGGATCAGCAGCAGGCGGTCGACAGCGCGGCACGTCACCTGGCACGCGCACACAGCCGCGGACACATGGTGTCGGCCTGCGGCACCGGCAAAACACTCACCGCGCTGCGGACCGCCGAGGCTCTTGACGCCCGGCGCCTGCTCATCGCCGTGCCGAGCTTGGACCTCATCTCCCAGTGGGCCCACACGGCCCGCAACGACGGGCACCGGGAACCGATGATGGCCGTCTCCTCCCTGGCCGCCGCCAAGCACCCGGTCCTGGCCGGAGCAGCCGTCCACAGCACCAACAACCCGCAGTTCCTGGCGACTTGGCTGACCCGGCACGAGCACGCCACCGTCTTCGTCACGCTCGACTCCCTCCCGAGAATCGAACAGACCCGGCACACCCCCGCTCCCGTGCCGGCCTTCGACCTCCTGATCGTCGACGAAGCGCACCGCACCGCGGGAAGCTGGGACAAGGACTGGACCGTCCTGCACGACCACACCCGCATCCGCGCCGACCGCCGCCTCTACCTCACCGCCACCCCCTACGAATGGGACCCGCCCCGCCTCACCGAAGCACCCACCACCCGCCCCCAGCCCAGACGCACCGCCTCAACCGCCCCCGCCTGGGACACCCCCGCCCTCGTCGCCTCCATGGCGGACACCAAAACCTTCGGCCCCCGCCTGCACACCTACAGCCACGCGGACGCCATCGACGACGGAGTCCTCGCCGACTACCAACTGGTCGTCCCCACCATCACCGACACCCAGCTGCGCACCGTACTGGCCACCCCCCAGGCGCACTCCGGCTTCGGCCCGACCGCGCGCCGCACCACCGCACTGCACCTGGCGGTCCTCAAAGCGATGACCGAACACGACCTCCACCACGTGATCGTGTACTTCCAACAGGTCGCCGACGCCACCGACTTCGCCCGCCAGTTCCCCCACACCCTGCGCACCCTCGCCCAGGACCAACGCCCCGCCTGGGCGCGCGACCTGGTGGTCCAGTCGATCAACGGCACCCACACCCCCGGCCAGCGCCACGACATCCTCACCGACTTCGCCACCGCCGACCGCGCCGTGCTGACCAACTCCCAGGTACTGGGGGAGGGGATCGACCTGCCGGCCGTCGACGCGGTCGTCTTCGCCGACCGCACCGCCAGCGTCCGCCGCATCGTCCAGGCACTGGGCCGCGCCCTGCGCAAACCCCCCACCCAGACCACCAAGACCGCCAGCCTCGTCATCCCCGCCTACATCCCCCACGGCGCCGATCCCACCGACCTCCTCGGCACCCCCTACGAAGCCCTCTGGCTCGTCACCGCAGCCCTGCGCCACCACGACCAGACCATCGCCGCCCGCGCCCCCCGCACCACCGCCAAACGACGCCTGGAACAAAACACCCGCACCCTCCTGGCCCGCCGCTTCCGCTTCGACTTCACCCTCGACCCCGACACCATCGCCCGCGCAATGGACCTGATCGCCTGGCCCGCCGACAACGCAACCCTCTCCGCCCCCCGCCGGGCAGGCCTGGCGGCCGCGACCCGCTTCCACGCCGAACACCACCACCTCCGCGTGCCCACCGACTACGAAGACGCTTACGGCTACCGGCTCGGCACCTTCATCGCCGGCCAGCGCACCGCCCGCAGACAAGGCCTCCTCACTCAGGACTGGATCGCCGAACTCGACACGCTCGGCATGATCTGGGACGACCGCGAAGCGACCTGGCAAGGTCACCTCACCACCGTCACCGCCTTCCACACCGAACACGGCCACCTCGCCATCCCCCTGCACCAACCCGGCGGCCAGTTCCTCGTCAGCCAGCGAGCCCTCGCCCGCAACAACCGCCTGAACCCCGACCGCCATGCCCAGCTCGCCGCCCTCGACCCCCACTGGACCCTCCCGCACGGCCCCGACTGGCACCGCAAATACACGCTGCTGCGACGCCACATCGAAGCCGGACACAGCCCCACCACGCTGCGCCGCGACACGGTCATCGACGACGTGAAGGCGGGAAGCTGGCTGCATCGCCAGTTCTCCACCTGGAACCAGCTCGCTCCCGGGCAACGCGACCTCCTCGCGCGCCTGCAGCTCACCCCGGCCGTCGCCGCCCTGCCCCCGGCAAGGCCGTTGAGCCCACCCGCCGCGAAGCGGTCCCGCCGTTCCTTCGAGCAGACCGCACAGATCCTCCGGCTCTTCATCGAACACTGGAACCGCCCGCCCGGTGCCCGGGAATGGGTCGAAGCCGACGGAGAACGCATCATGATCGGTCCGTGGCTGTGCAAGGTACGCTCCAAACGGAACGCCGGCCAACTCACCGAAGAACAAGACCGCTTGATGGCAGAGATCCTCCAAGCGGACTGGGCCACCCGGGAATCCGAGTAGGAGCAGCCGGCCTCAAGCCAGCCCCCCACGCGCGGGAGTCCTCTCCCGCCCACGCCACCGACAGGCGTGCAAGGATCCGTGTCCACAACGCAGCGGCGGGCACGGGTGACATGCAGGATCGGCGCTCCAGGTCAGAGCGCCGATCCTGTGCGGTTGACGCGGCAACGCCTGCCCGCTGGTTCCTGATCGCATGGGTGGAGCCCGCAACTCTCAGGAGTAGCCGGACGATTCCGACGAAGAGAGCTTCTCGCGAAGCCCAAAATGTTCGATGAACCCGCGGACTCCATGCCGCCTCTCTGCCGGCAGCCGCCTCCGCCAAGCACGTATCACCAGGCCAGGGCGTCGGTGATCGCAGTGATGGTGCGGAGCCGGCACCCGGCGGCGACGACCGCCTGCGCGGTCCGATGTGGGATAGCCCCGCATTTATCCCCCGGACCGGTCTGCTTCCATGGGCGCTCCGCGATGCCTCCCCCCAGCTCACAGCCACGACTTCCGCCAACGGCGATTGATGCCGACGCTCCGCACGGTGGACACCGGCGCATCAACGACCGTGGAGGGCTCGCCTGGCACGAGGGGGCAATGACACGATGCAGGCGCTCATCTCGGTGTCGGCAAACACCAGTTGAGCGACGTACCTGGAGCCCGCAACACGCCGACGCGCCCAAGCGCGGGCGTCGAATCAGGAGGCAGGACATGCCCCACCCACTTCGCGTGGTGGGGTGCGTCGTCAACGGCGCACCCCACCACAGGCTCTCCACACCCGATGCCGTGGTGATCGTCGTCATCACCGTACTGGCGTGCGTGATGGCCGGCAGCGGCCTGGACACATCATCGACCTTGGCGGTGCTGAGCGGCGCCGGCCTGATCGCAACGGGCACGCTGCTGGCCCTGCGCGGAACAGGGCAACGGCTGGGGCCGCTGATCGTGCGGATGGCGCACGCGATCCCGACACCGTAGGCGTACCGGCCGTGGGGCGCAGGGAGAAACCGATAGCCACCGCCAACGGGGCGCTGGAGAAACTGGCCCACTGGCTGCGCGCCCAACGCGCGGCCGGAGGCTGGTCCTACGCCCAACTGGCGGACCGGGCAGGATGCCACGCCACGACGCTTCAGCGTGCTGCATCAGGACACGGCGTGCCCAGCGCGCGTGCGGTCCAGGCCTATGCGCGGGCCTGCGGCGCTCCGGTCGATGTGGCGATGGAACTGTGGAGAAAGGCCCGCAGAAGCGGGCACTACGGGTCTGGCAACGTTCGCCCCGCGCCGAGTCCGATGTATCTCGACACCATCGGCAAGTTCAAGGCCGGCCTGCAGGAGCTCTACGCGTGGGCCGGCCGGCCCACGGTGCGCGACATGGAGCTGAGGGCGGGGGAGTGGGGAAGGCTGCCGCACAGCACCGCTCACCGCATCGTGCAGGGGCAGACGGTGCCGCGCGACGAGCATCAACTGATCGGGTTCCTGGTCGCTTGCGGGGTCACGGAAACAGAGCACCGCTTGTGGGGCGACGCATGGAGACGCGTCCTCGGACATGCCCCCCGCGAGGCGATCCCCCCTGCGCCGCGGACAGCACCAGCTGCACCTCCAGTCCGGGCTCCAGCCCGGACTGGGGCACCGGGACTGCGTTTCAGCCTGCTCGGGCCGGTGCGTGCCTGGCGCGGGCAGGAGCCACTGTCCACGGGCTCCCCCCAGCAACGGGCCCTGCTGGCCGCGCTGCTGCTGCGGGATGGCCGTACGGCAACCGCAGCCGAGCTGATCGACGCACTGTGGGGCGAGGATCCGCCGTCACAGGCACTGGCGGCGCTACGGACCTACGCCTCGCGTCTGCGGAAGGTCCTGGGCTCGGACGTCCTGGTCAGCGAGTCGGGCGGGTACGCGATCCGTTCGCCGGGCGAGGACACACTGGACCTGGCGACGGCACAGGAACTGGCGACCGAGGCAGGGAGGGCGAGGACGGCGGGAGACCTGAGCCGCGCCAGGGAGGCGCTGGGCCGCGCGCTGGCGCTGTGGGACGGCGAGACGCTGGCGGGACTGCCGGGCCCCTACGCGGAGGCGCAGCGGGTCCGACTCGAGGAATGGCGGCTGCAACTCCTCGAATCCCGCCTGGACATAGACCTGGAACAGGGCTGCCACGCGGAGGTGGTCTCCGAACTCACCGCCCTGACAGCGGCGCACCCCCTGCGCGAGAGACTGCGGGAACTGCTGATGCTGGCGCTGTACCGCAGCGGGCGCCAGGCGGAGGCACTGGCGGTCTACTCGGACACGCGACGCCTGCTGCTGGAAGAGCTGGGAGTGGACCCGCGTCCGGGATTGCAGGAACTGCAGCAGCAGATCCTGCAGGCGGACCCGGGCCTGAGGGAGCCGCCTGCAGGAAGGCCTGAGCCCCACACGCCGGTCGTGCGACCCGCCCAACTCCCGGCAGCCGTCGCCGACTTCACCGGGCGCGCGTCTTTCGTGGCACGGCTCGAAGGCGTCCTGGCCTCGGCCGAGGGCCGGATGATGGCGGTCTCCCTGCTCGCCGGCATCGGCGGTGTGGGCAAGACGACGCTCGCGGTGCATGTGGCGCACGCGGCCCGCGCCCACTTTCCCGACGGCCAGCTGTACGCCGACCTCCGGGGAACAGAAGACCGGGCGGCGGAGCCGGAGACGGTACTGGGCGCGTTCCTGCGCGCCCTGGGCACAGCGGGCTCGGCGATCCCGGACACACTAGAAGAGCGGGCGGCGCTGTACCGGTCGGTGCTCGACGGCCGCCGCGTGCTGGTACTCCTGGACAACGCCAAGGACGCGGCGCAGGTTCGTCCGCTGCTGCCCGGGACAGAGGGCTGTGCGGCCCTGGTGACGAGCCGGGTACAACTGGTGGACCTGGCAGGGGCACACATGGTGGACCTGGATGTGATGTCACCTGAGGAAGCCCTCCAGTTCTTCACGCGCATCGTGGGAGAGGAACGGGTGGAGAGGGAGCAGGCGGTGGCCCTCGACGTGGTCGAGGCGTGCGGCTTCCTGCCCCTGGCGATCCGCATCGCGGCGTCCCGCCTTGCCGCCAGGCGCACCTGGACCGTGGCGGTCCTGGCCGCCAAACTCGCCGACGGACGAAACCGGCTGGACGAGCTCCGGGCTGGAGATCTGGCCGTACGGGCCACGCTTGACCTGAGCTATCGCCAGCTCAAGGCAGAACAGGCCGACACCTTCCGAGCACTCGGTGCGCACACCAGCCCGTTCATCTCGCTGGACTCCGCACGCGGCATGCTCGGTTGCGGCGTTGATGCCGCGGAGGACCTCCTTGAGGACCTGGTGGATGCCGGACTGCTCACCCCGCTCGATCCTGGACGCTACAGACTGCACGACCTCGCCTGGCTCTACGCCAGGACAGCGGCCTCGAAGGGGCCTGGGGATCAAGTCATGGATGAGGCTGGGTGACGCATAGGCACGCTGAACCCGCCCCGCTCGGGCCAGCACGGGGTGGCGCAGAGACACCCCCCGAAACCGCCGCTGCTTCAGACGACCCTGCCCTGCGTGCCTGCCATCGGGTCGTCGTCGATGCCCGCGGCCTCGATGGCTTCGGCAAGCGCAGGGTCCGTGAAGACTCGCCGGAACTCCGCCGCTGCCGTTTTCAGGCTCCGCTGACGGGCGATCGCACCGAACGTCGAGGCCTTCACAAAAGCGTTCAGTGTCATGCCATGTTCCCGGGCCGCGTCCCGGAGGTCTTCGAGCTCCGTGTCGGAGAAGTCCACGTTGAGTGCTGCCATGCCGGGAGAGTACCGATCAAATACCCAGACCTGCGTTGACCCCAATGCTCAAGACGTTCGGGGATGTGGCGGACTCAGATGCGGTCCGGTGCCGATTCGTTCGTGAAGAGGGGGAGACCAACATCCCAGATAATCCATAGTTTTTTGCTTCCATCAAGCCTATAGGGGAGTAGTCCACCAGGCCAGCCGGCCTGTGGAGGACGGCCACACCGCCAGTTCCCCCGAACCTGTTTCACGGAGCCGTGCAGCGCACGATCATCCCGTTGCTAGCCAGCCAGTAGTTGGCCGCGGAGCGGACGACTACTCGTCACGAGCCTTAGCTCACAAGCAAGTTGCCAGTTTTGAACAGAGCCGAGGAGGCATGGAGTGTGGATCGCGGAGCGATCAGCGCTTCATGCCTCCGACCCCGGTTACTGATCCACGGAGTGGATCATCTTCGCCACGGAGTGGCGACAGGCCTCGCGGAGCGAGGCCTGGGACCCGCCGCGTAGCGGCGGCGCGGCGTGTCTGCGGAGCAGACCGCGCGGGATCGGTAGA
>NZ_JBSFKO010000044.1:0-87331 GCF_053598575.1 Streptomyces sp. NPDC001100
TGATGTACGACGACTACGCCTCCCGGCTCCACCAGGCCCCCGAAGGCCTTGAGGGCTACATGATCAACGGCAGTGCGGGCAGTGTCGCGTCCGGTCGGATGGCTTACACCTTCGGTTTTGAGGGTCCGGCGGTGACGGTGGATACGGCGTGCTCGTCGTCGTTGGTCGCGTTGCATCTCGCGGCGCAGGCGTTGCGGCAGGGCGAGTGCTCGTTGGCGTTGGCGGGTGGGGTCACGGTGATGGCGACTCCGGGGATCTTCGTGGAGTTCAGCAGGCAGCGAGGTATGGCGCCCGACGGCCGGTGCAAGGCGTTCTCCGCTGCGGCCGACGGCGCCGGCTGGGCCGAGGGCGTCGGCATGCTTCTGCTGGAGCGGCTCTCCGACGCCCGGCGCAATGGCCATCCGGTGCTCGCCGTGCTGCGCGGTTCCGCCGTCAATCAGGACGGTGCCAGCAACGGGCTCACCGCGCCGAACGGTCCGTCGCAGCAGCGGGTGATCCGCCAGGCGCTGTCCAACGCCGGGCTGAGTGCCGCCGAGGTGGACGCGGTCGAGGCGCACGGGACCGGCACCAGGCTGGGCGACCCGATCGAGGCGCAGGCGCTGCTGGCCACCTACGGTCAGGAGCACTCGCCCGAACAGCCCGTATGGCTGGGCTCGCTGAAGTCCAACATCGGACATGCCCAGGCGGCGGCCGGAGTCGGCGGCGTCATCAAGATGGTCATGGCGATGCGCGAGGGTGTGCTGCCGCGTACGTTGCACGCCGATGAGCCGTCGCCGCACGTCGACTGGTCGTCGGGTGCGGTGTCGCTGCTCAACGAGGAACGTTCGTGGCCCGAGGCGGATCGTCCGCGCCGTGCTGCCGTCTCCTCGTTCGGGATCAGCGGTACCAACGCGCACGTCATCCTCGAACAGCCCGAGCCCGAAGGGGAGACGGCCACCGACGACATCGTTGAGCCGGTCGGTCCGGTCGCCTGGCCGCTTTCCGCCCGCACTCCGGCGGCCTTGCGGGAGCAGGCCGAACGGCTGCTGGCCCAGGTCGAGGAAGCGGAGCAGTCACCGATCACCGACATCGCCGCCGTACTCGCCGCGAACCGGGCTTCCTTCGACCACAGGGCCGTCGTCATCGGCGCCGACCGCGCTGATCTCGTCACGGGTCTGTCGGCCCTGGCCCATGGGGACAGCGTGCCCGGGGTCGTACGGGGCACGGCCGTGAACGCGGGTGGCACAGCGGTGCTGTTCACGGGGCAGGGGAGCCAACGCCCCGGTATGGGACGGGAGTTGTACGAGACCTACCCTGTCTTCGCGGCGGCGTTCGACGCGGTGTGCGAGCAACTGGACCCGCACCTGGGACGGTCGTTGCGCGAGACAGTGTTCTCCGCGCCGGACAGCCCGGAGTCGGAGTTGCTGGACCGTACGGTCTTCACCCAGGCGGCGATGTTCGCCGTCGAAACGGCCCTGTTCCGGCTGGCCGAGTCCTTCGGCGTCACTCCCGACTACCTGATGGGGCACTCCATCGGCGAGCTGACCGCCGCACATGTCGCCGGGGTGCTGTCACTGGCGGACGCGTGCGCGTTGGTCGCGGCGCGGGGCCGGCTGATGCAGAGCGCCCCCGAGGGCGGCGCGATGGTCGCCGTCGCGGCGGCCGAGGACGAAGTGCTGCCCCACCTGGAGGAGTTCGCGGACCTGGTGAGTCTGGCCGCGGTCAACGGACCGCACGCCGTGGTCGTCTCCGGCGACGCCGGGGCGGCGTCCACCGTCGCGGACCGGTTCCGGGAGCTGGGGGTCAAGACCAAGCGGCTACGGGTCAGCCATGCCTTCCACTCCCCGCACATGGACGGAGTACTGGAGGAGTTCCGACGCGTGGCGGAGACGCTGGAGTTCCACGCGCCGGTCATTCCGGTGATCTCGAACGTGACCGGGCAGGTGGCCACCGCCGAGGAGCTGATGTCGCCCGACTACTGGACCCGCCACATCCGCGCGGGCGTGCGGTTCCACGACGGCGTACGGGCGCTGCGTGAGCGATCCGTCACCACGTTCCTCGAACTCGGCCCCGACCCGGTGCTCACCGCCATGGTCCACAACGCGCTGGGCGACACCGCCGAAGACCTGACGGTCGCCGCGGTCCTGCGGGCGGGCCGTCCTGAAGGGATGACGCTGACCACCGCGCTCGCCGCCGCGTACACGGGCGGAGCAGCTGTCACCTGGCCCGTTGTCGGTGGCGTGCGTCCCGAGACCTTCGCCCTGCTCCCGACCTACGCGTTCCAGCGCACCCGTTACTGGCTCGACGCCCCGGCCCCCGTGGCCGACGCCCTGTCCGCCGGGCAGGACGTCGCCGGTCACCCCCTGCTGGGGGCGGTCGTCGAAATGGCCGACGAGGGCGGTGTCCTGCTCACCGGCCGGCTCGGCATCACGGCCCAGCCCTGGCTCGCCGACCATGTCGTCGCGGGCAGTGTGCTGATGCCCGGCGCCGCGCTGCTCGACCTGGCGCTGCGGGCCGGCGACAGCGTGGGCCGTGACCGGGTGGACGAACTTACCCTGCACACCCCGTTGGTACTGCCCGAGCGCGGCGCGCTGCGGCTGCAGGTGGCGGTGAAGGCGGACGACGGCACCGGCCGCCGCCCCTTCACCGTGCACACCCGGCCGGAGGGCGGCGAACCGGGCGACGAGACGCCGTGGACCCGGCACGCGAGCGGTCTGCTGGCGTCCCGCGAGCCGGGCGCGCCGGACCCGGCGGACGATCTTCTGGTCTGGCCGCCGGCCGGCGCGGACCCCGTGGACATCGGCGAGCTGGACGAGCGGCTCACCGGGGCGGGGCTTGAGTACGGCCCCGCCTTCCAGGGGCTGCGGGCCGCCTGGCGGCAGGGACAGGTGATCTACGCCGACGTGAGCATGCCGGAGGAGACCGCCGCCGAGGCCGGCGCGTACCTCATCCACCCGGCGTTGCTCGACAGCGCGATGCGTCCCATCGCGCTCCTCAGCGCCGAGGACCGGCCCACGCTCCCGTTCTCCTGGAGCGGAGTCACCCTGTACGCGAGCGGGGCGGCGGCGGCCCGGGTTCGCATCACGCCCACCGGCGACAGTACGTACCGTCTCCGGATCACCGACGCGGGTGGCGGACTCGTCGCGGACGTCGACGAGTTGACAGTTCGTGAGCTGCCCGACGAACAGCTCCGCGCGGCCCGGCTCGCGATCTCCGGGGGTGGGCTCCACCGGGTCGACTGGACCGAGCCGCCCGCCGGTGTACCGGTCCAGCCCGATGGGCAGCTCTGGGCGGTGATCGGCGCGTCATTGTCGACGTACGAGCGGTACTGGCCCCGGTACACCGACCTCGCCGACCTGACCTCGGGCCTTGTCGCCGGGCACGCGGTGCCCGACATCCTGGCGATCGACACGGCCCAGCTGCCGGACGTCGCGCACACTACGAATCAGGGGGTGAGTCAGGGAAGCGACCCGCTCGCCGAGGTGCGCAGCGCCACCGGCGGTGTGCTGAGGCTGCTGCAAGGCTGGCTCGGTGACACGGCGTTGGCCGACACGCACCTGGTCGTCCTCACCCACGGCGGCGCCGCCGTGCTCCCGGACGACGTACCCCACCTCGCGGCCTCCGCCGTGCGGGGGCTGGTGCGCAGCGCCCAGGCGGAGCACCCGGGCCGGATCACGCTGGTCGATCTCGACGGCGAGGAGACGTCCGGGCGTTCCCTGTACGCCGCGGTGGCGCTCGGCGAGCCCGAGGTCGCCCTCCGGGAGGGCACCGCGTATGTGCCCAGGCTGGAGACCGTGCCCCGGGACATCGGCCCAACGGCCGCCGCTCCGTCGCTCGACCCGGCCGGCACCGTCCTTGTCACGGGTGCCACCGGACTGCTGGGCGCGCTCGTCGCCCGGCACCTGGTCGCCGAGCACGGTGCACGGCGTCTGCTGCTGACCAGCCGCCGTGGGCCCGACGCACCCGGAGCGGGCGCGCTGACCGCCGAACTGGCGGCGGCGGGGGCCGAAGTGACGCTGCTGGCCTGCGACGCGGCGGACCCCGACGCGCTCGCCGCACTGCTCGCGACCGTGCCCGCCGACCGTCCGCTGACAGCCGTCGTGCATGTCGCGGGCGCACTTGACGACGGCGTCGTCACCCGGCTCGGCCCCGAACAGTTCGACACGGTGCTGCGTCCGAAGGCCGATGCCGCGTGGCATCTGCACGAACTCACCCGGGACCTGGATCTGTCGGCCTTCGTGCTCTTCTCCTCCGTCGCGGCCACCGTCGGCGCCCCCGGACAGGCCAACTACGCGGCGGCGAACGCCTTCCTCGACGCACTCGCACAGCGAAGGAGTGCCGAGGGACTGCCGGCCGTATCGCTCGGCTGGGGCCTGTGGGGCGAGAACAGCGGCATGACCGGCGCCCTGCGGGACGCCGACCGTGCCCGCTTCGCCCGCTCGGGCATCGCGCCGATGGCCACCGCGGACGCCCTGGCGCTGCTCGACGCCGCACTCGGCGCCGGAGAGCCGGCCCTCGTACCGGTCCGGCTGGACACCGCCGCGCTCCGGGCCCGGGCGGCCGACGGATCGCTGCCGCCGCTGCTGCGCGCGCTGGTGCGCACCCCGGTCCGTACGACCGTCTCCGGGGCCCTGGGACTGTCCGGGAACGCCGCGGAGACGCTGGCGGACCGGCTCGCCGGGCTCGCGGCCGACGCACGGGAGGAGGTACTGCTCGACCTGGTCAGGACCGCCGTGGCAGGCGTGCTCGGCCACCCGGACGCCCGGGCCGTCGAGGTCCACCGGGGCCTCCAGGACATGGGGTTCGACTCCCTGACCGCTGTCGAGCTGCGCAACCGTCTGGGCGGGGAGGTCGGCCTGCGGCTGCCGACGACGCTCGCCTTCGACTATCCGACGGCTGCCGCGCTCGCCGCGTACCTCGGGGAGCGGCTGGCGCCGAAGGACGACCGGCCCGTCGCCGGGGCCATGGCCTCGGAACTCGACCGGCTGGCGGCGGTGCTCGCGGCCGGGGCCACCGGGCCCGAGCAGCACGCGGAGGTCGGGGCACGGCTCACGGAACTGCTGCGGACATGGCGGGACGCGGGACGCGGCGACGGCTACGGCGACCCGGAGGACGATCTGGAATCGGCCACCGACGAGGAGCTCTTCGACGCTCTGGACGACGAATTGGGCATGTCGCCGGTGGAGTGAGACCTGTGCGGGTGCAGCCCGCACAGCAGCACAAGGAGAAGGGCCCCACGGTGACGGTGGGGCCCTTCTCGGGTTTTCCGGGTCCGAGTCCGGATTCGGACTCGGACCCGGGTATCGCGCTAGCGGGACAGTTCGGCGGTGAGTTCGGTGAGGAGCAGCCGGGCGAGATCCGCCGGCGTGGGGTGGTCGAAGACCGCGGTGACCGGAAGGTCGAGCCCGGTCACCGTGCTCAGCTCGTTGCGCAGCTGCAGCGCGGTGAAGGAGGAGAACCCCATGTCGAGGAAGCGTTCGCCGACACCGACGGCCTCGTCCGCCGCCAGCGCGAGGATGGTCGCGGTCCGGTCGCGGACCAGGTGCAGCAGAAGCCCCTCGTGATCGGCGACGGGCGTTTCTGCCAGGTGCCGTCGCAGCGCCGACGGGTCGAGGCCCGGGGCGGACAGCGACGGGCCCTGCGTGTCGGCGCCCCCGCCCGTACCGGCCGGGCGGCCGGTGACGAACGGCTCGGCCTCGGGCAGCCGCCGCAGCAGCGCCGCCTGGCCGGCCGCCGTGAGACGCCGGGCGACCGGCGCCCAGTCCGCGTCCACGGCGATGAGCGCCGGAGCGTCATGGGCGGCCGTCCGGCCGAGTGCGCCCGTGACGAGCGGCAGGTCGAGCGGGCGGGCACCCGTCGTCTCCGGCGACGCGGGGGTGTCGTCCCCGCCCGTCCACGGACCGATGGTGACGGAGCTGCCGGGCAGGCCGTCGGCGCGACGTCGTTGGACGAGGGCGTCGAAGAAGGCCGCCGCGGCGGCGTCGACGGCGCGGCCCGCCGCCCCGGGTCCCGTGGGCGCGGGGGACAGCAGGAACAGTGTGGCGACGGTGCCGTCCTGGGCGGGCCGCCCGGAGAGTTCGTGGAGTACGAGGGCCGCCGCGCCGTCCTCGTCGAGAACACGGGCGGTCGCCACCGGGTCGATCGAGTCCACCGGAACGGGAGCCCGGCTGCTCGTCCCCCTGGCGTGGACGATCGCGGTGAGCGGCCGGTCCGGCGGCAGCCCTGCCACGAGCGCGGTCAGCGCGCCGAGATCGTGGACGTCGTGCTCGGCCACCGTCACATCCACGCCCAGGGCGAGCAGTTCGGCCTCCGCCTGGGTCGCGGCGACGAGATCCGCGCTCGGCGCACAGAGCAGGACGAGGTGCTGGGCACCGCCGCGTGCCAGACTGCGTGCCGCCTCCAGGGCAAGGGTCCCGGCCGCGCCGGTGCCGAGGGTGACCAGCACGGTGCCGGTCGCCTGCCGGGGGCCCGGGTCGGGGGCCGGGGCGAGGGCCGTGTGCAGCAGCCGCCGTGCGTGCCTGCCGGACGAACGGACCGCGACCTGGTTCTCGCCGTCGTTCCCGGTGAGCGCGGCGGCGAACCTGTCGGCGCAGCGTGCGTCGAGGGCACGCGGCACCCCGGGGCCCGGCAGGTCGATCAAACCGCCCCAGCGCAGGGGGTGTTCCTCCGCGACGGCTTGGCCCAGTCCCCACAGCCGGGCCTGCGCCGGATCGGCGCCCGGGTCGGAACCGTCCACGCACACGGCGCCCCTGGTCACGATCCACAGCTTCGCCGAGGGGGCCGCTTCTCCTGTCGCCCGCAGGAGCGCGAGGGTGGGGCCGATGTCGGGCAGCAGCGACAGTACGGCGTCGAAGCCGCCCTCCCCGAGGGTCTCGACGACCTCGGCCCCGCCGCCCTCGACGACCGAGGCCTTGGCACCGGCCCGTTCCAGGGCCGCGGCGGCCCAGGCGGCGGTGTCCGTCTGCCCGGGCGCGCCGACCACCAGCCAACTGCCGGTCAGTGCGGGTGCCCCGGAGTCCGGCAGCGGTTCCCAGCCGGTGCGGTACCACCAGCGTGTGCTGCGCCGCCAGGCGGACAGCCTGGGCAGCACGGCCCGCAGCGCGGGGCTCGCGTCGGCGTCCAGCGCGAGCGTTTCCGTCAGGGTGTCGAGGTCGGCTTCCGCGATCGCTTCCCAGAAGGCGTCCTCGGCCGTTCCCCCCGCAGGGCGGGCGCCATTGCCCGGGGTCGAGGGGGAGTCCAGCCAGTGGCGGCGCCGTTGGAACGGGTAGGTGGGCAGTTCGACATGGCCGGCGGGCGCGCCGTCGAGTACGGACTCCCAGTCGACGGCCGTGCCGGCCGTGTGCAGGTGGGCGACGGCGGTCAGCAGGACCTCGGGTTCCGTCCGGTCGCGCCGCAGCGCGGGGACGAACACACCCGGCGTCGTGGCGGATCCGTCGGCCGCCGCGCTCTGCGCGAGCGGGGTGAGCACGGCGTCGGGTCCGAGTTCCAGGTGGACGCCGACGCCCTCCGCGGCCAGGGTCCTTACGCCGTCCAGGAAGCGGACCGTACCCCGCACGTGCCGTACCCAGTAGTCGGGGTCGGTCAGTTCGCCGGGCCCGGCCAGCGAGCCGCTGAGGTTGGAGACGACGGGAAGGTCCGGCTCGCGGTAGGAGACCGAGGCGGCGACCCGCCGGAAGTCCTCCAGCATCGGGTCCATCAACGGTGAGTGGAAGGCGTGACTGACTTGGAGCCGCTTGGTCTTGCGGCCCTGCTTGCGCAGCAGCCCGGTGAGCCGCCGCAGTGCGTCGGCGTCCCCGGACAGCACGGTCGCGGTGGGCCCGTTCACCGCCGCGACATCGATCTCCCCGTCGTGCTTCTCCAGCAGGGGCAGCAGTTCGTCCTCCGGCGCCTGCACGGCGAGCATGGTTCCGCCCGGCGGGAGTTCGCGCATGAGCCGGCCACGGGCCGCGACGAGGGCGGCGGCGTCGGGGAGGGAGAAGACCCCGGCGACGTGGGCGGCGGCGATCTCGCCGATGGAGTGCCCGATGAGGTGGCTCGGGCGGATCCCCCATCCGTCCACCACGAGCCGGTACAGGGCGACTTCCAGCGCGAAGAGAGCGGGCTGGGTCCAGGCGGTGTCGTGCAGCAGCTCCGCTTCGGGGGTGCCGGGAGCGGCGAACATGATGTCGCGCAGCGGGCGTTCCAGATGTGGATCGAGGGCGGCGAACGTCTCGTCGAGGGCACGGGCGAAGCGCGGCACCCCCTCGTAGAGCCCGCGGCCCATGCCGGGCCGCTGCGAGCCCTGGCCGGTGAAGAGGATCGCGGGGCGGGCCGCGTCGGCGGGCCCCGCGGTGCCCCGTACGACGCCCGCGGCGTTCTCGCCGGAGGCGAGTGCCGCCAGTCCGGCCCGGAGCGCGTCCAGGTCCTGGCCGACGACAACGGCGCGGTGGTCGAAGGCGGTTCGCGTCGTGGCCAGCGCCCGGGCGACGGCGGCCGGGTGCGCCGGCTCGACACCGTCCTCGCGTTCGCCGGTACGTTCCAGCAGCCGGGCCGCCTGTGCGCGCACCGCCTCCGGGGACCGGCCCGACAGCAGCCAGGGCAGCGTGCCCGGCGGCCCGGCGGGCAGAGCGGCGGGCGGTTCGGGGGCCTGCTCCAGGATGACGTGCGCGTTGGTGCCGCTGATCCCGAACGACGAGACCCCGGCCCGGCGAGGCCGGTCACCGTCGCGTTCCCACGGCCGGGCCTCGGCCAGCAGCACCACGTTCCCGGCCGACCAGTCGACGTGCGGCGACGGATCGGCGGCGTAGAGGCTGCGTGGCAGCACACCGTGGCGCATGGCCATCACCGTCTTGATCACACCGCCCACACCGGCGGCGGCCTGCGCGTGCCCGATGTTCGACTTGAGCGAGCCGAGCCACAACGGCCGGTCGGCCGGGCGGTCCTGGCCGTAGGTGGCGATGAGCGCCTGCGCCTCGATCGGGTCACCGAGCGTGGTGCCCGTACCGTGTCCCTCGACGGCGTCGATCCGGTCGGCGGTGAGCCCGCTGTCCGCGAGAGCCTGCCGGATGACACGTTCCTGGGAGGGGCCGTTGGGCGCGGTGAGCCCGTTGCTGGCACCGTCCTGGTTGACGGCGGTGCCGCGTACGACGGCCAGCACCGGGTGGCCCAGCCGCTGGGCGTCCGAGAGCCGCTCGACGAGCAGCATGCCCGCGCCCTCGCTCCAGCCCGCGCCGTCCGCCTCGGCGGAGAACGCCTTGCAGCGCCCGTCCGGTGACATGCCCCGCTGTCGGCTGAACTCGACGAAGATGCCCGGCGTGGACATCACGCAGACCCCGCCCGCCAGGGCCAGCGAGCACTCGCCCGCGCGCAGCGCGCCCACCGCCAGGTGCAGCGCGGTCAGCGAGGACGAGCAGGCGGTGTCGACGGAGACGGCGGGGCCTTCGAGACCGAGGGTGTACGAGATACGGCCGGAGGCCACGCTGCCCGCGCTGCCGCTGCCGAGGTAGCCCTCGTAGCCGTCGGGGGCGGGGTTCAGCCGGGACGCGTAGTCGTCGTACATGATGCCGGCGTAGACGCCCGTCGCGGTCGAGCGCAGCGCGGCCGGGGTGAGCCCGGCGCTCTCGATGGCCTCCCAGGCCGTTTCCAGGAGCAGCCGCTGCTGCGGATCGGTGGCCGCCGCCTCGCGCGGGCTGAGGCCGAAGAAGGTGCTGTCGAAGTCGGCGGCGTCGTAGAGGAATCCACCCTGTCGTGTGTACGACTTGCCGACCGCGTCGGGGTCGGGGTCGTAGAGCTCCGTGACGTCCCAGCCGCGGTCGGTGGGGAACGGGCCGACCGCGTCGACTCCGCCCGCGACGAGCTTCCACAGCTCCTCGGGAGTGTCGGCACCGCCGGGGAAGCGGCAGGCCATACCGATGATGGCGATCGGTTCCCGGCGCCGGTTCTCGGCCTCGCCCAGCCGTCGGCGGGTCTCGTGCAGATCGACCGTCACCCGCTTCAGATAGTCGACGAGCTTGGCCTCGTTCGCGGCGTGGTCGGTGTGCGCGGCGGCCGCCTCGTTCGCGGTGCTCGCGGGGTGCGTGACGTTCTGGGCGTTCCGGTTCACAGGTGGTGTCAACTCCTTGGCTATGGCCGCTCGGGCTGATCAGGGGCGGCCCGAGAGGAGCCCGCCGAGGAGCCCGGTCACCGTCCCGCTGTTCTCCCTGGTGAAGAAATGTCCGCCGTTGATCACATGCACCCGGCAACCGGCGCTGGTGTGCCGGTCCCAGTCGGCCGCCCGCTCGACGCTGAGCAGTGGGTCGCTGGAACCGGTGAGGACATGGATGGGGCACGGTAGGCGCTCCCCGGTCCGGGGTCGGTGGCTGTCGGCGAGCACCAGGTCGTCGCGGAGCAGAGCGGCGGCCTTGGCGACCCAGTCGGGGTAGCGCAGGACGAGCTCCGGCACGCCGCCGACGCTGATCATCCAGTGGATCAGCTCGTCGTCGGGCACGTCGTGGAACGGCAGGGGCGGCCGGGGAGCATGCGGCGCGGCGACGGCCCCGACGATCAACTGCTCGGGCGGGCGCAGCCCGAGAGCGTGACGGTGCGCGGCCAGGGCGTGCGCGATCAGGCCGCCCATGCTGTGCCCGTAGAAGGAGTGCGGCAGGTCCAGCAGCGCGCCGAGCCGGTCGTTGAGATCGGCGACGAGCGGGTCCAGCTCGCGGAAGCGGGGTTCACGGGCCCGGTGTTCCCGGCCGGGCAACTGCACCGGCACCACTGCCACGTCGGGCGGCAGCGCCTGCTGCCAGGTGGCGAAGGACGAGCCCGCGCCGCCCGCGTGGTGGAAGCACAGCAGCCGGATCCGGGCCGCGGCCGGATCCGGCTGTCCCGGCATCAGATAGGCGGTGCCGTGGGGGGCGTACGCGGTGGGACCGGTCATGTCTCCGTCACCGCGACCAGATCGTAGATGTCCCTGAGCGTGGTGGCCTCCAGCACGTCAGGCATGGAGACGCTGCGGCCGGTCTCCCGCTCAAGGGCGGTGAGCAGGGTCAGCAGGTGCAGGGAGTCCCACCCGGGGACGCTGTCGAGGCCCTCGCCGATCTGCTCGGCGGTCACCGGCAGGCCGATCTCGTGCTGGATGAGCAGAACGAAGTCGTCGATGGTCTTCACTGCCGGTTCCCTTCGGTGGTGACGGTGCCAGAAGGCCCGAAGGCCCCGACGGCCCCGGTGAGGCGGAGATGCGCGGGCGGGGCGGCGATGTCGGCGAGGTCGTGCCGGAAGGTGAGCGTGCCGGCGCCGTCCGTGCCGTCCGCGCTGTCAGGGGGATGCGCCGTGAAGCCGTTGCGCGGATAGAAGTCCTTGACCTTGCCGTTCTTCGGGGACGGGCGGTAGCGGCCGAGGACCTCCCGCGCACCCTGCTCGCGGGCGTGCTCCAACACCGCGGACAGGCAGGCCTGTTCGATGCCCCGGGAGAACACCCGGCAGCTGAGCAGAAAGTTGTCGATGTGCCAGACCTGTCCCTCGCCGCGGACGAACACCACCCCGACGATGCCGTGTTCGCCGAACCGGTCGGAGGAACGGATCGTCAGCACCACCGATTCGGCGGAGTCGGCACGTTGCTCCACCTCCGACTGCTGCAACCGCTCGGTGGTCAGGTTGAACTGATTGGTGCGCAAGGTGATCTGGGACACCCGGCCCAGGTCGCCCCGGGCCGCCGGGGCCAGTTCCACCCGGACGTCCAGCTCCCGCAGATAGTCGTCGAGGGAGGTGAAGCTGTCCAGGAAGTCCTTGCGGACCAGCTCGTCCCGGTAGCGCCCGGGGCGCAGCCGGTCGTCGGCCGTGATGTCGAGGACGTCGAACCACCCGTCCGCCAGCAGCCGTCCGGCGTGCAGCGCGGGATCCCCGTCGAGGTGCAGGACGGTGACTTCGGGCAGCTCGTGGCGGACCAGGCCGCACTCGTACGGGCTGTCGTCGGCGAAGACGAAGCTGTCGATGCCGAGATTGAGATCCTCGGCGAGGGCCCGCAGATTCTCGTGCTTGGGCGCCCAGTTGGCGACGACCCGGACGAAGTCGTCCTCGCGCAGCGTCATGTCGGGGTGCTCGCGCAGCACTTGGAGGACCGGCTCGATGTCGTTCTTGCTGACGGCGGCGAGCACGACGCCCTGTGAGGCGAGTTGCTTGGCGGTCCGCTGGAACGCGCCGAACGCCTCGCCCCGGTAGCTCCCGGCGACCTCGATGCCGTCGATGCCGTCGTCGCCCAGGATGCCGCCCCACACGGTCTCGTCCAGGTCGAGCACCAGGCACTTCTTGGACCGCCCCGACAACCCCCGGGCCAGATGGGCGACTTCGCGGGCGTAGCGGGCGGTGAGCCCGGGTGAGAACCGGGTCTTGGTGTACGCGGCCAGCCGCGCGTCGCGCAGCGGCACCCCGTCCCCGTCCCCGACCAGCGGTTCGAGGTCCAGGACGACGACCGAGGGGTGGTCGTCGACGAGCCGCAGCAGCCGGGCGTTCGCTTCCCGCCACAGGGCCCCGAGCCGGGCACGGGACCGGTGGCCGGTGAGTTCGGCCGCCCGCTCGCGGGGCAGCGGCATGGTGTTGAGCACCAGGGTGCCCTTGCCCGCCGACGCGAAGGTCGTGGCGATCCCGGCGAGCAGCCGGAGTTTGTCGGCCAGCACCCGCTCGACGTCCGCCGGTTCCCACGGCACGGGCACCTCGTCGAAGACGACATCGGCGTCGAGCAGACACACCACCAGGTCGGACCCGCTCGCGTACAGCTCGCTGCCGAGGTCGGAGAGGTCGAAGACGTAGCTGTCGAAGTCACCGACCTGGGGCCGCAACAGCAGCCCGTGGCGGGCGAGTTCGGCGGTCAGCGGGGCGACGAGCCCGGAGACGGTGCTGTGGCCGGTGACGGTCACCGACACGACGGGGGTCTCCGGGTGGGTGCGCAGCACCTCGTCGGGGTCGACGCGGGACAGCAACTGCCCGGCACGCCGCAGCTCGTCGTCCCCGAGCCCGGCCAGCAGTCGGCGCAGCCGGGGATACTCGGCCGCGACCCGCCCCCGGCCGTACAGTTCGAAGACGTCCCGCGCCTCGACGGACGCCGGTTCCGTGGACGTCGTTCCGTTGGTCGGGCACATCTCCGTCAGAGCCTTTCCAGCGCGTATCCGGAACCGATCCACTTGCTCGACTCGATCGCGATGCCGACGGCCCGGTCGCCCGGCCCCATCTCGGCCAGCGCGCGGGCGAGTTGGAGATACGGCAGTCCGTTGCCGGTATTGCCGGTCTCGGCCACGCAGCTGATCTCGCGCGCGGGGCTGTCGCCCAGCCGCTTCATGATCGTCTCGGTCATCCTGCCCGACAGCTGCGGCGGCATCAGATGGGTGAGGTCGCCGGGCTCCCAGCCGAGGTCGTCCAGGAGCTCTTCGAGCACATCGGCCGCCATCGCCGGCACGTACTTCTCGATGGCCTTGTAGTCCTCGACCGCGAACGGCCGGTCGCGCGCGTCGTTCGGACCGAACCACTCCAGCGCCTGCCCGGGGGCGCGGCCCAGCCCGGTGAACCGGCTGAAGACCGACCTCAGCACGGCGCTGCCGGGCGTCGGGTCGGTGCTGAGCACCACGGCGCCCGCGCCGTCGCCGAAGAGCACCATGTTCACCAGCTCACCGGGCGGCAGGGAGTTGAGGTCGGTCTTGGCGTCGAAGAAGCGGGCACACAGGTCGCCACCGATGACCAGCGCCGTCTGATGGCCGCTCGCGAGAAGCAGCCGGCCCAGCTCGATGGCCTGCACCGCGCCCGAACAGCCGGACTGTATCTGGAAGGTGGGGATGTTGTTGATGCCCAGCCGGTCCGCGATCGTGTTGGCGGTGGTCGGCATGAGCTGGTCGGGGGTGGCGGTGTTGAGCACGATGACGTCGATGTCGATCGGCTGCAGCCCGGCCCGGTCGAGCGCCTGACGCGCGGCGGTCTCGCCGAGATCGGCCAGCGAGTAGTGGACCTGCCCGGTGCCGAGGTCGACCGCGAGATGCCGTGTACGCGTGCCGACGAACGCGTCGATCCACTGCTCCCAGATCGTGCCCATCCCGAAGTGACGTGCCAGCGTGGCGTTGTCCACCGGGAGGTCAGGGAGCGCGGTGCCGGCCGAGAGTATGTGGATGTCTGCGACGTCCATCCTGTCGCCTCTCCTGTTTCTTGGGTTCACTGAATGGGCTGGGGAGTGGGCGGGGCGGGCGGCGGCGCGAACATGGCGAACAGCGACTCGACGGTCCACCGCATCGTTTCCTCGACATGCGCGGGCGAGGCGTGGACGTCGTCGAACTCGTTGACGGTCAGGGCGCGTACGTGTTTGCGCAGCATCTCGGTGTCGCCCGCCGGGATGATCTCGTCCCGGAGGCTCGCCGTGTAGGCGACCGGAATGTCCAGGCCGGCCAACTGCGCTTCGGTCAGCGCCCATTCACGCAGCACGCCGTGGAGTTCGGCGGCCGGCGTCGCGGTCAGCCGGGCCAGCGTGTCGACCGTGATCGTGGGCAACTGCCGCTGCCACGCGGCGTCCGTGAAGAACTCCGTGACGGGGGCGCCGGTCGTCACGATGCCCCGGATCCGCGGATCCTCGCAGGCGCAGCGCAGCGCGAGATGCCCGCTGAAGCTGTTCGCCACGGCGTACGTCCGGGTGACGTCCGCCCGCTCGGCGACCGCGTCGAGCACGGCCGACAGCATCCGCCAACTCCCGGCGTCGTAGGGCAGCGTGTTCTCGCCCACGCCCGGCAGTTCGGCGACGAGCATCGCCATTCCGAGGGCCTCGGCCTGGAGCAGGATCGGCGCCCACTGCTCCTTGAGACTGACGATGCCGCCCATGACCAGTACCAGCGGCTTGGGATCGGTGGCCGACAGACCGGCCGCCCAGCAGCGGAACCGGCCCTCGGCGAGTTCGACGTCCACCGGTTCGATGGCGGGGTGGTCCTGCCGCCACCGGTCGAAGACCCTGAGGCAGTTGTCGTACGCGGCCTGCCGGGTGACCCCGTCGACGAAGGGGAAACGGGCCATGCCGTAGCAGAGGTAGGACTGTTGGAGTTCGGAGCGGGTGATCTCCAACTCCCTTGCCGCCGCCGACCAGGCGCCGGACCAGGAGCCCTTCCCGCCGTCCTGGTCGGTGTGGATGTACGCGAGAATGGCCTCGTAGAGTTCCGGCGGAAGGTTCTGCGCCTTCGCGTGCACCATCGCGAACTGCTTGAGTTCCGCTACATCGTTCATCGTTCCTCGCTCCCTACGAGATCCTCGGTGGCGTCCGTCCGCTCCGCCCCGTCGTCCGCCCCGTCCTCCGGCGTGGACCCGAAGCCCTCAAGCCCGGCCTTGACCTCGGCGAGCACATCGGCCGCCTCCGCGCCGTCGATCACCCGGTGGTCGAAGGAGAGGCTCAGCCGCATGACGGGAGCGACGGTGACAACGCCGTCCCGGACCACGGGCCGGTCGGTGATCCGGCCCAGGCCCAGCGTGATCGTGGTGCCGCCCACGGAGTGGAAGCCGTCCACCGGACGGTGGCCGAGCGAGGTCACCGAGAAGGTCCCCAGCCGCTCGGCCCGCGCGGACAGCGGCCCCACGGTGTGCCGGAAGGCCCGGCGGCCCAGCCACCGGGGCAGCTTGTGCAGGGTTCTCACGCCCGCGAACTCGGGCATCTCGTCCGGCACCCCGTCGCGGTAGTGGTCCACCTGCCGCTGGATCTCCTCCAGACCGGCCCGTTCCAGCGAGGGGAGGACCGCGGACAGCACGACCCGCCGGCCCGACACCGTGGCGTCGAGGGTGAGTTTGCCGTTGACCGTCGGGTACTCGGCCACCCGGGGCCTGAACCGCCCGTGCAGGGCCGCGTTCGCGTGCGGATGCGTGTCGAGCACCCGGGCCGCGGTGTGCAGGACGTACGTGACGACGGAGTACCGGCGCCCCTCCTGCCGCTCCCGAGCCCGGTGCGCCCGCACGTGGGCCATGTCCACCTCGGTGTCCAGGAAGACGGGGGCGAACGCCCGGATCCCCTCCAGGAAGTAGAGGGTGTGCAGGCGTTCCCGGGCCGGCCGCGCCGCAGCTGTGTACCGACTGCTCACAGAGGGATTCCTCTCGGGCTCTCGACGGGGCGAGCGGGCCTGGCCCGACCCGGGCCTGCCCGACCGATGGGTGCAAGCAGAGTCTGCGGAGACCGGCTAAAGCGGGTCTAAGAAGGTGCTTACGGCCACTGGGTCCGGAACGGCCCGTCCCCCGCGCCGGGCCTCCTCAGCCGGTGCGGGAGGACGTCCGGCCGTTCCAGGTGGGGACCTTGATGCCAGTTCAGGGCCGGACGACTCCGGTGAAAGAGCTGGCTGAACCTGTCGAGACAGCAGGCCGGGGCCCCGGCCACATGGCCCCTCCACCAGGTGCCGACAGCCGACGGGGCCGTTCGCGCACCGGGCCTGCTCCGGCGGAACGGAGGGCACGTGCCGGACACGGACTCAGAGGGGGCGGACCTCCGCAGGTTCCGTCGTCCGGTCACAGACGCCCGCAGAACCGACCGGGACGGTGCGGAGCGGGTGACGATGCTCCCCGAGGCTCTCGACCCGTGACACGGGGAGCGGCTCACCGGACTGCCCGGGGAATCGGCGCCGACGGCGACTTCGACGCCACCGAGCGGGGAGTTGTACCTCTAGAACGGCGTCGCCGCGTGCGGCAGGAGCAGCAGGAGTAACAGGGGCAGCCGAGTTCGCCGAGTCCACCGAGAACGTCGCGGACAGGGCCGCACCCGCCGCGGCGCTCCGGAGCGCCGGGCCCACGGTGGTGAACAGTGGCGGTCAGGTGCGTGCCGGAGGCGGCGGCGCCGGCAGCGCGGCGGGGGAGCGGGCGCGGCGCCGCGAGCCCGCGGGCGTCGGCCCGACCCGCGGCAGGCCGCACCTTCCAGGATCCGCTGCCCGCCCATCCACGACCGCTCCCGACCCGTGCCGAGCGGCACGGGTCGGGAATCGGGAGCGTCGGCCGCGCTTCGCCCCCGTGAACTGCCGCGCTTCGGCACGGACTTGGGCGTCCTCAACGGCGCCGACCGCACTACCGCCGTGTTCCGCACCCCGGGCAGAACGCCGCGCCGTCCGGTACGACGGCGGAGCAGGACGCGCACGGGGTGGACTGGGCGAGGTGGTAGCCGCAACCGGAGCAGAAGGCGGCGCCGTGGGTCTCGGTCCGGCACTGTGGGCACACCAACTGTCGTGGTGTGGTGGGGTCGTAGTTCTGTCCGGCCTGCTGGCCCGCGCTGTACGCGCGCTGGGACGCCATGTCGTTGAGACCGCGTTGCTGGGCCGCCATGGCCTCGGCTGCGGTGTCGGGCGCGCAGCGCAGACACAGGCCCTGCGCCGCGTTCCAGCAGCGTCCGCAGACGTAGTCGGTGCAGCGCGCGCAGCGGTTGAAGTGCCCCTGGGCGTTGTCGATCGCCTGCTGGAAGGCGTGGTCGCGGGCCTGTCCCCAGCCGGCTCCCGCGAGCCCGTCGGCCGCGGACGACATTCCCCGGCCCGCGCTGCCCAGCAGGCTCCAGGCCACATCGACGCCCTTGCCGAGCCAGGTGGCGGCCCGCTCACCGACGTAGGCCTCGAACGGTGAACGCCAGGTGTCGTAGCAGCGGGCGCACGAGAACTCGAACTGGAAACCGGCCCCCGTCCCGTTGCGCACGCACAGGTCACGGTAGTTGTTGCTGAAGTAGATCTCACCGCTCACGTGGTCCCCCCACAGTTCAGGCCATCGGCACACTGCCCTAGGACGCGAGCGGCAGAGTACTGGTTCTCGCCAAATTCCCGACGATGGGGGACATCTGCCCAGTGGAAGGGCTTGCGGTACGTTCGGGTTCGGATGTGTACGTCCTCCTGAGAGAGGCGGGAGATGGCCGAATCCCGGACCCGGCGAAAATGGCTGGCGCTCGCGGTCTTCGCGGTCGTCGTCTACGTCCTCGTACGCGCGGCCGACACTCCGCAGGCGGCGACTCCGCACCCTTCGACCGGGGCGACGGAACCGGCCCCGTCGAGGAGCTCGGCCAGTCCTTCACCCCGGGTCACCACCTCGTCCTACGACCCCGCCAGCTACGCGCCCCAAGTCCGCACCCGGGCCCAACAGGCCGGGGTGAGCGCCCAGTTGGTGATGGCGATCCTCTACAACGAGGCGTACAAGCCGCACGACGCGGCCTTCGAGCGGGCCTGGCAGCGGTACAAGCCGGACGCGGCCTTCGGTATCGCCGACATGCACCGCGCCACCTTCGACGAGGTCAAGCGGGGCAGGGACTTCGCCGACCGCAGCTGGGACGAACTCCCCGACGACCGCGACCTCGCCGTCGAGGCCGAGGCCTGGTACCTGCACGACCTGGCAGCGCACCTGCCCGCGGCCCGGCACACCTCCCTCAGTGAGGACGACCTCCTCGCCCTCGGCTACAACACCGGCGCGGGCAACATGCTCGCCTTCGCCCGTGGCACGGCACCGGGCAGCCAGGCGCAGTCGTACCTGGACCGCTTGCACGCCAACTGGGCCAAGGCAGGCAAAGCCGTCGCGGGCTGAGGCGGGCTGAGGCGGGCGAGAGGGGCGAGAGGCCGCGCGACCGAACAGGGCCTCGCCCGCTCCGAGTTGGGACCGCGGAAGGGGGAGCCCAGAGGCGCAAGTGACGACAGTTGCTATATTGCGCAATCATCCGGCCCGAGGGGTGGGCCCTGACGTGCGGGTCGACCCGTCGACGCCGCCCGTCGGGGCGGCGGTCCGTGCCGGTGCCGAGGACAGCGTAGGGAGTGGTGGATGAGCGACCCCCGGGGCGAGAGGTCCGGCCGTGCGGCCACGCGGGATCGCTCCGGCATGCCACGCCCGCGCAGAGCGGACCAAGGGTCCGCCCATCGGCCACCGGCCGGCAGGGCCGCCGCGCGGCAGGCGGCGAGGGGCGGCGGCCATCGCTCGCGCCGCCGGGCCAAACCGGTGGCCCGCCGCCGAAGGGTCGCCCGCATAGCCCTGATCACGGTCTCGGCGCTGATCCTCGTCACGGCCGGAGTCGGCACCTGGCTCTGGCAGCACCTGAACGGCAACATCAACAGCGTCGCGCTCGACGACGGCGCGGGCGGCAAGGAGAAGGCCGACGCCTTCGGCCGTACGCCGATCAACCTCCTGGTGATCGGTTCGGACGGCCGGAACAACGCGGCCGACTGCAAACTGGGCGGCGGCTGCGGCTCCGGGAGTTCGACCGTCGGCCACAACGCGGACGTGGAGATGGTGGTGCACGTCTCCGCCGATCGCTCCAACGCCACCGTGATGAGCGTGCCGCGCGACACCATGACCCAGGTGCCCGCCTGCAAGGACCCGGACAGCAGTCAGGCGACGGCCGGTTACTACGGCCAGATCAACAGCGCGCTGCAGTACGGCCCGGCGTGCCAGGTGAAGACCGTGCACCAGCTCACCGGCATCACGATCGACCACTTCGTGATGCTCGACTTCGCCGGCGTGGTGAAGATGTCCGACGCGGTCGGCGGTGTCTCGGTCTGCGTCAGCGACAACGTCTACGACACCTACTCCCACCTGAAGCTCGCCAAGGGCACCCACACCCTCAAGGGCACCGCGGCGCTGGAGTTCGTCCGTTCCCGGCACGGCTTCGGCGACGGCAGCGACCTCGGCCGTACCGTCTCCCAGCACCTCTTCCTCAGCGCGATGATCCGCAAGTTCAAGAGTGCGGGCACGCTGGCCAATCCCGCCAAGGTGTACTCCCTGGCCGACGCCGCCACCAAGGCCCTGACCGTCGACACCGGACTGGGCAGCGTGAGCAAACTCGTGGACCTGGCGACCGACCTGGACAAGGTCCCGTCGAAGCGGATGACCTTCACCACCATGCAGACCGGGGCCGACCCGGCCAACGCCGACCGGGTCGTCCCGGCGGCCGGTGCCAAGTCGCTGTTCGCGACCATCGCCAACGACCAGTCACTGAGTTCGGGCAGCGGCAAGAAGAAAGCATCCTCCTCGCCCTCCACCACCGCGCCGGCCGCGGTGCCGGCCGCCGAGGTCGCCGTAAAGGTGGAGAACGGCACCACCATCGGCGGACGTGCCTCCGTGATCGCCAACGCCCTCATCACCAAGGGCTTCAGCCCCGGTACCAGCACCGGCAACGCACCCGAACAGGCGGCGACCACCCGACTCACCTACGGCCCCGGCGAGAAGGCCGAGGCACAGACGGTGGCCTCCGCCCTGGGCCTGTCCGCCTCGCATCTCACCCAGAGCAGCGCGAGCGGACTGACTCTCGTCGTCGGCGCCGACTGGCCCACCGGTACGACGCTCTCGGGCGGTTCCTCGTCCGCCGCCCCCGCCGACACCCACGCGGCCGTCTCCAACGCCAACGCCTCGACCGCCGACGAGTCCAAGACCTGCGCCAAGGTCAGCCCGTACAAGACCGTGTCCCTGAACGGTGTGCCGATGACACCGGCCCAGGCCTACGCGGCGGCGAGCAGCAGGAAGGACTCGGCGTCGTAGCCGACGAAGACCGTCGTGAAAATCCCGGCGGAGGTCTTCCCCACGTCCGTATGATCCTGCCGCGATGAAGAGACGTGTGCAGTTCACCGAGCAGGTCGCGCGGTTCCGCGACTACATGCCGGCCTCGGACCGGGAGAAGTTCGAGCGCCTCGTCGACCGGATCGTGGCCGATCCCGAGGGCGACGGCAGTCACCTCGCCTTCACGACCGACACCGTGACGCGTTCGGCCTGGGAGGACCGCGTGATGGTCCACTTCGTCGTGACGAGTTTCTTCGTGGTCGTCATCGAGCTGGACATCTACGACGCGAAGCGCGGCTTCAACGAGGTGTAGCCCTCGCAGTGTGCGCAGCGCGCCATATTTGTGAATTGCATGACAGTGCAAGAAACTTGCATCTACTTGCGCAATTCATTCTTCACTTCGTCGGAATCTAGCGGGGTCGATGCATGCTCTGTACGGTCGGGGCGCCGGTTCCCCCCACTCCGTGAAGGAGCATCAGATGCTGACGGGCCTCAGACCCCGGCGACTGGCGGTGGCCGTCGTCGCCACAGTCGGCGCGTTGTGCGTATCCGCCTTACCGGCCGCCGCCACCCAGCAGTCGCCGCCGACCGAGGTGGCAGCGCACCCGGCGACAGCAAGTCCAAGGACGGGCGCGACAACCCCGTTCGAGGTCTACGAAGCCGAGGCCGGAACCCTCACCGCCGGCGCGGTCGTCCGCTCGCTGACCTCGGCCCCGACCACGCAGTACTCCAGTGCCGCCCTCGAAGCCTCCGGCCATTCCTATGTCCACCTGGACGGCACCGGCCAGTCGGTGCAGTGGACGAACACCACCGGCCGGCCGATCTCCTTCCTCGACGTCCGCGCCGGCATTCCGGATTCGGCGTCCGGCGGTGGAATCGCCGCGACCCCGAACCTGTACGTCAACGGCGTGTTCCGGCAGGCGCTGAACCTCAACTCGCTGCAGAGCTGGGTGTACGAGGGCAAGGGGAACTGCAACGCGAGCGACAACCGGAACCCGGCCGACGGCGACCCGAGGGTCTTCTGGGACGAGTCGCACACCTTCGTCACCGGGGCGCCGATCCCGGCCGGCACCGCGGGCGCAGTCGGCGAACTCGATCTCGATCACGAGTTGCGGTGCTGTGGCGGACGACAGTCCCACCAACGGCGCGGCCGACAGCCGGACCGCCATTTACCGGCGACTGGCAGACCTGGTCCACCGTGACCGCCCGGGTGACGCTGCCCGCCGGCCGACGGGTTCTGACGATTGATCAGGACACCGGCGGTTGGAACGTCAACTACCTTGCCTTCGCCGCGAGTTCAGACACCCACAGCACCAACGCCACTGCCTCCACCACCCTGAAGTCGTCGGCCGCCTGACCCCTTGCCCCACCCTCCCCACGTGCCGCCGGACCCTACGTCCAGCGACACCTGCATATGGGCGGCCCGCCTGAGATCTTGCGGGCCGTGTTTTTATTTGTTGCAGAGGTCTGTCTAGTTATTGCGTGATCATGTCTATGACATTACGGTCCCCCATGCATCGTCACCAACCCCCTGTCTCCCTCCTCTCCCTGGCGATGTCCGCGGAACAGTTGCGGCATTTCGTGATCAAAGGAGTGGCACGTGTTCCATTCCATCCGAGATCTCAGACGAGCCCTCGTCTGGGCGGTCAGTACCGTGATGCTGGCCGCCGTAGGCGTCTTCACTCTGGCGGCAGCACCCGCCTCGGCCGCGTCCACCGCCACCGGCGGCAGCGGCGCGAGCCTGCCCTTCGTCGAGGTGCAGGCGGAGAACTCCGACACCAACGGCACGAACATCGGCCCGAGTTACACCGCGGGCCAGCTCGCCGACGAGGCGTCCTACCGCAAGGCGACGACGCTCCAGGGCACCGGCAAGTACGTCACGTTCACCACGCCGGTGGCGACCAACTCGATCAACTTCCGCTACAGCATCCCCGACACCTCGAACGGCTCGGTCTACACCGCCGCGCTGTCGCTGTACGTCAACGGCGTCAAGCAGCCCGACTTCACGCTGACCAACGCCTACAACTGGTACTACGGCAGCTACCCCTTCACCAACACGCCGGGCAGCAACCCGCACCACTTCTACGACGAGGCCCACCGCCTGTTCTCCACCAGGTATCCGGCGGGCACGACCTTCAAGTTCCAGGTCGACGCGGGCGACACCGCCTCCTCGTACACGATCGACTTCGCCGACTTCGAGCAGGTCGGCGCCGCCCTGACCGCCCCCTCCGGCTCGGTGTCGGTGACCAGCAAGGGCGCCGACGCGACCGGCGTGGCCGACGCGACCAGCGCCTTCAACGCCGCGATCAGCTCGGCGGGCCCCGGCGGCACCGTGTGGATCCCGCCGGGCACCTTCAACATCCCCGGCCACATCAGCGTCAACAACGTCACGATCGCCGGCGCCGGCATGTGGTACTCCACCGTCACCGGCACGGCCCCCGGCTTCTACGGCAACTCGGCGCCCAACGCGAGCACCGGTGTCCGCCTCCAGAACTTCGCGATCTTCGGCAATGTGCAGGAACGCGACGACAGCGCACAGGTCAACGGCATCGGCGGCGCGATGAGCAACTCCACCGTCTCCAACCTGTGGATCGACCACATGAAGGTCGGCGCCTGGATGGACGGACCGATGGACGGGCTGACGTTCACCGGCATGCGCATCCGGGACACCACCGCCGACGGCATCAACTTCCACGGCGGTGTCACCAACTCGAAGGTGACCAACAGCGACATCCGCAACACCGGCGACGACGGCATCGCCACCTGGGCCGACTCCGCCATCGGCGCCGACGCCAACGACACGATCTCCAACAACACCGTGTCCCTGCAGATCCTCGCCAACGCCATCGCGATCTACGGCGGCCACGACAACACCGTCAGCGGCAACCGTGTGGTCGACACCGGCATCGCCCAGGGCGGCGGCATCCACGTGGGTCAGCGCTTCACCTCGACGCCGGTCGGCACCACCACGATCTCCGACAACACCATGGTCCGGGCCGGCAGCCTCGACCCCAACTGGCAGTTCGGCGTGGGCGCGTTGTGGTTCGACGGCAGCCAGGGCGCGATCACCGGCCCCATCAACGTGACCAACGCCCTGATCCAGCAGAGCCCCTACGAAGCGGTCCAGTGGGTCGAGGGCACCATCAGCGGGGTCAACCTCAACAACGTGACCATCGCCGGCACCGGCACCTTTGCCCTCCAGGAACAGACCGGCGGCGCCGCCAAGTTCACCAACGTCACGGCCACCGGCGTCGGTTACTCGAACCCGGTGTACAGCTGCTCGGGCGGCAGCTTCGTCGTCACCGACGGCGGCGGCAACTCCGGTATCAGCGGCACGCCCTACTGCGGCACCTGGCCGGCCCCGGTGTATCCGCCCTATCCGCCCGAAGGCGTGACGGCCACCCCCGGCGCGCTCAACTTCGGTTCGGTGGCGACCGGTTCGACGAGCGACGCGCAGACCGTGACGGTCTCCAACCCGACCAACAGCGCCGCGTCCGTCTCCTCCATCTCCACCAGCGGCGACTACTCCCAGACCAACACCTGCGGCTCCTCGATCGCGGCGAACGGCACCTGCACGGTCAGTGTGAAGTTCGCGCCGACCGCGACGGGCAGCCGTAGCGGATCGCTGACCGTCAACGCGGGCGGGGTCACCAACACGGTCACCCTCTCCGGTACCGGCACCGCGCCGGGGCCGGTGCTCAACACCGACCCGGCGAGTCTCTCCTTCGACGGTACGGTGGTCGGCTCCTCGGCCACCGCGCAGACGGTGAAGGTGACGAACTCGGGCACCGCGTCCGCAGCCGTCTCCGCCGTCGCCACGACCGGTGACTTCAGCCAGACCAACAACTGCTCCACCCTCGCGGTCGGCGCCTCCTGCACGGTGACCGTCGGCTTCAAGCCCACCACGGGCGGAGCGCGCACGGGCAACCTGACCGTCACCAGCAACGCCAACAACAGCCCGACTGTCGTATCCCTGACCGGAACCGGCATCGACAGCACCACCAACATCGCCGCCGGACGGCCGGCCTCGGCGAGTTCGAGCAACAGCCCCTACGTCGCCTCGAACCTGACCGACCCGGACGCGTCGACGTACTGGGAGGGCACGAACGGCTCGTTCCCGCAGTGGGCGCAGGTCGACCTCGGCCAGAACTACGGCGTCGGCAAGGTCGTCCTCAAACTCCCGCCGGCCACGGCCTGGTCGGCCCGCACCGAGACCCTGTCGGTTCAGGGATCCACGGACGGCTCCAGCTTCTCCACCATCAAGGCCTCGGCCGGGTACACCTTCGACCCGAACGCCAACGGCAACACGGCGACCATCACCTTCACCGCAGCCACCGCGCGCTACGTGCGGGTCGACATCAGCGCCAACACGGGCTGGAACGCTGCCCAGTTGTCGGACTTCGAGGTGTTCCCGAGCAGCGGGGGCTCCTCCCCGGCCACCCTGTCCGCCAGCCCGACGTCATTGACGTATCCCACCCAGGCGCTCAACACCGCGAGCAGCGCTCAGTCGGTCACGGTGACCAACACCGGGACCGCCGCCGCGACCGTCTCCGGCGTCACCACCAAGGGCGACTTCGCGCAGAGCAACACCTGCGGGACGTCGATCGCGGCGGGCGCCTCCTGCACCGTGGCCGTCACCTTCACACCCACCGCGTCCGGCACCCGCACCGGCGAACTCGACATCGCCAGCAACGCGTCGAACGGCACGACCACGGTCGCGCTGACCGGTACCGGCGCCGGCACGGTGAGCCGGAACCTGGCGGCGGGCGCGGCCACCACCGAGTCCAGCCACACCGACGTCTACGCCTCGTCGAACGTGACGGACGGCAACCAGGGCACCTACTGGGAGAGTGCCAACAACGCCTTCCCGCAGTGGGTCCAGGTCGACCTAGGTTCCGCGCAGAGCGCGAGCCGCGTCGTCCTGCAACTCCCCGCGACCTGGGGTGCCCGCAACCAGACGCTGTCCCTGTCGGGCAGCACCGACGGTGCCGCCTTCACCACCCTCAAGGCGTCGGCCACCTACACCTTCGACCCCACCACCAACAACACGGTCACCCTCACGTTCGCCGCGACCAGCGAGCGATACCTCCGGGTGAACATCACGGCGAACAACGGCTGGCCGGCCGGTCAGATCTCCGAGTTCCAGGTCTGGAACACCTGACCTGACGCGACGGTGCCGCCGGGCGCGGGCGCACCCGCGCCCGGCGGTCCCCACCACCGAAAGGAGTCGAGATGGGTGTCACCCGCAGAGTCTTCCTGAGGGCCGCGATCGCGGCCACCGCGGTGGGAGCGACGGAGGTCGTTCTCCCCCCGACCGCGTCAGCCGCGAGCTCACCCGGCGACGTGGTCGGCAAGGTCACCGTCGGCTACCAGGGCTGGTTCGCCTGTATCGGCGACGGCGCGCCCATCAACGGCTGGTGGCACTGGAGCCAGGACTGGGGTCAGCCGCCGTCCCGGAACAACACCAACATCAAGTGCTGGCCGGATGTGCGCGAGTACACGAACACCTACCAGACCTCGTACGCCGCCCTGGGCAACGGCCAACCCGCCAAGCTGTTCTCGTCGTACGACCAGCAGACGGTCAACACCCACTTCCTGTGGCTGCAGCAGAACGGCATCGACACGGCAGCCCTCCAACGCTTCAACCCCACCGGCGGCGAGGGCCCCACGCGTGACGCCATGGCGACCAAGGTGCGCAGCGCCGCCGAGTCGTACGGTCGGAAGTTCTACATCATGTACGACGTCTCCAACTGGACGAACATGCAGTCCGAGATCAAGACGGACTGGACGAACAAGATGTCCGCGCACACGGCGAGTTCGGCCTACGCGGAGCAGAACGGCAAGCCGGTGGTGTGCATTTGGGGCTTCGGCTTCAACGACCCCAATCATCCCTTCACCCCCGACGCCTGCCTCGACGTCGTCAACTGGTTCAAGGGGCAGGGGTGTTACGTCATCGGAGGCGTCCCGCGCGAATGGCGGACCGGGACCGGGGGCTCGCAGTCCGGCTTCCTGGGTGTCTACCACGCCTTCAACATGATCTCGCCGTGGATGGTCGGCGCCATCGGCAATGTCACCGAGGCCGACAACGCCTACTCCACCTACACCGTCCCCGACCAGGCCGACTGCAACGCCAACGGCATTGACTACCAGCCCTGCGTCCTGCCCGGCGACGTCTCCGGACGGCAGCGCGCGCACGGCGACTTCATGTGGCGGCAGTTCTACAACGTGGTGCGGGCCGGGGTGCAGGGCATCTACATCTCCATGTTCGACGAGTACAACGAGGGCAACCAGATCGCCAAGACCGCCGAGACCCAGGCCTGGGTGCCCACGGACTCCGGGTTCCTCGCCCTCGACGAGGACGGCACGGCCTGCTCCTCCGACTACTACCTGCGGCTGACCGGCGACGGCGGTCGCATGCTCAAGGGCCAGCTCGCGCTGACCCCAACTCGCCCCACTCAGCCCGTACTTCCCAACGGCGGCGACAGCACACCGCCCGCCGCGCCGGGTGGCCTGACCGTCACCGGACACACCAGCAACTCGGTCTCGCTGAACTGGAACGTCTCGACCGACAACGTCGGTGTCACGGGCTACCGCATCCTCAGGGTGTCCGGCACGACCAGCACCCAGGTGGGCACCACCGACTCAACGTCCTTCACCGTCACCGGACTTGGCGCATCCACCGCCTACACCTTCGACGTCGTCGCCCTCGACGCGGCCGGCAACGTGTCCCAGCCCTCCAGCCAGGTCACCGTCACCACCGACGCCCCGTCCTCCACCACCAACCTCGCCCTCCACCGCCCCACTTCGGAGAGCAGCCACACCCAGGTCTACGCCTCGGCCAACGCGACCGACGGCGACACCGGCACCTACTGGGAGTCCGCCAACAACGCCTTCCCGCAGTGGATCCAGGTCGACCTGGGCGCCGCGACCGGCGTCCGACGGATCGTCCTCGACCTCCCGCCGGCGACGGCCTGGTCCACCCGTACCCAGACCATCTCCGTCCAGGGCGGCACGGACGCCGGCACCTCCCCCCAACTCCTCGCCGCGGCGGCCTACACCTTCGACCCGGCGACCGGCAACACCGCGACCCTCACCCTCCCGTCCACGGTCACCGTCCGCTACGTACGCCTCACCATCTCCGCCAACAACGGCTGGCCGGCCGCGCAGGTCTCGGAGTTCCAGGTCTTCGGCGCCTGAGGAGGGGACGGCTTCCCGGCGGTCAGCGGATGATCGACGTCAGGACGTCCACGCCCAGCCGCATCAGACAGTCCGTGTCCAGGCGGTGGTGGATCTGCCGGCCGTCCCGGCGGGAGGTCAGCAGACCCGCCTCCCACAGCCGGCCGAGGTGGCGGGAGACCTGGGGGAGGGTCATCCCCGTGCGCACGGCGAGGTCGGACGTGGTGATCGGCTCGTTCACCAGATGCCGGCACAGGGACAGGCGGGCGGGATCGGACAGGATCGACAGCCGGAGCCGTACCTGTGCCAGCGTGGCCCGCTCCGACTGCTGACCGGTGTTCTCGACGGGGAAGTGCACGACGATCGGATACGGCGGATCATCCTTGACGATCAGATGCGGCCGGGCGTGCGCGGACGGCACGAGCAGACAGCGGCGACCGCGCAACTCGGCTCTGAGCGACTGGAGTTTGGGGCGTGGCCGGCATGCGCTCCACCGACCGGCTGCTCACCGAGGCGGGGCATCGTCCACGCCGGTACCGGTGACACCCTCGCCGACGCCCGGGCCCCGCGTTTCCTCACCACTCCGGCGGACCGCGTCTCCCTGGTCTCGGCCGCCTCCCGCTTCGAGCCCATGTCCCGTGCCGCCGACCCGCTCGGCCGCGTCCCCGGCCGCCCCGGCGTCAACGCCCTGCGCACCACCCGGCAGGTACTCGTGCCCGCCCCCACGCCTGCGCGAACTCGCCCTGGTCCGCGACGCGTTGCCACCCGGATCGGTCCGTACCTCCGTCCTCGACGCCGACCGCAGAGACGGCACGGTCACCCTCTTCGGCACCCGCTACGCCGCGAAGCCCGGCCCCGAGCCGCACGCCGACGCCGTCGAATTCCGTTTCTCCGTCCACGAGTCGGACCGCCGCGAGGTGCTGCACGCCGTCCGGCAGGCCAAACAGACCTCCGACTTCACGATCGCCACCATGCACACCCACGAGCCCGGCAACCACAGCGAGGAACCCCCCGACTTCCTCCCGCTCATCGCCCGCGAGGCGATCGACAACGGCGCCGACGCGTTCCTCGGTCACGGCCTCCACCAGCTCCGCGGCATCGAGGTCTACCGGGGCCGCCCGGTCTTCTACTCCCTCGGCAACTTCTTCTTCATGGAGAACACCCAACAGCCGCTCACCCGGGGCGCGTACGAGAAGGACGCCCTTCAAGAGCACGAGACCGCAGCCGAGTTCCTCGAACGCAAACGCGTCCACGGCGTCTTCGACGAACAGATCTGGTACGAGTCGGTGGTCGCCGTCAGCCGCTTCGGCGCGAACGGCGCCCTGAACGCCCTGGATCTGCATCCGGTCGAACTGCACTGGGACGGCCCGCGCGACGCCGACCGGGGCATCCCGCGACTGGCCGGGCTCACCGCCGCGGAGCGGATCCTGTCGCGACTGCGGCGGCTGTCCGAGCCGTTCGGCACCGAGATCGCCATCAGGGACGGGGTCGGGCATCTCCACCTGTGATCCGTGGCAGAGCCGCCCGTCGGGTCAGCCGCCGCCGTCCAGGTCGGTGCGCTGCCGCAGCACCCGCAGCTCATGACCGTGGAACTCCATGTCGTACAGCTTGCCGCGCGCGTTCTCGAACGGCCGGTGGAGGATCATCGTCAACTGCCCCTCGAACGTGCGGAACAGCATGCCGTGACCGCTGTCCTCCCGTACCAGCGGCCGGTGTTGACGCCACGGCCCGGTGAGATCGCCCGATTCCGAGACGGCGTAGGTCTGGACGTAACCGCCGCTCAGGGTGCCGTCCGGGTCGGCACGGTTCTTCTCGTACGTCGACCACAGCATGAGCAGGGAACCGTCGGGAGTGCGGTACAGCTGCGGTCCGTCCGTGACGTAGGGCGGGAGTTGGTGCGGGACGCCGGCCGGGATCTCCTCGCCGATCCAGGACGCGTCCGAGGCCTTGAACAGGAAGACCGGGTCGCCGATCGTCCCGGTCAGGTCCTGGGCCAGCCGGATCGCCTCCATGGTGCCGTCGACGGTCTGCAGCCACTCGTGCGCGTACACCATCCACGGCTGTCCGGACGGGTCGACGTACAGCGTGCCGTCCAGGGTCATGAGGTGTCCGGGCGGGGTGGGGCGTAGGGGGTCGACCGCGGTGAAGGGCCCCAGCAGGGAATCGGACACGGCCGTGACCGTGCCGCGCCGGTGGTTCGCGAGGGCGAACGGCGTGCCCCATCTGCCAGTTGGCGGCACCGGGAGCGGGCTCTTCTCGTCGTGCAGCGTGGTGAACAGGTAGTACCTGCCGTTCCAGCGGTGCACCTCCGGCGCCCAACCGCCTTCGCCCGCCCAGAGGTCGGGCTGCTCCGCCGCCAGGAACACCACGTCCGGACGCGTCCAGTCGCGCAGGTCGGGACTGCGGTAGACCATCGTGCCGACGCCCTCCACACCTGACACGGACGCGTCGTTGGACGTGTAGAGGTGATAGGTACGGGTCCCCTCGTCGACGACGACGAACGGATCGTGCAACGGCATGTCGGGGAGCCGCATGGGCTCACTCACCTGGGTCGCCATGATCTCACCGTAGGGCCCACAACCCCCTCGCGCACCACCGCTGTTGAGGGAAAAACGCTTGGACCGCACGGGCGCCCGCGCGGGACACTGCCATTCCTGGCCAGCGCCGATGCCGGGCGCCGTACTACAACATGGGGTGGGGGATGGGAACGCCTGAAACGCGCGAGGCCGGGTCGCGCCGGGGCTCGGTGCTTCTCGCGCTGCGTTACTACGGCCGGGAGTTGACCCGGCTGCGCCGGTGGACCGCGCCCGCCACACTGCTGCCCGCCCTGGGCAACATCGGCATCAACTACGTCGCACCGCTGATCGTCGCGAAGCTCGTCGGCCGCATCGCCGGCGACACGGGCATCGGCGTCGGCTCGACCCTGCCGTACGTCCTCGGGTTCGCGGGTGTGCTGCTGTTCGCCGAGGTGCTGTGGCGGCTCGGACTGCACTGTCTGAACCGGCTGGACGCGCTCGGCATCGAGCACCTGTATGTGATCGGCATGGACGAACTGTTCGCCAAGGACGCCGCGTTCTTCCACGAGAACTTCGCCGGGTCGCTCACCAAGCGGGTGCTGAGCTTCGCCTCCCGCTTCGAGGAGTTCGTCGACACGATGACCTTCCAGGTCGTCGGCAGCCTGGTGCCGCTGCTGTTCGGCTCGGTCGTGCTGTGGCGCTACGAACCGCTGCTCGTCGTAGGGCTGTTGGTGATGATCGCGCTCACCGCCCTGGTCGTGGCACCCCTCATCCGGCGCCGCCAGGCACTCGTCGACCAGCGCGAGGAGGCCATCGCCCGGGTCTCCGGCCATGTCGCCGACAGCCTCATGAACATGGACACGGTCCGCGCGTTCGCCGCCGAGGAACGCGAGGCGGCCGAACACCGCTCCCGCGTCGCCCAGTCACGCCGGCTGACCCTGCGCTCCTGGGACTACGGCAACCTGCGCATCGACACCATCGTCGCGCCGCTCTCCGTACTCACCAACGCACTTGGCCTGCTGCTCGCGGTCGCGCTCGGCGGCGGCGAGCACGGTGTCGAGGCCGTCGTGGTCGCCTTCACGTACTACTCCAACGCGACCCGGATCATGTTCGAGTTCAACCAGATCTACCGGCGACTGGAAAGCTCGATGACCGAGGCCGCCCAGTTCACCGAACTGCTGCTGGCCTCGCCCACCGTGCTCGACCCGGACACGCCGGAACCGCTGCTCTCCCGCGCCGCCGACGTCCGCTTCGAGAACGTGACCTTCGCCCACGCGGGCGCCGACACCCTCTTCGACGGCCTCGACCTGGCCGTCCCCAGCGGGACGAAGATCGGACTTGTGGGCCGGTCCGGCGGCGGCAAGACCACGCTCAGCCGGCTGCTGCTGCGGATGACGGACATCGACTCCGGCCGCATCCTGATCGGCGGTCAGGACATCAGCCGACTGCGCCAGGCCGACCTCCGCGGCCTGATCGCCTACGTGCCGCAGGACCCGGCGATGTTCCACCGCACTCTGCGGGAGAACATCGCGTTCGCCCGGCCCGACGCCACCGAGGCCGAGGTCCGCCGGGCGGGCGAGGCGGCGCACGTCACCGAGTTCGCCGACGCGCTGCCGGACGGCTTCGACACCATGGTGGGGGAGCGCGGGATCAAGCTCTCCGGAGGACAGCGCCAGCGCGTGGCCCTGGCCCGGGCGATCCTGCGCGACGCGCCGATCCTGCTGCTCGACGAGGCCACCAGCGCCCTCGACTCCGAGAGCGAGGTCCTCGTCCAGGAGGCGCTGTGGCGGCTCATGGAAGGGCGGACCGCACTGGTCGTCGCACACCGGCTGAGCACGGTCGCCGGCATGGACCGGCTCGTCGTGCTCGACCGCGGCCGGATCGTCGAACAGGGCACGCACCATGAGCTGTTGGCGGCCGAGGGCGCCTACGCGAAGCTCTGGCAGCACCAGTCGGGTGGCTTCCTCGACGAGAGCCCGGAGCGCGCCGCCGACCTGCACTGACGTCCCGGACACCGGCCCGGTGTCCGGGACTTCCGGCACGCTCGGGGACAACCGGTTTCTAGCAAACGGTGTTCCAGGACTGTGTCGTCGAGGTCACCCAGTCTTTTCGAAAGTTCGCCCAAGGTCTTGACGCCGTTTCCAAGCCGGAAGAAGCTCTGCCCCAACGCGTGACAACCGGTTTCTATTGGAGGTGGTGCGGTCATGCACCCACGTGGTGGTGCTCCCCTGAGCCGCCGGCGATTTCTCGCCCTCTCGGCGACCGGTGCCGCGGCCGGCGCAGCGGCGCTGAACGGCTGCGCCCTCCAGGTGTCGACCGGGGTGGGCGGAGGGGACGAGACCATCACGGTGATGGCGAAGGCCGACGACCTGGGCCCCGACCTCGTCAAGCAGGCCAAGCAGGACACCGGCATCGCCATCAAGCGGGTCGACTACGACATCACCAAACTGATCGCGATGCTCACCAGCGGGAACCCGCCGGACCTGGTGCGCGGGGTCGGCGCCGTGGACGCCGCGTTCTACGCCGCGCGGGACGTGATGCAGGAACTGGACTCCTACTTCGCCACCAGCAGCGTCCTGCGGCCCGACGACCTCGATCCCGTCAACGACCTCTGGCGCTACGACGGCAAGGTGCAGGGCAGGGGCCCCCGTTACGGCATGGCCAAGGACTTCTCCCAGGACTCCATGTTCTGGTTCAACGCCGCGGCCTTCGACAAGAAGGGTGTCGACTACCCGTCGGAGGACACCCCCATCACCTTCGACGAGTGGCTGGACCATGCCCAACACCTCGTACAGCGTTCGAAGGGTCAGACAACGGTCTTCGGCGGCAGCTACAACGGCCTGGTCAAGCTCACGCTCATGGCGACCATGACCGCCTCCGCCGGCGGCAGCCTCTTCGCCGACGACTTCTCCAAGGTCGACTTCACCACCCCCGAGGCCCGTAAGGCGCTCGCCTGGTACCTGGACTACTGCAAGCTCAAGGTCGGCCCCAGCCCGGTCCTGCCGGACCCGAACGGCTGGGACGGCCCCACCTACCAGGCCGGCCGGATGGCCATGTCGAACAACGGCTACTGGATGGGCGGCATGGTCGGCACCGACAAGAAGCTCGCGGAGGTCTCCCGGCTCGCCCCCGCCCCCGTCTTCGCCGGCGGCCCCCGGATCAGCGCCTGCCAGGGCGGCACCGGCATGTGGATGCCCCGCAAGTCGAAGAACAAGGACGCCGCCTGGCGGGTCTTCGAGTGGTTCTTCGGTGAGGCACCGGCCAAGGCCCGCGCCGCCAGCGGCTGGGGCATCCCCACCCTGAAGTCCCTGCGACCTCTGATGCCCCATCAGGAGGACTTCCAGAAAAGGACGTTGAGCGCACAGCAGAACGAACTGAGGCACTTCTCGGTGGTCGCCCTCTCGCCGTACATCTCGGGCGACGCCTTCGAATCCCTCTTCAACCAGACGGCCACGCCCGCGATGAACGGCCAGATGTCCGTCGACCGCCTCGCCGGACGCCTCAACTCGGTCGTCAACGAACAGATCAAACGCGGGAAGGAGCAGGTGGGATGACGGTCGATCAGGCATCCTCGCCGGCCGTCGGACGGCCGCGCCCGATCGCGAAGGCCGGCCGCCCCCGGCCCGCCGCGCGTACCGGGCCATCCATGACCACGCGCAAGCACCGCGCGTTCTACATGTTCGCCTCACCGTGGATCATCGGCTTCTCGCTGCTGACCATCGCCCCCATGACGTACGCGCTGTGGCTGAGCTTCACCACGTACGACGGCATCTCCCCGCACTGGCACTACGTCGGCCTCGGCAACTACCGCGAGCTGATGGGCGATTCGGTCACCTGGGACGCCCTGGGCCGGGCCGGACTGTTCGCGCTGCTCTCCGTGCCGCTGTCGATCATCGCGGGACTGGCACTCGCCGTCCTCGTCAACCGCCCCATGAAGGGACGCGGCCTCTTCCGCACCCTGCTCTACCTGCCCGCCGTGGTACCGCCGGTGGGCGCGGGCATCGCCTTCAAGAACCTCTTCGACCAGAACTCCGGTGCCGCCAACGGCGCGTTGACCTTCTTCGGCTTCGACGCGATCGGCTGGCTGGCCGACCCCTACGCCCGCTACGTCCTCGTCATGACGGTGCTCTGGGCCGCGGGCAACATCATGATCATCTCGCTGGCGGGGCTCCAGGACGTCCCCCGCGAACTCCATGAGGCGGCCCGCATCGACGGCGCGAGCGCCTGGCGCACCTTCCGCAGCATCACCGTGCCGCTGCTGTCACCGGTCCTGCTCTTCCAGACCGTGACCGGGGTGATCGCCTCGGTGCAGACCATCATGCCGATGCTGCTCGCCCCCATCGCCGGTACGGGCGGCCTCACTTCGATCCCGCAGTCCAACTACACCTACATGATCCACGTGTTCTCGGAGTACTTCGCGCTCGGCCGCTACGGCTACGCCTCCGCGCTGCTGTGGGTGCTCTTCGTCCTGATCCTCGTCGCGACCGGACTCATCTTCAGGTTCACCTCCGGCGTGGTCTTCTACAACGTCGGCCCGGAGGCGCAGAAGTGACCGCCACCAGCGTGAACCCCAAGTCCCCTGCCCGTGCGCGGATACGCGTCAACCGGCTCGTCCTCTACACGGCGCTCGTCGTCATCACCGGCCTGTTCCTGGGCCCGTTCGGCTGGCTGGTCCTCACCGGCCTCAAGGCTCCCGCCGAACTGGCCGCCGCCCCCGTGCACTGGCTGCCGACCCGCTTCGAGTGGCACAACTTCGTCGACGCCTACAAGGTCATCGACTTCCTCGACTACGCCCGCAACTCCCTGATCATCGCGACCATTTACGCCACGCTCGTCACCCTCAGCTCCGCCTGGGTCGGCTTCGGCTTCGCCAGGCTCACCGCGCCCGGCAAGAAGGTCCTGTTCGGCATCCTCATCGGCTCGATGATGCTGCCCCAGATGATCACCCTGCTGCCGACCTACCTGATCTTCGCCAAGTTCGGCATGGTGGACACCTATTGGCCGTGGGTGCTGTGGGGCCTGTCCTCGGCGCCCTACCTGGTCTTCCTCTTCCGCCAGTTCTTCGCGGGCCTGCCCCGCGAGCTGGAGGAGGCGGCCGTCGTCGACGGCTGCGGCTACGGCGGCATCTTCTGGCGGATCTTCCTCCCGCAGTCCTGGCCGGTCCTCTCGGCGAGCTTCGTCATCGCCTTCACCTGGACCTGGGGCGACTACATAGCGCCCCAACTCCTCCTCTCCACCGACCACTCCACGCTCGCCGTCGCGGTGATGACCACCTACGTCTCGGCGGCCGGCACCCCCAGCACCAACCTCCAGGCCGCGGCCTCCGTGATGTACGTCGTCCCGATCCTGCTGATCTTCCTGGTCGCCCAGCGCGGGTTCGTCGCCGGGATGTCCACGAGCGGCCTCAAGTAAGGCCTCTTCGCCACCTGTTGCAAGGAGTACATATGAACACGCCCCTTTCCCGTCGTACGGCCCTCCAGGCCGCCGGTGCCACCGCGCTCGCCGCCGGTCTGTCCGGGCTCACCGCCACGGCGGCGCACGCCGGCGACGGCCACAACTTCCCTCCCAAGCTGGTGACGTACTCGCGTCCCGCGACCATGCCGACCAACACCAGCTTCCAGGTGCGGGTCCGTACCGCCCCCGACGGCGCCTGGCAGACCCTCGACATCTACCGGCCGCAGTTCGAGGAGATCAACGCCACCACCGGGTCGGGCAAGGTCTACAACTCGTCGATGGCGTACTTCGACTTCAACGGCTCGGTCGAGATCGAGGTGACGTACCTCAAGGGCGGCACCACCAAGGCGCGGGTGAGACCGGACGCGCTGGGCATCAAGCCCGAACTCCTCGGCGACACCCTGCGGTTCACCCTCGACGAGCCCAAGGACGTCGTCGTCCAGATCAACGACGAGATCTTCGACGCCCTGCACCTCATCACCAACCGCGTCGAGCACCACGCCCCGTCCGCCGACGACCCGGGCGTCATCTACTTCGGCCCCGGCGTCCACACCGTCACCGGCAACGTCCTCACCGTCCCCAGCGGCAAGACCGTCTACCTCGCCGGCGGCGCCGTCCTGACCGCGCAGGTCTACTTCAAGGACGTGGAACGGTCCAGACTCATCGGCCACGGAGTGCTCTACAACAACCCTGGCGGCGCCATCCTCTGTGAGGGCAGCAAGAACATCCGGGTCGAGGACGTCATCATCCTCAACCCGGCCGGCTACGCGGGCACGTTCGGCGAGAGCGACAACGTCCACATCAAGAAGGCGCGCGCGTTCAGTTCGAAGGGCAACGGCGACGGCTTCGACGTCTTCTCCTCGACCCGGATCACCTTCGACGGCTGCTTCATGCGCAACTCCGACGACTGCATCGCCATCTACTGCCACCGCTGGAACTACTACGGCGACACCCGCGACATCACCGTCAAGAACTGCACCCTGTGGGCCGATGTCGCCCACCCGATCAACGTCGGCACGCACGGCAACACGGACGCGCCCGAGACGATCGAGAACCTCGTCATCAAGAACATCGACATCCTCGACCACCGCGAACCCCAGATGAACTACCAGGGCTGCATCGCCCTCAACCCCGGCGACTCCAACCTCATCAAGAACGTCCGTATCGAGGACGTACGGATCGAGGACTTCCGCTGGGGCCAGGTCATCTACATGAAGGTGATGTTCAACACGAAGTACAACACCTCGGTCGGCCGCGGCATCGACGGCGTCTACGTCAAGAACCTCAGCTACACCGGCACCCACGCCAACCCGTCGCTCTTCCTCGGCTACGACGCCGAACACGCCATCACCAACGTCACGTTCGAGAACCTGGTGATCAACGGGCTGGTCGTCGCCGACTCGATGAAGAAGCCGAGCTGGTACTACACCACCGACGCGATCCAGTGGTTCTACAACGAGCACGTCACCAACTTGAAGTTCCTCACGACCGCCGAGGCCGAGGCGGCCGCCGCATCATGACGAGCCCTGCACCCTGGTGGGATCGTCGGTCGGCTGCGGCTCCGTCGTGGCTGGTCGCGCCCCGCGGCGGAGCCGCTGATGAATGCAGCCCCGCGCCCCTTCAGGGCGCTGTCGAGCCGCAGTTGACCAGTCCCGGTCCGCTTGGCCGCCGGGGATTTCTCGGCGGCACCGCCGCCCTGCTGCTGGCCTCGGGCGCGAGCGGACTGCTCGTGCCCGGGCGGGCGGCGGCGGCTCCGGACGACACCGAGGTGCCCTTCTCCCACCCCGGTCTCCTGCACACCGCCGACGACCTCGCCCGCATGAAAGCGGCGGTCGCCGCCAAGCAATCCCCGGTCTACGACGGCTACTTGGCGCTCGCGGCCCACGCCCGCTCCTCGTCCTCGTACGCCGTCCAGAACACGGGCCAGATCACCACCTGGGGCCGCGGCCCCGCCAACTACCAGAACCAGGCCGTCGCCGACTCGGCCGCCGCCTACCAGAACGCCCTCATCTGGTCCGTCACCGGCGACACAGCGCACGCCGACAAGGCCCGCGACATCCTCAATGTCTGGTCCGCCTCGCTCACCGGCATCACGGGTGCCGACGGCCCCCTCGGCGCGGGCCTCCAGGCCTTCAAGTTCGTCAACGCGGCCGAACTACTGCGCCACACCGGCTACGACGGCTGGAGCGCCGCCGACATCGCCCGCTGCGAGGACTCCTTCCTCCGCGTCTGGTACCCGGCGCTCTCCGGCTACACCCTCTACGCCAACGGCAACTGGGACCTGACGTCCCTTCAATCCCTGCTGGCCATAGGCGTGTTCACCGAACAACCCACCCTCTTCTACGACGCGCTCCGCTTCGCCGCGGCCGGCGCCGGCAACGGCAGCGTCCTCCACCGCATCGTCACCGCCGCCGGCCAGGGCCAGGAGAGCGGCCGGGACCAGGGCCACGAACAACTCGCGGTCGGCCTGCTCGCCGACGCCGCCCAGGTCGCCTGGAACCAGGGCGTCGACCTCTGGGGCTTCGACGACAACCGCATCCTCGCCAACGTCGAGTACGCCGCCCGCTACAACCTCGGCGGCGACGTTCCCTTCGTCCCCGACCTCGACCGCACCGGCAAGTACATCAAGCCGTCCGTGTCGGCCGCTTCGCGCGGCAGCCTCCCGCCCATCTACGAGATGGCGTACGCGCACTACGCGGGCGTGCGAGGCCTCGACACCCCGAACACGAAGAACGCCGTCTTCCGAGGTACCGGTGGCACCCGGGTCGTCGAGGGCAGCAACGACGACCTGCCGAGCTGGGGCACTTTCGCCTACGCCGGTGCCACGGCAACCACGCCGACCGTGCCGACACCACCGGCCGGAGTCACGGCCGTCGGCAACGACCGTTCCGTGCAGGTGAGTTGGCTGCCCTCGACCTGGGCCGACTCCTACACGGTCCTGCGGGCGAACGACGTGGACGGTCACTACGAGAGGATCGCGTCCGGGGTCGGAGGACCGACGTACACCGACCGGAACGTGCACGCCGGACGGACGTACTACTACACGGTCGCTGCCTCCAACACCCTTGGGGCAAGTGGTAGTTCGGCATGGGCAGCAGCCTCCGCGGGTCTCCCCGGGCCCTGGTCGACCCAGGACGTCGGGGACGTGAGGATCTCCGGCTCCGCCGTCTTCGACGGTGAGCGCTTCGTCCTGGAGGCGAGCGGCACCGCCGACACCTACCGTCTCGTCCACCTCCCGCTGCGCGGCGACGGCACGGTCGCCGCGCGGATCGTGTGGCCGCTCAGCTCGCAGTACTCCAAGATCGGCGTCACCGTCCGCGCTTCCCTCGGCGCGGACGCTCCGCACGCCTCGATGCTGATCCAGGGGCTGCCGCTGCACACCTGGAGCGGGGTGTTCTCCACCCGGCCCGCTACCGGTGCCGAGATCTCGGCGACCGGCAGTACGCCCGTGCCGCCCGCGCAGCAACAGGCGATCACGACGTCTGCCGCCTTCCCGATCTCCAACCTCGGCACGCTGCCCGAATCGGCGACCCCGCTGGAGGCGCCGTACGTCGAGGGCGCCGGCGACGGCTACCGACTGCGCAAGCCCTATTGGGTGCGGGTGACCCGGGAGGGCGCGCGCTGTACCGGAGCCATCTCACCGGACGGCATCCACTGGACCGAAGTCGGTTCCACCGAGGTCGAGTTGGGGCGCACCGGGTACGCGGGGCTCGTCCTCACCTCCTGCCTCGGTGTCGACCAGGACTACGCCGAGACCGGCACCGGTGCCTTCGACAACGTCAGCGTGACGTCCGCGAGCGGCCCGGTCTGGCACGTGCCCCGCCCGGCCCGCACCGCCACCGACCTGCGGGCCGAAACCGGCGCCGACGCAGTCGAGTTGGCCTGGAGCGACCCGGACCTCTCCGCCGAGTACACGGTCCTCCGCGCCACCCGCGCCACCGGACCGTACAAGACCCTCGCCACTCGCGTCGGCGCGGTCGGCTTCGGCACGCGCATCCGGTACGTGGACGCGACGGGGACGCCCGGAACGACGTACCACTACACGGTCGCGAAGACCAACGCCGGTGGACGCGGGCCGCGTTCGACACCGGTGTGGGCCGTGATGCCGACCCCTTCCGCGCCCCAACTCACCTCCGCGAACGCCGTGTTCACGAACGAAGGAGCTGACTTCCGATATCTGCTGCGGGCCTCGAACCAGCCCGTGCGGTTCACCGCGGACGGCCTGCCCGCCGGTCTGCGCATCGGCCGGCGTACCGGGCTCATCTCCGGTATCCCCACGGAGACAGGGGAGTTCACGGTCGCGACCACCGCCGCCAACGCCTCAGGTACCGCCACCGGCACCCTCGCCCTCACGGTCGGCGCCGCGCCGCCCGCGCCGTGGACGTACGGCGATCTCGGCGACACCGTGCTCGACGACCGTGCCTTCGGGACGCTGGGCGTGGTGGCGATCACCACGCCGGGCAGTACGTCGTACGACGGCGGGACCTTCACAGTGCGGGGCGCGGGCCTGGATCTGAACGCCAACGGCCAAGGAATGACAGGGCAGTTCGTGCGGCAGGCGGTGAGCGGTGACTGTCAGGTCGTCGCCCGCCTCGTCTCCCGGACCGGTGCCACGGCCGACCGGGTGGGGCTGCTCATGGCGAAGTCGTTGTCGCCGTTCGACCAGGCGGCGGGCGTGATCGTCAGCGGTGGGACGACCGCGCAGCTCATGCTCCGCAAGACCGTGGCCGGTGCCTCCGCCTTCACCGGTGGTGCCGCCGTCACCCTCCCCGCCCTGCTGCGGCTGAAGCGCGCCGGGACCGCCTTCAGCGCGACGCTGTCCACCGATGACGGTGTCACCTGGACCCCCCTCGCCGACGGAGAGATCCCCGGCTTCGGCGACGCCCCCTACTACGTCGGCCTGGTGGTCTGCTCGCGCAGCCAACCGGTCCGCTGCACCACGGAGTTCGACGAGGTGAGCATCGCGCCCACCTGATCCTCCACGGATTGGAGATGCACCGCAATGAGCCGCACTTCCCCCCACGAGCACCTCCGCAGAACAGAGTTGAGCCGCCGCGGTCTGCTGAAGTCCGCGGGCGGCCTCACCGCAGCCGTCGCCCTCGGCGGCGCCACGGTGGCCACGACCGCGCACGCGGCCCCGGCCGCCTTCACCCACCCCGGCATGCTGCACAACGCCGGTGACATCAACCGGGCCAAGGTCAGGGTCGCGGCGGGAACCGACCCCTGGCTCTCCGGCTGGAACAAGCTGACCGCCAACTCCCATTCACAGTCGACCTGGACGAACCGGGCGACGGCGACGATCATCCGGGGCGGCGACGGCCAGAACTACAGCCTGCTCTACAACGACATCGCCGCCGCCTACCAGAACGCCCTGCGCTGGAAGGTCGGCGGCACCGAGGCGAACGCCGTGTGCGCCGCGAACATTCTCAACGCCTGGTCGACCACGCTGACGTCGGTCACGGGGAACGCCGACCGGTTCCTCGCGGCCGGTCTGTACGGCTGGCAGTTCGCCAACGCCTGCGAACTCATGCGGGACTACAGCGGGTTCAATCTCGCCGCCGCTCAGCAGATGCTGGCGAACGTCTTCTACCCGCTCAACAACAGCTTCCTCACCAACCACAACGACGCCTGCATCACCAACTACTGGGCCAACTGGGACCTGTGCAACATGGCGTCGATCCTGGCCATCGGGATCCTCAACGAGGACAGCGCCAAGTACGACCAGGCCGTCACCTACTTCAAGTCGGGTGCGGGCAACGGCTCGATCGCGCACGCCGTGCCGTACCTGTACACCGACTCCGACGGCTACGCGCTCGGCCAGTGGCAGGAGTCCGGCCGCGACCAGGGCCACACCGTCATGGGCATGGGGCAGATGGGCGCCGTGTGCGAGATGGCCTGGAACCAGGGCGACGACCTGTACTCGTACGACAGCCGCCGCTTCATGAAGGCCGCCCAGTACGTCGCCAAGTACAACGCGGGCAGTGACGTGCCCTTCACCACCTACACCTGGGGCACCGGGCAGAGCTGCGCCTCGTCGTCCCAGACGGTGATCTCCGCCTCCTCGCGCGGCCAGATACGGCCGGTGTGGGCGATGCTCCACTTCCACTACAACCGCCGGATCGGCCTCGACGACAAGTACATCTCGGCCATGTACTACAACCTCGTCGCACCCGAGGGCGGGGGAGGTGACTACGGCACCGACAGCGGCGGCTACGACCAGCTCGGCTTCGGGACCCTGATGTACGCGAAGTAGTGGCCCGAACTGTCCACGGGTCGGGACCTGTGCCCGACCCGTGGACGCCCTCTTGACCCCGGGCGACGGTGGATCGACACTCCAGTAGGGAATCCTAGTGAACAGGTAGGGAAACATGGGGCGCCTTGAGCCGGTCACCACCAGCCGAGTGGACCGTTCGCCCCTTCTGACCTCCCGCCGTCACATCGATCTGCTGCGGGTCTGCAGCGCCATGAGCCCACTGCGCTGACCCCCTCCACCGTTCGACGACGCTTCCGCCGCGCGTAGGTCCACGCGCCCGTACCCGGGGAGTCCCATGTCCGTCACGCCTCTCGCCGCCGTCCCCTCACCCCGCCCTGCCCCCCTGTTCAGGGGCCGGATCGGGAGCGACGCGCGCAGCGGGCACTACGCCGTGCCGCGCCGCTACCGCCTCCATCTCTCCACCGCCTGCGCCGACGGCCTGCGCATCGCCGTCACCCACAGCCTGCTCGGTCTCGACGAGAGCTGTCCGGCCGTGTTCCTGTCCGCCGTGCCCGACTGTCCGAGCGGTGGACACTCCGCGCTGCGCCTCCTCTATGAGGCGAGTGCCCACCGCTACTCCGGACCCGCCGCCGCGCCCGTGCTCAGCGACGACTGGTCCGGCCGCATCGTCAGCACCCACGCCCCCGACATCACCCGCGACCTCGCCCGGCACTTCGGCGCCGGCGGGCCCGAGCTCTACCCGTGCGGCGCCGAGTCGGAGATCGAGGCCGTCGAGCGGCTCTGCGCGCAGGGCATCGAGGGCGCGGCGCAGCGCGCCGGCGCGGCCGGTGGCGAACAGGCGGAACGCGAGGAGGCGCTCGGCCGGCTGCTGGAGACGCTGGGCTCGCTCGACCGCTGGCTGGAGGGTCGCGAGCACCTGATCCGCGACGAACTCACCTTCGCCGACGTCGAGTTGTGGGTGACGCTGGTGCAACTCGACACCGTGCACCGCTACCACCTGGACGCCGCCGCCGTGCAGCGCATCGCCGACCACCCCCACCTGTGGGCCTACGCCCGCCGGCTGGCCGCCCACCCGGCCTTCGGCACCCATCTGGACCTCGACGGCATCGCCCGCCGCCACCACGCCCACTGCCAGGGCCTGGAGGCCGCCGGTGCCGCCGTCCAGATCCTGGACTGGGCAGCCCATGCCGCGGACGAAACGGGAGCTTGCCGCAGTTGAGCGGCGTCTCCACCGTCCACTTCGTGGACGGCCGTTGACATTCGTTCGGGCAATTGTCTTAACTTGCGGCCAGAACGGTCATGAGCGTCAGCGACAAGCCCTGGCTTGCTGACCGGCAACCCTCGCACGCGGTGGGGTGCCCCAGGTGACGACCGGACCGGATGACGTTTCGGTAAGCGCGAGGCCCTGCGGGGCCGGAACAGTGACAGGTGACGCCATGTACGCAGCTCCCAGGACGGCCACATGCCGCCCGCAGGGCTGCGTACGGTCGTACGCCAACCTGTTCGTCGCCGACCGCGCTGTCGATCTGCTCCGGGTCAGCAGCGCACTGTGTACCGCACCGGGCCGCGCCCGCTGTCGGGCCTGACGACCAGTCGGCCCACGCACCTCTGACGCACACCCGCCTCCGCCGGTGTGCCCGTCCCTTCCCCGCCCCCGGTCCCGTGCACCCGCGCGTGCCGTCCGCCGTCGCGCGTCCGCCGCCACGGACCGGAGTCTGTGAACCCGCCGGAGCCCACCATGAGTGAACCCCCAGGCACCACCATGTCCCTGGCCGACGCCCCCTCGGCCGACGCACCGTCAAAACCACTGACAGCGCAGCGAGTTCAGCCGCTGCGTCGGCCCGGCCGGTGGATCGTCACGCTGGTCGTGCTGGTGCTGATCGCCCAGTTCGTCCACGGACTGGTCACCAACTCCTTCTACCAGTGGGACCGCTTCGGCTACTGGTTCCTGCGCCCGACCATCCTCGACGGACTCGTCATCACCCTCGAAGTGGCCGCACTCAGCGCGGTGTTGGGCCTCCTCGGCGGCATCCTGCTCGCCCTGGCCCGGCTGTCGAAGAGCCCCGTGCTGCGCGCCGCGAGCTGGAGCTATGTGTGGGCGCTGCGCTCCATCCCGCTCATCGTGGTGCTGATCTTCCTCTACAACTTCAGTGCCCTCTACCAGACGCTCAGCATCGGCGTCCCCTTCGGCCCCGCCTTCTTCTCCTTCGACGAGTCGAAGCTGGCCACCGACATGGTCGTCGCCGTCGTCGGACTCAGCCTCAACGAGGCGGCGTACGCGGCCGAAGTGGTCCGCGGCGGCATCCTCTCCGTCGACCAGGGCCAGCACGAGGCGGCCTCCGCCCTCGGCCTCCCCAAGGGCTACCAGTTCCGCAGAATCGTCTTCCCGCAGGCGCTGCGCTCCATCACCCCGAACTACGTCAACCAGCTGATCGGCCTGATCAAGAGCACCTCGCTGGTCTTCTACGTCTCGCTGCTCGACCTGTTCGGCTCCGCGCAGACGATGGGCTCCACCTACCCCGGCGACATCGTGCCGCTGCTCCTGGTCGTCACCGTCTGGTACCTGATCCTGACCAGCGTCGTGTCCGTCATCCAGTTCTACGTCGAGCGCCACTACGCCCGGGGTGCAACCCGCTCCCTGCCGCCCACCCCGATCCAGAAACTCCGCACCGGTGTCACCGATCTGCGGGCCCGCATCCGCAGGGAGACCGCCGTATGACCACGAACACCGTCGAACCGCTGGCGGAGATCACGCCTGCCGCCGTAGAGGTGCACGACGTGCACAAGTGGTACGGCGCGCACCGGGTGCTGGACGGCGTCGACCTGACGGTGCGGCCCGGCGAGGTCACCGTGATCCTCGGCCCGTCCGGTTCCGGCAAGTCCACGCTGCTGCGGGTGATCAACCACCTGGAGAAGCCCGAGATCGGCTACGTCAGCGTCAACGGCGAGCTGATCGGAGTGAAGCAACAGGGCGGACGGCTCAAGGAGTTGAGCGAACGCGCCATCCTCGCGCAGCGCAGCCGGATCGGGTTCGTCTTCCAGAACCTCAACCTCTTCCCGCACCTGACCGTGCTGGACAACGTGGCCGCGGCCCCCGTCGCCACCGGCAGGCTCGGCAAGCCCGAAGCCCTGGAACTGGCAAGGGAGTTGCTCGGCCGCGTCGGTCTCGCCGAGAAGACCGGCGCCTACCCGAGACAGCTCTCCGGCGGCCAGCAGCAGCGCGTGGCCATCGCACGGGCCCTCGCCCTGCGGCCCGGCGTCATCCTCTTCGACGAGCCGACCTCCGCCCTCGACCCGGAACTCGTCGGTGAAGTCCTTTCCGTCATCAAGGACTTGGCGACCAGCGGCACCACCCTCGTCATCGTCACCCACGAGATCGGCTTCGCCCGCGAGGTCGCCGACCGGGTCGTCTTCATCGACGGCGGAAAGATCGTCGAACAGGGCCCGCCCCACGAGGTCCTCGACAAGCCACAGCACGAACGCACCAGGGACTTCCTCAGCAAGGTCCTCTGAGCCACCCGCTCTTCACCTTCACCTTCAACAGCCCTCAACACCGAGCCTAGGAACAGCCATGCCCACTCTCAGCCTGCGCAGCAGAATCACTCGCGGACTCACCGCGGGAACCGTCCTCGCTTCCCTCGCCGGTGGTCTCGCGGCCTGCGGCGGCGACAGTGACGCGGCCACCACGTCCGGCAGTGCCGCCTCCGGCACGGTCACCGTGGGCGCCTTCTCCCTCGGTGCCGCCAAGGAAGCGACGCTCAAGGTCGCCGAAGTGAAGTCGATCAGCGCCGAGTTGCCCAAGGCGATAGCGAAGAGCGGCAAGCTGGAGGTCGGCGTCGGCTTCCTGCCCGCCGGCTCCCCGCCGCTCGGCTACGTCGGCTCGGACCAGAGGACCCTCACCGGTTCCGAGACCGACATCGCCCGCCTGGTCGCCGCCGTCCTCGGCCTCAAGCCGGAGCTGAAGAACTCCACTTGGGAGAACCTCTTCATCGGTCTCGACAGCGGCAAGGTCGATGTCGCCTTCTCCAACGTCACCGACACCGAGGAGCGCAAGGCGAAGTACGAGTTCGCCTCCTACCGCGAGGACAACCTCGGCTTCGCGGTGAAGGCCGACAACTCCTGGAACTTCGACGGCAATTACGAGAACCTCGCCGGCAAGACCGTCGCCGTGGGCGCTGGCACCAACCAGGAGCGGATCCTCCTGGAGTGGAAGAAGAAGCTGGCCGCCGAGGGCAAGAAGGCGCTCACCGTCAAGTACTTCCAGGACAACAACAGCACCTACCTCGCGCTGGCCTCCGGGAAGATCGACGCCTATCTCGCCCCCAACCCCTCGGTCGCCTACCAGGTCTCCTCGACCAAGGGCACGGCCAAGGCGGTCCGCAACGCGGGCACGTACTCCGGCGCCGGATCCACCCTCCAGGGCCTGATCGCGGCCACCGCGAAGAAGAACAGCGGGCTCGCCAAGCCGCTCGCGGACGCCATCAACTACCTGATCAAGAACGGCCAGTACGCCAAGTGGCTGGCCGCCTGGAACCTCTCCAACGAGGCGGTCGCCAAGTCCGAGATCAACCCGCCCGGACTGCCGAAGACCGACTCCTGACCCACCCTCCCAGCAAGGGGACCCCGCCACGCCCCGGCGGGGTCCCCGCCCCGTGCGACCAGTACCGGAGCCGTCACCCGATGTCTTCCACCGCCAGTATCGAAAAGACCACCTCCCACGTCCTGGACAACCCGGCCTGGGCCGCGCTCACCGGTCCGCACACCCACCTCGCCGAACGCGTCGGCCGCGCCGCCCGCTACCCCGTCGACGTGGCCGGCTTCCACGCCGTCACCGACAACGACGACCCGCGCGCCTGGGCCGACCTGGCCACGCTCGTCGGCCACGGCGGAACCGCCGCGGTGCGCGGAGTGAGCGAGACCCCGGACGGCTGGGAGATCGTCCGTTCCGGACAGGGTGTCCAGCTGGTGGACACCGGCCTGCGGGCCGAGCCGGACCCGGAGGCCGTGCGCCTCGGCTCCGACGACGTGCCCGAGATCCTCGACCTGGTGGCCCGCACCGAACCCGGCCCCTACCTGCCCCGCACCGTCGAGATGGGCACCTACCTCGGCATCCGCCACGGAGGCAGGCTCGTCGCCCTGGCCGGGGAACGCCTCCACCCGCCCGGCTGGACCGAGATCAGCGCCGTGTGCACCGACCCCGACCACCGCGGCCGTGGCCTGGCCACTCGCCTGGTCCGCGCCGTCGCCGCCGGCATCAAGGAACGCGGCGACCACCCCTTCCTGCACGCCGCGGCCACCAACTCCAACGCCATCCGGCTGTACGAGTCGATCGGCTTCACGCTGCGCGCCCGTACGGTCTTCTCGCTCGTACGGTTCACCGGCCCGACTTCCGCCGCCGATCCGGAAGAAACGGCATAGGCATGCGGTTGCCCCTTATGCAGCCGGATTCCGTGGAGGTGGAGCACATGTGTGGCGCCGCTGTCCTCCACGTGCGACTCACCACCCGACAGCACATAGACCTGCTGCGCGTGGCCGGCGCGCTCTGTCGCCCCTGACCCCGTTGCCCCAGCCGCCGTGCGCCCGCATTCAGGGCCGGCGATCTCGTACGGACCTCCAGGAAGGCACCACTCGTGTCATCGACCTCCCCTTCTCCCCTGCATCTCGCCGTCGCCCTCGACGGCACCGGCTGGCACCCCGCCTCCTGGCGCGAGCCGGTGGCCCGGCCCCGCGACCTGTTCACCGCCGCCTACTGGGCCGACCAGGTCGCCGAGGCCGAGCGCGGACTGCTCGACTTCGTGACCTTCGAGGACGGCCTAGGCCTCCAGTCCTCGTACTACGGCGAGTTGGACGGCCGCACCGACCAGGTCCGCGGACGCCTCGACGCCGTACTGATCGCGGCCCGCATCGCACCGCTCACCAGCCACATAGGCCTGGTCCCGACGGTGGTGTCCACGCACACGGAGCCGTTCCACATATCCAAGGCGATCGCCACCCTCGACTACGTCAGCACCGGCCGCGCCGGTGTGCGGGTGCAGCTCTCCGCCCGGCCGCACGAGGCCGACCACTTCGGACGCCGCACCTTCGAGCCGATCAGCCTGGAGAGTCTGCGGACCGAGGCCGGACAACAGCGGCTCGCCGAGCACTTCGACGAGGCCGCCGACTACATCGAGGTCGTGCGCCGCCTCTGGGACAGCTGGGAGGACGACGCCGAGATCCGGGACGTCGCCACCGGCCGCTTCGTCGACCGCGACAAGCTGCACTACATCGACTTCGAGGGCCGCCACTTCAGCGTCAAGGGCCCCTCCATCACACCCCGGCCCCCGCAGGGCCAGCCGGTCGTCAGCTCCCTGGCCCACCAGACCGTCCCGTACCGACTGGTGGCCCGTGCCACCGACATCGGCTACGTCACCCCGCACGACACCGACGACGCCCGGGCGATCGTCGCGGAGATCCGCGCCGAACAGCAGGTCGCCGGACGTGCCGACGAACCGCTGCACATCTTCGGCGACCTCGTCGTCTTCCTCGACGAGGACGAGGCCACGGCGGTCGCCCGCCGCGAGCGCCTCGACGCCCTGGCCGGGGAGTCGTACACCAGCGACGCCCGGATCTTCGCCGGTACGCCCGCCCAACTCACCGATCTGCTCCAGGAGTTGCAGTCCGCGGGGCTGACCGGATTCCGGCTGCGGCCCGCCGTCGCCGGACACGACCTGCCGGCGATCACCCAGGGGCTGGTCCCCGAACTCCAGCGCCGGAACGCCTTCCGCCGCGCCTACGAGGCCGACACCCTGCGCGGCCTGCTGGGGCTCGCCCGCCCCGCCAACCGCTACGCCGCCGCCGCGGCCACCGCCTGAGCCGGAGGGACCGTACGACATGAGCAAGCCCCTGAAGCAGATCCACCTGGCCGCCCACTTCCCCGGTGTCAACAACACCACCGTGTGGAGCGATCCCGCGGCCGGCAGCCACATCGAGTTCAGCTCCTTCGCACACTTCGCGAAGACCGCCGAGCGCGCCAAGTTCGACTTCCTCTTCCTCGCCGAGGGCCTGCGGCTGCGCGAACAGGGCGGCAAGATCTACGACTTGGACGTGGTAGGCCGCCCCGACACCTTCACGATCCTCGCTGCGCTCGCCGCCGTCACCGAACACCTCGGCCTGACCGGCACCATCAACTCCACCTTCAACGAGCCCTACGAGGTGGCCCGCCAGTTCGCCAGCCTCGACCACCTCTCCGACGGCCGCGCCGCCTGGAACGTGGTCACCTCCTGGGACGCGTTCACCGGCGAGAACTTCCGCCGCGGCGGCTTCCTGCCGCAGGACGAGCGCTACTCCCGGGCCAAGGAGTTCCTCGCCACCACCAACGAACTCTTCGACTCCTGGCACGGCGACGAGATCGTGGCCGACCAGGCCACCGGCACCTTCCTGAGCGACGCCAAGGCCGGAGCCTTCGTCCACCAGGGCCAACACTTCGACATCCACGGCCAGTTCAACGTCCCGCGCTCCCCGCAGGGCCGGCCGGTCATCTTCCAGGCCGGCGACTCCGACGAGGGCCGAGAGTTCGCGGCCTCCTCCGCCGACGCCATCTTCAGCCGGTACAGCACCCTCACCGAGGGCCAGGCCTTCTACACCGACGTCAAGTCCCGCCTCGCCAAGTACGGCCGCAGGTCGGACCAGTTGCTGATCCTCCCGGCCGCGACCTTCGTACTCGGCGACACCGACGCCGAGGCCGAGGACCTCGCGAAGGAGGTGCGCCGCCAGCAGGTCAGCGGCGCCACCGCCATCAAGCATCTGGAGTTCGTCTGGAACCGGGACCTCTCCTCCTACGACCCCGACGGCCCGCTCCCCGACATCGACCCGGACGTCAGCGACAACCACATCTCCAAGGGCCGTGCCCAAGTCCGCATGTACCGCGACCCGTTGGCCACCGCCCGCGAGTGGCGCGAGCGGGCCGCCGCCAACAACTGGTCCATCCGCGACCTGGTCATCGAGACCGGCAACCGCCAGGCCTTCATCGGCTCCCCGGCCACCGTCGCGAAGACCATCAACGACTTCGTGCAGGCCGACGCCAGCGACGGCTTCATCCTCGTCCCGCACATCACCCCGACCGGCCTCGACCCCTTCGCCGACAAGGTGGTCCCGCTCCTCCAGGAACAGGGCGTCTTCCGCGCCGACTACGAGGGTCCGACCCTCCGCGACCACCTCGGCCTCGCCCACCCCGACGAGGTGCGCGAGGACCGGGCGGCGTCGTGAAGTTCCTCGCGATCACCCTCATCGTCCACCGCCCCGACCCGGTCACCGGCATCCAGAAGCCGACCCACGAGCGATTCCGTGAGGTCCTCGAAAACGCGCTGCTGGCCGAGGAGTTGGGCCTCGACGGCTTCGGCGTGGGGGAGCGGCACGAGCGGCCCTTCATCTCCTCCTCGCCGACCGTGGTCCTCAGCCACGTCGCCGCGCTCACCCGCCGCATCCGCCTCTTCACGGCGGTCACCACGCTGAGCCTCCTCGACCCGGTCCGGGCCTACGAGGACTACGCGACGCTGGACCATCTCTCCAACGGACGCCTGGACCTGATCATCGGCAAGGGCAACGGCACCGCCCAGCGTGAGCTGTTCCACGTCACGCCCGAGGACCAGTGGGAGCGCAACGCCGAGAGCTACGAGGTGTTCCGGCAGCTCTGGCGGCAGGACAAGGTGACGGCGAAGACCCGGTTCCGCCCGGAGTTGAAGGACGCGGAGGTGTGGCCGCGGCCCTACCAGCAGCCGATCCGGGTCTGGCACGGCAGCGCCATCAGCAAGGAGAGCGTCGACCTGGCCGCCCGCTACGGCGATCCGCTGTTCTCCGCGAACGTCACCAACCCCATGGAGCCGTATGCCGAGTTGATCCGCCACTACCGGGAGCGGTGGGAGCACTACGGCCACGACCCGGCGGACATCGCGGTGGGCGCCGGAACCGCAGGCCTCTACGTGGCACCCACCACCCAGGAGGCGCTGGCCGTCTACCGTCCGATCTTCGAGAGCAACCTGGCCTTCCAGAAGCAGGTGGGCCTGCCCATCGTCTTCGAGACCCTGGAGGACTTCGTCGAGCGCAGCTCCGCGCTGATCGGCAGCCCCCAGCAGGTCATCGACAAGGTGCACCGCCACCACGAGCAGTTCGGGCACACCGTGCTCCATCTGCACGCGGACGCAAGCGGCTTGACAGACCGTCAGCACCGTGACTCGCTGGAGCTGTTCGGGTCGGCGGTGGCTCCCGTGCTGCGCAAGGACATCCCGGACCCGCCGTTCGACTGGGGCCCGGTACTTCCGGAGGCGTCCACCACCGAGGAGCCCGCGCATGCCTGACATTCCTCTCGGCGTCCTCGACCTGGTCCCGATCTCCTCCGGCTCCACCGCACCCGAGGCCCTGCGCAACTCCATCGAACTCGCGCGCAGAGCCGAGGAGTTCGGGTACGCCCGCTACTGGTTCGCCGAGCACCACCTCAACCCCGGGGTCGCGGGCACGTCCCCCGCGGTGGTCCTGGCGCTGACGGCGTCCGCGACCTCCACCATCCGGCTCGGCTCCGGCGCCGTCCAGCTCGGCCACCGCACCGCGCTGTCCACGGTCGAGGAGTTCGGCCTGCTCGACGCGCTGCACCCGGGCCGCTTCGACCTGGGCCTGGGCCGCTCGGGCGGCCGACCGTCACCCCCGCTGCCCTCGTCGACCCCGATCGTCGACGGCCGGGCCCCCAACGGCCTGCACATCCCGCCCCGTTTCTCCTTCGAGTTCCTCCTCGGCTCACCCCGGATCGCGCTCCAGCGCAAACTGCTCCTGCTGCCCAAGGCCGAGTCCCAGGAGTACGGCGAGCAGATCGACGACGTCCTCGCACTGCTGGCCGGCACCTACCACTCCCCGGAGGGCGTCGAGGCCCACGTCGTTCCGGGCGAGGGCGCCGACCTGGAGCTGTGGATCCTGGGCAGCAGCGGGGGCACCAGCGCAGAGGTCGCGGGCCGCAACGGCCTCCGCTTCGCGGCGAATTACCACGTCAGCCCCGCCAGCGTCCTTGAGGCGGCGGACGGATACCGCGCCGCCTTCCAGCCCTCCGACGTCCTCGACAAGCCGTACCTCAGCGTCTCCGCCGACGTCGTCGTCGCCGAGGACGACGACACGGCACGCGAACTCGCCACCGGCTACGGCCTGTGGGTGCGCTCCATCCGTACGGCGGAGGGCGCCATCAAGTTCCCGACCCCCGACGAGGCCCGCGCCCACGTCTGGACCGACGAGGACCGCGAACTCGTCCAGGATCGCATCGATACCCAGTTCGTCGGCTCACCCGCCCGGGTCGCCGACCGACTGGAACAACTCCAAGAGGCGGTCGGTGCCGACGAGTTGCTCATCACCACCATCACCCACGACCACACGGACCGGGTGCGCTCGTACGAACTCCTCGCGGAAGAATGGCGCCGCCGGGGTCACTCCTCCCAGTCGAGCTGATGCTCCGGGGTCCCCACCGAACGCCCGTACGCGACCGCTTCGGCGCGGCCCGCTTCGTCGCCGCGCCGATAGCGGAACACTTTCCCCGCGAAGACGACGACCCGTTCATCGCCGACAGTGAAGTCGGCGTACCAGCCATTGGCCGGCTCCAGCGCGGCGGCAAGGCCTTCCGCGATCGGACCCGAGGCGCTGTCGTCGTCGGTCTCCCACTCGATGAACGTCCAGGCGTCGGGCTGCCCGGCCGTCGCACTCGCCGAGTTGTCGACCCGCTCGACCTTCCGGATACGCAGCCCGTGCGGTGCGAACACGGCACCGGGGCGCAGGCTCTCGCCGAGAACGTAACCCGTGATCATGACCTGTCTCCTTCTCGACTCCGTACGGCTCTCTGTCATGATCGATGCCATGGACGTCCGTATCGAACCTGCCGATGTCACCGACCTCCACCAGGTCTTGGAGGACCACGCACGCTACTGGGGAGAGCGTGACCTTCGCGCGCTCCATCTCACCGCGCTGGTGCAGGAGTTCGGGTCCACCTGTCTGGTCGCCAGGGCCGACGACGGCATCCGTGGGTACCTCTTCGGGTTCGTCACGCCGGACCACACCGGATACGTGCACCTGATCGCGACCCGGGACGACGCCCGCGGCACCGGTCTCGGCCGCAGCCTCTACACCGCGTTCACAGAGGCCGCCGAACGGCAGGGCGCGGTCCGCCTCAAGGCCATCACCTCGGTCACCAACGAGGGTTCGATCGCCTTCCACCGCACCCTCGGCTTCGACGCGCGGGTGGTCGAGGACTACGACGGGCCGGGCCGCCCCCGTGTCGTCTTCACCCGTGAGCCGGCGTCCCGCTAGCGCCGCACCGGTCCAGCAGCCGCCGTCCGCCCTCCCCGGCGAACCACTCCGCGTGCCCCACGTAGTACTCGTACGCCAGCCGGGTGTTCTCGGCCGATCGCGTCACACCGTGGAAGTAGCCCAGCTCGGAGAGCGCGAACTCGGCGTGGACCAGGGGGAGTAGCGCGGGGAGCGCCTTCGACTCGGTGGGGCTGAGCGGGCGTACGGACCGGTAGCCGTCCAGGAGCGCGAGCGCGTCCTGCTCACGGACCGGGAAGCCGGGCTGGAGCCACTGGACCGTGTTGCGTTCGATGGCGGTGGCCAGGTCGTGCACGGCCGTAGTGCGGTCGCTCATGCCGAAGTCCAGCGCTGTGGCGACCGAACCGTCCTCGTTCCAGAGGAGGTTGGAGGCGTGCCAGTCGTTGTGGGTCCACAAGGGATCCAACCCCTGAAGGTGCGGGGCCAGTTCCTCGTGCAGTGGGAGCAGGACCCGTCGGGTGTCCTCGCGCCACGGGAACTCAGCCAGCCCCTTTGCCAGGTGGGGGCGCTCCTCCACATGGCGCTCCAGCTCCGTCTGCGGGTCTGCCGAGGCGAACACCGTGAACGACGCGACCAGCGGCTGCGCTTGGCGGCGCGGTGCGTCGAAGCCCTCGGCCGCGAGGTGCAGGCGGGCCAGCGCCTCACCCGCCGCGCGCGCGTGGGCGGAGGTGTTGAACGGGGACCAGGACAGGGCATCGCGGTAGAGGTCCGTGCCGGTGCCGGTCGAGTGCACCTCGTACGTCCACTCGCCGCGCGCCGCCGCGTCCAGCACCTCGACCACGGGTGCGCCGCGCCGCCGTAGATGCCGTAGGAAGGCGTGTTCCTCGGTCAGGCCCTCGACCGTGCGGACGGTGACATGGTGGCGTTTCACGAACACGCGGCGTCCGTCCTGTTCCACCACGGCCGCCGCCGACAGGGGGCGTGGGCTGCGCCAGATCACCTGGGCCGGGCCCACGATGTCGGTCACCTCGGTGTCCGTCAGGGGCGGCCAGTCGGGGGCGACCGGGTCGGTGCCCAGGCCGTGGGCGAGGTGTGAACTCACGCTGTTCTCACCGCCGTTGTGCCGCGCAGGGCGTCCAGGACGCGGCGCTCGGTCGCGGCGAAGTCCGGGTTGGTGAAGTCGTCGGCGCCGCGCGGGCGGGTGAGCGGGACCTCGACGTGGTCGACGATCGTGGCCGGGCGCGGGGACAGGACGTGGACCGTGTCCGCGAGGAGGACCGCCTCGCGGATGTCGTGGGTGACCAGGACGACCGTCCAGCGGTGGCGCTGCCACATGCCGGCCAGCCACAGTTGCATGTCGGTGCGGGTGAGGGAGTCGAGCGCTCCGAAGGGTTCGTCGAGCAGGAGGACCGGTCGTTCCAGGACGACCGTGCGCAGCAGGGCCGCGCGTTGCCGCATACCGCCGCTGAGTTGGGACGGGTACGCCTTCTGGAAGCCGTCGAGGCCGAAGTCCGCGAACAGGGCGTCGGCCCGGCGCCGGGCTTCCTTCTTCCCGACTCCCTGCGCCTCAAGGCCCAGTGCCGTGTTGTCGAGCACGGTCCTCCAGGGGAAGAGGAGGTCCTTCTGCGGCATGTAGGCGACCTTGCCGGACTCCACTCCGGCCGGTTCGCCCTCCACCAGCACCTGGCCCGACGTGGGGCGGTCAAGGCCGGAGACCAGGTTGAACAACGTGCTCTTGCCGCTGCCGCTCGGGCCGATGACGGCCGCGAACTCGCCCTGTTCCACGGAGAGTTCGAGATCCCGCAGGACCTCCAGGGAGCCGAAGGACTTTCCGACGCCCTCGATACGCAGACTGCTCATGACGACCTGTCCTCCTTCAACGCCCGTTCCCACGGGAGTACCAGCCGTTGCAGCAGGTAGGTCGCACCGAACAGGGCGATGCTCAGCGCGGCCGTCACCGCGACCGCCGCGAACACCAGGTCCGTACGGAACGCGCTCTTCTGCGCCTGCATGTAGATCCCGAGACCCGCCTCCGCACCCGCGTACTCGGCGAAGACGGCGCCGACGACGGCGTAGGTGATGCTCACGCGGAGCCCGGCGAAGAAGTACGGCATCGCGCTCGGCACCCGGACCAGCCGGAACGTCCGCCACCGGCCCGCGCCCAGCGAGCGCAGCAGCCGCATCGCCTCGCGGTCGGTCGCCGCGAAGCCCGCCGCGAGGTTGGCGGCGAGCGGGAAGAACGTCGTCAGCGTCACCACCAGCATCTTCGGCAGCAGCCCGAAGCCGAACCAGATGATCAGCAGCGGCGCGACGGCCACGACCGGGATGGTCTGCGAGGCGACGAGCAGCGGGTACAGGCCCCTGCGAGCGGCCGAGGAGAAGTCGAGGAGGACGGCCACCAGCCAGGCCGCCGCGAACGACAGCGCGAAACCGAGCAGCGTCTCCTGGAGGGTGGGCAGCGTCTGGTCCCACAGGTCCTGGCGGTTCAGCCAGCCCTGCTCCACGACCCTGGTGGGGGAGGGGAGCGTCGTCGGATCGACGCCGGCGGCGGCGACGTAGAGCTGCCAGCCGCCGAGGAGCACGGCCAGGACGAGGAGCGGCGGCCACAACGACCGCAGGAGCGGCCTCACTTGGCGTCCGGGAGGTAGGCGTTGGTGAAGAACGCCGAGGCCTTCGGGGCGGAGGTGAGCTTCTTGCCGTTGGCGTCCACGAGCAGGCCCGCCTTGTACTCGAAGTCCGCGAATGCCTGCCAGCGCTCCGCGCTCTGTGTGCCGATCGAGCCGTTCGTGCCCTTGTAGTACTCCTTGGCGAGCAGCGCCTCGCTCTCCTGGACCAGCTTGGTGTTGGTGAGCACGCTCTTGTTCGCCGAGATGAGCAAGTCGGCTGCCTGGGAAGGGTGTTCGGCGGCGTAGCGGTAGCCCTTGTCGACGGCCGCGAGGAACTTCTTCGCGAGCTCGGGGTTCTTCGTCAGGAACTGGTCCGAGGACGCGACGAGCGTCGAGTAGACGGCCGGGAAGCCGTAGTCGGAGAGCTGGAAGTTCTTGAGCGGCTTGCCGTTCAGCTCCGCCTCCAGGCCCTCCCAGGTCGGCATCGGCATCGCGAAGTCCGCCTTGCCCGCGTAGAGCGCCTGGTACGCCGAGGTGTTGAGGGTGACCTGCTTGAAGTCGCCCTTGCCGCCCGCGTTCTGGATCACCTTCCGCAGCAGCGGCTTCTCGTACGGGGCGCCGAAACCGGCGTAGGTCTTGCCGTCCAGGCCCTTCGGCGAGGTGATGTCGCTGCGGTCGGCGCGCACGGCGATCGTCACGTCGGTCTTCTGCGTCACGGCATAGACGGAGGTGATGTCCTGGCCGGCGGCCCGGGCGGTGGTGATGCCCTCCTGGTAGGAGATGCCGAAGTCCGCCTTGTGGTTGGCGATCAGGGTCTCGGGCGCGGTCGAGCCGTACGGCACGATCTTCAGGTTGATCCCGGCGGCCTTGAACCAGCCCTTGGCCTGGGCGACGTAGACGCCGGTGTGGTTCGTGTTGGGTGTCCAGTCCAGGGCGAGGGTGACGGTCGTGGTGCCGTCCTTCGCGGCGGCCGTGGAGTCGGCGGAGCAGCCGGTGACGGCGAGGAGGGCGGTCGCGGCCATGACGGACAGGGCGGTACGGCGATGCATGTCGGGTCCTTCGAGGGGTGGGAGGGCTGGCGGGTCGGTCCGGTCAGGGCCGACACAGCGCGCTGCCCACCCGCATGAAGTCGACGGCCAGCCGCCGGGTCAGCGACCGTGCCTGGCAGGCCAGGGCTCTCATGTGGCCACGTCCAGCAGGCCGTTGGTGAAGGACTTCGCCCAGTCCCGGTCGTCCGGTATCGCGCCGTTCTCGGCGAGCCAGTGCGCGTACGGGCCCATGCGTCCCTCGTCGATCACGCCCCAACGGCCGTCGGCGTCCGTCCAGGTGGGCGCTATCAGGGCCAAGGAGCGGGCGATCAGCGGGCGCGGGAAGTACGGGATGACGTGCTCCAGCAACTCCAGTGTGGCGTCCGGCTCTTGGGCCGCCGAAGCGTAGCCGCGGGCCGTGACGGCGAGGAAGTTCCGTACCAGGGAGGGGTGTTCGGCGAGCAGCGCCTCGTTCGTGCCGAGCAGATAGCTGTGGTAGCGCGGGGCGCCGATCTCGTCGACCGGCCAGGTCAGCCGCTGCTCCTCGGGCAGATCGCCGCGCAGGGCGTCCCAGGACCAGTAGTTCCCGAAGGTGGCGTCGGCCTCGCCCGCCGCGATGTCGTCCACGGTCAGCTCGCGCGCACCGGCGTCGATCCCGATCACGGCGTCCGGGTCGCCGCCGTCGGCTGCCACCAGATGGCGCACCATGGCCCGGCCGCGCGGGGTCGGGTTGTAGGCGATACGGCGGCCGGCGAGGTCGCGGGGGCGGGTGATGCCTGTCGAGGTGGTGGTCTGGACGGCCTCCAGGCCCCGGTGGTTGATCGCGGACACGGCGATCAGCGGCTGGCCGTGCTCCGCCCGCCGGGCCAGGAGGCGGTTCGGCGGGAAGATCCCGAAGTCCACCTCGCCCCGGGCCAGATATTCGAGGGTGTCCCCGCGTCCCGGATCCTGGACCACCAGCTCGACGTCCAGACCGGCCTCGGCGTACCAGCGGCGGGCGCGGGCGACGTACAGACCGGCTGAATTCGGCCATGGGTGGAAATAGTCCAGCATGACCCGTATGTATGGCATGGGGGTGCTCCGGGAGGTGCGCAGGCGTGACGGCGCCTGAAATGAGGGGGAGGGGTGCGCGGAGGCGGTGGATCAGTGCATGCGACAACAACAGGAGCGGCGCGCCGGGGAGTTGACCACCGGGTGCTGGGGCTCGACTGCTGAAGACACGTGAACTCCTACGCGGGCGCTGAGGCGCGAGTGGTGCGGTCGGCGTCCCCGTGGGGGCCGGACTCTCGACGAGCCGGTCCCAGACGCCCTCTCAGCCCAACCGGGTAGGGGCTCCCGCGTAGATGGCCGAACGATAACCGCACCACCCGGATTCTGTGCAAGCGCGGTCCGGGATTTGGGACAGTCATGCCCGAGGAATGAGACGCCCAGGTGGCGGGCGTACGATCGGCCGCCATGACCACCTCCCTGCTGCCCGGCCCCCTGGTCGACGACACCTGGCTCGCCGCGCATCTCGACGACCCCCGGCTGGTCGTCCTCGACGCCACCGCGCTGCTGCCCTCACCCCGCGAGGACGGGGACTACCGCTCCGCGAGCGGGCATGGGACCTGGGCCGAGCGGCACCTGCCCGGATCACGGCACGCCGACCTGACCGGCGATCTCTCCGACCACGACGCGCCGTACCACTTCGCCGTGCCGACTCCCGGCATGCTCGTCGCCGTGCTGGCCCGGCTGGGCGTGGGGGAGGGCGTCGAGGTCGTCACGTACGACAGCGGCGGCGCCATCTGGGCGGCCCGCCTGTGGTGGATGCTCCGGGCGATCGGCGTACCGGCGGCCGTGCTGGACGGCGGTCTCGAAGCGTGGGAGGCGGCCGGCCGCCCGCTCGTCTCCGGCGACGACACCGACCCGGCTCCGGTCGTCCGCCCCGTGACACCCGTCGTACGACCGGATCTGTGGTCCGGGATCGAGGACGTGGCCGCCATCAGCCGCGGCGAGCGCCCCGGCACCCTGGTCTGCGCACTGCCGCCCGGCGGCTACGACGGCTCCGCGCCCACCCGCTACAGCCGCCGCGGACACATCCCCGGCAGCCGCAGCCTCCCGGGACGGGGTCTTCTCGACGAGACCGGACGCGTCCTGCCGGCCGAGGAACTCGCCGCCAGGATCGGAGCCGTCCTCGACACCGACGACTCACCGGTCGTCCTGTACTGCGGCGGCGGGATCTCGGCCGCGGGCGCCGCACTCGCGCTCACCCTGCTCGGCCGTACGGACGTGTCCGTGTACGACGGTTCGCTTGAGGAGTGGTCCAAGGACCCTGCCCGGCCACTGGAGTTGGGCGGCTGAACACAGTGGCGTGGCCGAGGAAACGTCTCCCTCCCCCGAAGGTGACGTTTCCCCGGCCGCTTCCCCCGGCGCCGGACCGTGGTCCGTCCGCCCGCGTGCGGCTGTACCCGTGCTGTTACCAGCACATCACCGCGGTGTCCCCCGACCCCCACGTGGAGTACAGGCGCACACGGACGAAGTAGCGGCGGCCCTTGACGAGCCTGACCTTGAGCGTTGCGTTGTGCGGGGTGCCCCCGTCGTCCTGCCCGGCGAGGAAGCGCGGTTCGCCGTCCCGTTCCTCGAAGACCACGACGACCGTGTCGCTGTCCCCGAAGGCGCCGACGGCGTACTCGCGCGTCTGGGTCGGCTCGATCGTGAAGTCGGCCTGCTCGCCCGGTCCCAGCCGCAGTGGCGCCGAGCGGAACGGCACCAGCTCGGCCGGCCGCGGCGGCCCGACGGGCGGGTACCAGCGCAGCACGAACTCCTTGTCCGAGGAGGAGAGGCCACCGTGCGGGTGCAGACCCGTGCGGTACTCCTCCGGCTCCAGGACCAGGCCCGACGCGAACGGGTACTCCATGATCGACTGCGGGTCCCAGACGGAGCTGTTCACCTCGTCGGGGTCCAGTTTGCGCAGGATGTTGAACAGGGTCTTGTCCCGGCTCCAGAAGTTCGGCGGGCTCGCCAGCTCGGCGTACACGGCCTCGTCGTCCCAGTGGATCCCGGCGAACGGGCTCTGGTGCTCGTGCAGCATGCCCAGCGCGTGCCCGATCTCGTGCAGTGCCGTGCCGCGCTGCCCGGGCGCGGTCAGGTCCCAGCCGAAGTTCATCGTGCGGTCGCCCAGACCGACCGTGAGCGCGTCGCGCCCCACCGCCGACCAGGAGCCGTCACCGGCCTGGAACCCGATGCGCAGCTCCGCCTCCGAACGGTCGGTGACCTCGGCGAAGTCGACACCGATGCCGAGCCCCCGCCACTCCCGGAAGCATTCGCGTACGACGTCCTGCTGCTCCTTCGCACCGGCCCACGGCACCCGCCGCAGCTCGCCGGTCCCGGGCACCGGGATGACGGACGTGTCGGCGGCGGCGGAGTTGTCGACGTCGAAGAAGTAGTAGTGCAGGACCGTGCCGTTGACCCACATCCGGCTGCCGCCGACGAGCGCACCGCGCCGCTCCGCGGCCAGTCCCGGTCCGAACTCCGGGGCCGGCTGCTGCGCGAGGGAGCAGTAGCGAGCGGTCATGCGACCAGAGTGCCGGTGACCGTGCCCGGGCGCCTGAGTCGAGGGCTACTCAAGTCACCCTGTATCAGGCGTGAGTAGCCCGACTCATATCTGCGTGATGACTTTCGAACAGGACGCGAAGACCCTCGAACTGCCCTGGCCGTTCACCGGCCGGGAGGACGAACTCGAACTGATCCGCAGGTCGTTGACGGCAGGACGGCACGGCATCGTGGTCACCGGCGCGGCCGGCCGGGGCAAGACCAGGCTGGTCACCGAGGCCGTCAGGGGCGGCGACTGCGCCCGGATCACCGGGACGCCCGAGACCCGGGCGCTGCCCTTCGCCGCGTTCGCCCACCTGCTGCCCGAGAGCGTCTCCCTGCACCGAGCGGTCCAACTCCTGTCCGGCACGCGGCTGTTGCTCGTCGACGACGCCCACCTCCTCGACGACTCCTCGGCCGCCCTCGTCCACCAGCTCGCCGTCCACGGTCGGACCCGCCTGATCGTCGTGGTGGCCGACGGCTCACCGGTACCCGGCGCGGTGTCCCGCCTCTGGACGGGCGAACTGCTGCCGCGCCTCGCGCTGGAGCCGCTGCCCCGCGAGGAGATCGCCCAGCTGCTCGCCGCGGGCGCCGGCGGCCCGCTGGAACCCCTCACCGTGAACCGCCTCCACCACCTCTGCCAAGGCGATCTGCGCCTGCTGCGCGACCTGTTCGGCGCGGTGCGCGAGCGCGGGTTGCTGATCCGGGCCGCGGACACCGACGAGTGGGCCTGGCGCGGCCCCGTGCCGGTCACGGCGACGGTCCGTGAACGCACCGCGCAGGTCCTGGCCCGCGGCAGCCTCGACGAGCGCGAGAGCCTCGAACGCCTGGCCTTCGCCGAGCCGTTGGCATCCTCACTGGACGACTTCGACCTCGACATCCTCGAACGCCTGGAGGCCGAGGGCCTGATCCACGTCGACGACCGGGGCGCCGTCCACCTCACCCACCCCCTGCACGGTCCCGCGCTGCGCGCCGCCGCCGGCCGGCTCCGGGCCCGCCGCCTGGCCCGCACCCCCGACCAGTGCGTCCCGGCCCTCGCGGCCGAACGGGCCGCGCTCACCGACCGCATCGACCGGACCGACGTACGGCCGCTGCCGACGCCGGTGGGGGAGTGGCTGGTGGCCGAGGGCGCACCGGTACCGGCCGGATACGCGGCCGTACGCGCCCGGTTCGCGAGGCTGCGCGGCGAACTGCGCGAGGCCGCGGCCTGGGCACGGGAGGGGCTGCGGGAGACCCCGGCGGACCGCGCCTGCGGGGCCGAACTCGCCCTGGCCGCCGCCCAGTCGGGCGATGTCCCGGACACCGGCGAGACCCTGGCCCACCGCCCCGCGAGCGGCTGGCTGGCCGCGGCCCGGGGCGATGTGGAGACGGCCCGCGAGACCGTGGCCGAGGCGGTGGCGCCCGACCGGCGCGGCGGGGGTGCTGTCGAGGAGGGAAGGCCCGCCGCGTACGCCCTCTACGACGCCGTACGCCTGGGAGCTCCCGAACGGGTGGCCGGCCGGCTGGCGCGGCTGCCCGGCGACGGACCGGCCGTGCTGGCGCGGCACGCCGAGGCGCTGGTCGACGGCGACGGGCCCGCGCTGGACCGGGTGGCGGGGGAGCTGGAGCAGCGCGGGTTCCTGCTGTTCGCGGCCGAGGCGCACGCCCAGGCCGTACGGGTCCACCGCGACCCGCGCGCCGCCCGCGTGTCCCGCACCCGCGCGGTCGCGCTGGCCCGCCGCTGCCAGGGCGCCCGCACCCCGGCGCTGTCCGGACTGGTGCTCGGTGAACTCACCGCCCGCCAGCGGCAGATCGTCACGCTCGCCGCCGCGGGCCTCAGCAACCGGCAGATCGCCGAGCGCCTCACCCTCTCGGTCCGCACCGTCGGCAACCACCTCTACAGCGCCTACACCCGCCTCGGCGCGAGCGACCGCGGCGCGCTGCCGTGGCTGGTGGAACTGCCGACGGCGCAGTCCGCGTGACGGGTGGCCTGCCGAGCCGTGTCTGATCCGTGAGGCCGACGGCTCGGGCTCGGCCCGGCGGATCGGCGCCCGGAGCTTCTTCGACGCGTGCACCGATCCGGTCGCGCTCGACCCGCCTGCGCGGGTGGCCGAACGAGGGCGGTCGGCCACGCCGGGCACCTCACGGACCGCCTCGTGCCCCCGTACCGCAGTGGCCGAGCCACCCGGGTGGGTCAGGCCGCTCCGAACGCCGTGAACGCCCACCCCGTCGCCTGGTGCATCGCGTCCCCCGGCAGCGCGGCCCGGGCGTCGCGCAGGGCCTCCGCCAGAGAGAGGCCCGCGTCGAGGCCCTTGTGCAGGGCGAGCATCAGCGGGACCACGGCGGCGTCGCTGACGGGCGCGCTGCTGGCCACCACTCCCGCCGTGCCCAGCGGGAGCAACGCCGTCACCAGGCCGAGGAGTTCGTCCGCGCCCACCGGGGCCAGGCGGGCCGTGTCGCAGCTGGAGAGGATGATCCGGTACGGGCTGCGGGCGAGGCGTTCGAAGTCGTGCACGATGAGCGGGCCGTCGGCCATGCGAAGGGCCGAGAACAGGGGACTGTCCGCTCGGAACGTGCCGTGCGCGGCGATATGGGCCAGCGTCGCGCCATCCAACTCGGCCAGCACGCGCGGGACTTCGGCGTCGTCGTGCTCCAGGACCGTGGGCATGCCGTAGCGGTCGGCCAGGGCCGGGACTTCGGCGCCGTCGGTCGCGAGGCCGGGCCCGCGCACCAGGACATGCCGCCCGCCGGGCGGTGGCCGGGTGTCCAGGGCGCGCAGCCAACTGCCCGCCGACGGCGACACACTGAGCACCCGCTCGCGCAGCGCGGGCAGCAACGCCCAGGGAACCCGGTGGAGTCGGCCCGGCGGGACCACCACCACCGGCCCCGGGCCGAGATGTTGGGCCGCCTCACCCAGGAGGAGTTCCTCCAGGCGCCGGCCCGCCGCCTCCACCACCGGCAGCCTGGCCTCCGCCCCGGGGTGCGCCAGCCGCCGCAGTCCCGCCTGCACGTGTTCCGCCTCGGCCATCGCCTCCGAGAGCAGGCCCGCCTCGAACCGCCGGACCCGCCCCTGGCCGCACAGCAGGGCGTGCACCCGCCCGTCGACCACGGCGAGTTCCACCAGCCGCCCCTCACCGAGGCGTGCCAGCAGCCGAGTCGGGTCGAAACGTTCGCCCTCGCCGGGGGAGTCGCCGCGCATGTGGAGGGTGCGGGAGCGGATCTCCCGTTCCAGGCGCCGCTGTTCGCGTTCCAGGGCCGGCACCGGGTGGCCCTCCATCCGGGCCTCCTCCGCGCGGGCGGCGATCTCACGGAACGCCGTCAGACCGCTCAGCAGGGCCGGGTCGGCGGGCGGCCGGGCGGGCGGGGTGGACAGCGCGGTCGCCCGCCAGCGCTCGCTCCACGCCAACAGCCGCCGTGGACCACCGGAGTCGAGGCTCGCCCGCTGCGCGAGCGCCGCCAGCTCCGCGCCCTGCGCGGTGGCCCGGGCCCGCAACTCCGAGGCGCCCAGGGTCGTACGGTGGTCGTCCAGGACGTCGAGCCCGCGCCGGCAGGCCTCCAGGACCCCGCGTCCCGAACCGGCGGCCTCGGCGCGCAGCGCCTGCGCCGCCCAGCCGGTCATCCGGGCCAGCGGCGGCCCGGCGCGTCTGCTGCGGGCGGCCACCGCCAAGTGCCGTTCCGCGTCCGCCGTCCAGCCCAGCGCCAGCGCGATCCGGCCCGCGAGCAGCGCGGCCTCCGGCGCCGACGGCGAGCCGAACGCGGCCAGCCGGCCAGCCACCGCGGCGGCGTCCGCGACCAGCCGCCCTGAGGCCCGACCGGCCGCCAACCTCGCCTCGATCAGCACCAGTTGGGCATGCGTCTGCCACCAGGTGCGGCGCTGTGCGGCGAACAGCCGTACCGCCACGGCCGCGCGCGCGATCGCCGTGGACGGATCGTCCGCGAGCCGCGCCGCCCGGGCGGCCACGAGCAGCAGTTCCGCCTTGCGGGTGGACTGCCCGCCGATGCCGTCCAGCAGCCCGATCGCCGTGTCCGCCTGGGCCAGCGCCTCCGCGGCCAGGCCCGCGCTCAGCAGCACCTCGCAGCGGCGGATGGTGAGCATGAAGGTGGGGGTGGTCAGCTTGGCGTACATCTCCTCGGCCTCGTCGAGGAGTTGGAGCGCCACCGGGATGTCGCCCGAGCGGAACGCGGCCAGGCCCCGGCTCTCCACCGCGTCGGCCTTGTCGTGCTCCTGGCCGGTGGTCTCCCACAGCCGCTCGGCCGCCGTGAAGTCGGCGTGCGCCCGGTCCACCGCGCCGAGCGCCAGATGTACGGTCGCCCGCAGAGTCAGCGCCCGCGCCGTCCAGATGACGTCGTCCGTCTGCCGCAGCACGGGGATCGCCCGCCGTACGTCGTCCAGCGCCTCCTTGTGCCGGCCCAGCACCCACCAGACGTAGGCCCGCCGGAACAGGACGCGCGCCCGGGTCTGCCCGCTGCCGCACGCGATGCCCCGCTCGAAGGCCGCCAGCCCCTGCCGGGTGCGGCCCGCGTGCACCAGCGCCACCCCGAGCGTGCCGAGGACGTCCGCCTCCCGCTCCGCCGACTCCGCGCGCGCCGCCAGGTCACGGGCGCGCCGCAGATGCTTGAGCGCGAGCCGGAGATCGCCGAAGTCACGCTGCCAGATACCGATCACATGGTGGGCCACGGAGGCCTGGAACGGCGTCGGATCGCCGTCGAGGACCTCCCGCGCACCGGCCAGCGCCTCGCTCGGAGCCGCGAACACCATCGGCAGCAGTTCGAGAACCGGGTCGCCATCCGCTGTCACTCCTCGCATGCTAGTGGCCCCCGGTGCACACCACACGCGTTTGGCGCTGTATCAAGTAACGGCCCGCGGGCTCTGATTGACGACCGCCGCCCCAGTGGGAGGACACGCCATGGCACCACAGCGATTCCACGAGCAGTTCGACCAGATCCAGCGCTCGATGCCCGACATCCCCCTCGCGATGGGACCGGACGACTCCGCCGAGTTCTTCTACGAGAAGGGCGTCGTGCTCGCCCGCGACGGCGAGGAGGCCCGCCTCGTCGAGGACACCGTGCGCACCCACTTCACCGAGGCCACCGGCCTCACCGCCGACTCCGTCCGCCGGGCCGGACCCGAGACCAACCGGTCCGGCATCACCCGCATCCAGGTCGGCGACCCCGCCCACGGCGACCGGCGCGGCGACCGCGCCGTGGCCAACGCGCTGCGCGCCCTGCGCGAGCCGGAGGGCCGCGCCGGACGGCGACTCGTCAGCCGCAACCACGTCGTGTCGATCGCCGTGAACGCCTGTCCCGGCGACGAACCCGTGCCCGCCCCGCTCACCCAGGGCGCCAACCCCGCGCCCGCGGAAGTCGGTTACGACGCGGACACCGCCGTCGGCGTCCTCGTCATCGACACCGGACTCATGCACGACTACCGGTCCTACCCGCTGCTGGCCCACGTCCAGGGCGACCCGCAGATCAAGGAGACCGACGCGGCGGGAGTGCTCCAACAGTACGTAGGCCACGGCACGTTCATCGCCGGACTCGTCGCGGCCGTCTCGCCCAACACCGAGGTGACCGTCCGCAACACCCTCAACGACGCGGGCGCCATCCTCGAATCCGACTTCGGCGAGGCCCTGTTCGCCGCCGTCGACCAGAACGGCTGGCCCGACATCATCAGCCTCTCCGCCGGCACCACCAACGGCCGCACCGACGGCCTCCTCGGCGTCGAGGGCTTCATGCAGGCGCTGCGCGGACAGCGCACCCTGCTCGTCGCCGCGGCCGGCAACAACGCCAGTGCCACCCCCTTCTGGCCCGCCGCCTACGCCGACCTGCCCGACTACCGGGACGTCGTCCTCTCGGTCGGCGCACTGCGCGGCGACGGCGAGCACGGCGCCTGCTTCAGCAACCACGGCGCCTGGGTCAAGGCCTACGCCCCCGGCGAGCGGCTCGTCGGCCCCCTCACCGGCTTCGACGCACCCACGCCCTACACCTACCAGCACAGCACCTACGACGCCTGCCGGTTCGGCTTCACCTACTCCTGCACCTGCCAATACCCCACCCACACAGGGGTGTTGAGCCAGCAGGGCGACACCTCGGCCGGCAAGCCCGACCAGGTGATGTTCGAGGGGTTCGCGCACTGGAGCGGGACCTCGTTCGCCACCCCCGTCGCCGCAGGCCTGGTCGCCGCCCACATGACCGCGAACAAGGAGAGCGACGCGCGCGCCGCCCGGACCCAACTCCTCGCGGCCAACACCGAGTACGCCGAAGTGCGCGGGGCGCATGTACCGGCGCTGCGCCCGCCCACCTGGCGCCCGGTCCCCGTCGTGCCGCTCTCCGCTCCGGCATGAGGGCCGGAACCCTCCCCTCCACGGCGTACGATGACATGCCGTACACGAGGGGTGGCACCGTGGAACGTGCAGAAGTCGGCGCGCTCGTCCGCTCGGCGGTCGACGGCGACGCGGCGGCCTGGAAGGCGCTCGTGGAGGGGCTCAGCCCACTGGTCTGGTCGGTGGTCCGTGCCCACCGGCTCTCCGACGCCGACGGCGGCGAGGTGTACCAGACCGTGTGGTTCCGCTTCGCCCAGCATCTGGGCCGGATCCGGGAACCCGACAAGGCAGGTTCCTGGCTGGCGAGCACCGCGCGCAACGAGTGCCTGAAGGTGATCAAGGGACTGCGGCGGCTCATGCCCACGGACGATCCCCAACTCCTCGACCGCGTCAGCGAGGAGCGCACCCCAGAGCAGTCGGTCCTCGACTCCGAGGAGGCGGCCTCCGAGGCCGAGCGCATCCGCAGGCTGTGGCAGGAGTTCGCCGGACTGGGCGAGCGGTGCAGGCAGTTGCTGCGCGTCCTGATGGCCTCGCCGCCACCGAGCTATCAGGAGGTGTCCGCGGGTCTGGGTATCGCCGTGGGCAGTATCGGACCCATGCGCCAGCGCTGTCTGCGCCGGCTGCGGGCCCGACTGGACGCCGGGGAGGCGCTGTGAACGGCATGTACGGCGACGGTCCCGACCCGTTCGACGCCTTCGGCCAGGACCCCTTCGACGACGAGGAGTTCGACGACCGGCAGGGCGAACAGGACGACGACGGCGCGGAGTTCGACGAGGCCCTCCTTGAGGAGGAGCTGCGCCAGGCGGCAGCCATCCTGGACCCGGTCCCCGCCGAACTGCGCCAAGTCGCCATGGACGCGTACGCGTTGTACGACATGGACGCCCGGCTCGCCGAGTTGACCTTCGACTCCCTGGTCGACGCCATCCCGGTCAGGGGAGCCCTGGACGTACCGCGCATGCTGACCTTCACGGCGGGCGAGCTCAGCGTCGACGTGGAAGTCACGAGCGAGGGCCTGATGGGTCAGGTGATGCCGCCCCAGCCGGCCGGCATCGAGGTCCTGAACGGCTTGCGGGCACTGCGCCCCACCACCCTCACGGCCGATTCCATGGGCCGTTTCACCAGCGACGTACCCCCGGCCGGTCCCTTCGCGCTACGGCTGCGGACCGGCGGGGAGGTGGTCGTCACGGAGTGGCTGCGGGCATGACCGACGGTGCGCGAGGAAGGAGAGCGGGACACTCCTTCCTCGCGCACCAGGGCCCAGCGCCCTACCAGGTCACCGGCAGGGTCTGCGGACCCCGGATCATCGTCTTCCGGCGCCAGACGATCTCCTCGGCGGGTACGGCCAGCCGAAGCCCGGGCAGCCGGTCCAGCAGGGTGTCGACGAGGAGTTCGGTCTGCAGCCGGGCCAGCACGGCACCGGTGCAGTAGTGCGGGCCGTTGCCCAGGGCCAGATGCGGGTTGGGATCGCGGTCGACGTCGATGCGGTCCGGGTCGGGGAACACGTCCGGGTCGCGGTTGGCGGCGAGGTAGGAGACATAGACCGGGTCGCCCGCGCTGATGCGCAGGCCGTGCAACTCGACGTCCTCCAGAGCGATCCGGGCCAGCCCGACGGAGGAGCGGTGCGGGATGTAGCGGAGGAGTTCGTCCAACGCGGCCTCCCGGCACTCCGGTTGAGCCCGCAGGCGCTCCAGCAGCTCGGGGCGGGTGAGCATCAGGTACAGCATCTGGCCGCAGTTGTGGGTGACCGCCTCCCCGCCGATCTGCAGCGGACCCGCGAGGCCCACGGCCTCCTGCTCGCTGATGTCGCCCCGGGCCACGGCGGTGCCCAGCAGCGAGTACACATCGGTGCCGTCGCTGTCGGCGCGGGCACGGATGGTGTCGGTGATCCACGCGTACATGCCGTTCTTGGCCCGGTCCGCGGCCTCGGCGCCACCGGAGGTGGAGATGATCTGCCGGGTCCAGGAGTGCACCTGCTCGCGGTTCTCCTCGGGCACCCCCATGACCTCGCTGACGACCGCGAGCGGGAAGGGCTCCAGGACCCGCTCGATCAGATCCGCCGGCGGCCCGTCCGCCGCGACCCCGTCCACCAGCGGGTCGAGCAGCGCCTGCGCCCGGGGCCGCAGGCGCTTCATCGCACCGACCGTGAACGCGCCGGCGACCGGCTTGCGCAGCCGGTTGTGGTCCGGCTGGTCGGCGAACGCCAGTGACCCCGGGCGCGGCTTGAAGTGCGGTGCCATACGCGTCACTTGACGGGTCGTCACCTCCGCACGGCCGAACCGCGGATCATTGGTGATCATCTTCACGTCGTCGTAGCGGGTGGCCAGCCACGCCCAGCCCTCACCGTGCGGCAGCCGGATCCGGTTCAGCGGACCCTCGCGCATCAGCTCCGCGAGGACCGGGTCGAAGTCGGTCCCGGTCAGATCGATCGGGGGCCAGTCCCGCACGGGAGGCTGCGGGGCCTGGCTGGTCAGCGTGGTGGTCTCCTCGGTCATGCGTCCACCCTCGTACGCCCCCGCCCGCCTGTCCTGCGGGAGTGCTCCAGCCGGAGGTCAGCCCGCCACGGCGGCGATGAGCGCCGCCAGCGCCGTGGCGAGCCGCGCGATCGCGGCTCCGTCGGGCGGCCCTCCGGGCTCCGTCATGTACGTGTCCCGGCGCAGTTCCACCATCAGCGCGCCCACGGCCGGCTCCTTGCCGTAGAACTCCAGCGGCACGTAGGTCCCGATGAACGGGCTGTTGACGCCGATCTCCCCACACTCCGCGAACGCCTCGCGCGCCGCCGCCAGCAGTGCGGGCGGGGTGTGGAAGGCGTCCGTGCCCAGGCAGACGGGCGGCCGGGGGCCGGTGCCGTGCAGTTCGTAGGGGAGCGGGGCGGTCGGGTAGGAGTGCACGTCGACGACGACGGCCCGGCCGGTCGCGGCCAGCCGGTCGGCGACGGCCTCCGTCATGGCCCGGGCGTACGGGCGGAAGTAGCGGTCGATCAGCGGCTCGGGGTCGTGGTCCGCGGGCCGCAGCTCGGCGCGGTGGGTGGTGCGGGTGTAGACCGCGCCCATGCCCACGGCGAGCATCTCCTCCCGCTCGTCCGGGAACCGCTCCGGATCGACGACCAGCCGGGACAGCCGGTTCACGAACCGCCACGGACGGACGGCACACGCGCGTGCCGCCTCCTCGGCGATCCGGGCCGTGTGACTGTCCGTGATGTGGTCCAGCTCGCGCACCAGCGCCGGATCGTCCAGCACGACGTCCGCGCGGACGTCGTCCGGTATCTCCCGCGCGGAATGCGGGACGTGGAGGATCACGGGCGAGTCGGCGGCGCCGGGCAGCAGTTCGAAGGAGGGGCCGGGGGACGGCGCGGAGGGGGTCACGGGCGGCTCCCGGAGGCGGGGTCAGTGGCGGGGTGCAGGATCAAGGTATCGGCAGCGACGATCACGAACCGGGGGAGAGCGTGGGAGAACGCAGCCGCCCCGGCCGGAGGGGACCCCGGCCGGGGCGGAGAGACAGGCGCAGGTGCTCTGGAAGGCCCCGTGCGTCAGCTCAGGGAAGCCAGTGCCTCGTTCCACGTCGTCGACGGGCGCATGACCTTCGCGGCCTTGGCCGGGTCGGGCTGGTAGTAGCCGCCGATGTCGGCCGGGCTGCCCTGGACCGCGCCCAGCTCCTCGATGATCTGCTGCTCGGCGCCCGCGAGGGTCTCGGCGAGCGAGGCGAAGGCCTTCGCGAGGTCCGCGTCCTCGGTCTGCGCGGCCAGCTCCTGCGCCCAGTACAGGGAGAGGTAGAAGTGGCTGCCGCGGTTGTCGATGCCGCCGACGCGACGGGTCGGCGACTTGTCCTCGTTGAGGAAGGTCGCCGTGGCGCGGTCGAGGGTGTCGGCGAGGACCTTGGCGCGGGCGTTGCCGGTGAACGTCGCGTACTGCTCCAGGGAGGGGACCAGCGCGAAGAACTCACCGAGCGAGTCCCAGCGCAGGTAGTTCTCCTTGACGAGCTGCTGGACGTGCTTCGGCGCGGAACCGCCGGCGCCCGTCTCGAAGAGGCCGCCGCCCGCCATCAGCGGGACCACCGACAGCATCTTGGCGCTGGTGCCCAGCTCCAGGATGGGGAAGAGGTCGGTCAGGTAGTCGCGCAGCACGTTGCCGGTCACCGAGATGGTGTCCTCGCCGCGGCGGATGCGCTCCACCGACAGCTTGGTCGCCTCGACGGGGGCGAGGATCCGGATGTCCAGGCCCTCGGTGTCGTGCTCCGGCAGGTACGCCTTGACCTTGGCGATCAGCTGCGCGTCGTGCGCACGGGTCTCGTCGAGCCAGAACACCGCCGGGTTGCCGGTGGCACGCGCGCGCGTGACGGCCAGCTTCACCCAGTCCTTGATCGGGGCGTCCTTGGTCTGGCAGGCGCGGAAGATGTCACCCTTGGCGACCGTCTGCTCCAGGACGACGTTGCCGGCCTGGTCGACGAGGCGGACCGTACCGGCCGCCTTGACCTCGAAGGTCTTGTCGTGAGAGCCGTACTCCTCGGCCTTCTGCGCCATCAGACCGACGTTGGGCACCGAACCCATGGTGGACGGGTCGTAGGCGCCGTGGGCGCGGCAGTCGTCGAGGACGGCCTGGTAGACGCCGGAGTAGGAGGAGTCCGGGAGCACCGCGAGGGTGTCCGCCTCCGCGCCGTCCGGGCCCCACATGTGGCCGGAGGTGCGGATCATGGCCGGCATCGAGGCGTCGACGATCACGTCGGACGGCACGTGCAGGTTGGTGATGCCCTTGTCGGAGTCGACCATCGCGAGCGCGGGGCCCTCGGCGATCTCCGCGTCGAAGGACGCCTTGATCGCGTCGCCCTCGGGCAGCGCGGCCAGGCCCTTGAGGATGCCGCCGAGCCCGTCGTTCGGGGAGAGACCGGCCGCGGCGAGCGTGGCGCCGTACTGCTCGAAGGTCTTCGGGAAGAAGGCGCGGACCACGTGGCCGAAGATGATCGGGTCGGAGACCTTCATCATCGTCGCCTTGAGGTGCACGGAGAACAGGATGTCCTCGGCCTTGGCGCGGGCGATCTGCGCGGTGAGGAACTCACGCAGCTCGGCGACGTGCAGCACGGAGGCGTCGACGACCTCGTCCTTGAGGACGGGTACGGACTCGCGCAGCACGGTGGTGGTGCCGTCCTCGGCGACCAGCTCGATGCGCAGCGCACCGGCCTCGGTGATCGTCACGGACTTCTCGGTGGAGCGGAAGTCGTTCTCGCCCATGGTGGCGACATTGGTCTTGGAGTCCGAAGACCAGGCACCCATGCGGTGCGGGTGGGTCTTCGCGTAGTTCTTGACCGAGGCGGGGGCGCGCCGGTCGGAGTTGCCCTCGCGCAGGACCGGGTTGACCGCGGAGCCCTTGATCTTGTCGTAGCGGGACTGGATGTCCCGCTCCTCGTCGGTCTTCGGGTCGTCCGGGTAGTTCGGCAGCGCGTAGCCCTGCTCCTGGAGCTCGGCCACGGCGGCCTTGAGCTGCGGGATGGACGCCGAGATGTTCGGCAGCTTGATGATGTTGGCCTCGGGCGTCTTCGCCAGTTCGCCCAGCTCGTGCAGGGCGTCCGGGATCCGCTGGTCCTCGGTGAGGTACTCCGGGAACACGGCGATGATGCGCCCGGCCAGCGAGATGTCCCGCGTGGTCACGGCGACACCCGCCTGCGAGGCGTACGCCTGGACCACCGGCAGGAAGGAATACGTCGCCAGGGCCGGGGCCTCGTCAGTGTGCGTATAGATGATGGTCGAGTCAGTCACCGGTGCTCCGCTCCACGTCTGCAACATTGCTCGACATCAAGATATCTCGTGATGGGATCCCACTCGACAGCGGTCCGTCCGCACTGCGCGAACACCAGTCCGTCGATCAAGGGCAACCGACCGACCGGTTCGGCAGTCAGTAAGGAACGGATCACCTTCACTGACCGACGGCCGGAGCTGACCACCCGGCCGCCCGAGCGAGAGCGAATCATGAGAAATCGCACCAGAGTGACGGCCCCGCTGGCCGCCCTGATCGGTACGGCAACAGCACTGACCGCGGGTTCCCCGGCCTTCGCGGCCGGACGGGGGAACGACGACGCGCCGAACGGCGACGAGAAGACCGCGCAGGGGTACGGCGACGAGGGCGCCGAGACCCTGGGCGACCCGGTGTACCCGGGCCTCGGCAACGACGGTTACCGCGTCCGCTCCTACGACCTCGACCTCGCCTACGACCCGACGACCAGGCTCGTCGACGGCACGGTCACGATAGAACTGCGCACCACCGAGGCCCTGGACCGGTTCTCCCTCGATTCCCTCGGCCTCGACATCCACGCGGTCCGCGTCCAGGGCCGCAGCACCGACTTCGAGCAGGTCGGCGAGAAACTGCGGATCACGCCCGCCCGAACTCTCCCGGAGAGGGCCCGGGTCACCGTCTGCGTGGAGTACTCCGCCGACCCGAGCCGCGCCGCCGCGCCCACCGGCGGCTGGGTCATCACTCCCGACGGCTTCGCGGTGTGCGGCCAGCCGAACCTGGCGCACACCGTCTTCCCCTGCAACGACCACCCCAGCGACAAGGCCGACTTCACGTTCCGGATCACCGTCCCGGACTGGCTGCGCGGGGTCGCGAACGGTCAACTGGTCTGCACCGAGCCGCTGGACGGCGACCGGACCGCGTTCAGCTACCGCTCGCGCTCGCCGATGGCGACCGAGCTGGTGCAGCTCACGGTCGGCGACTACGTCGTCAAGGAGCGCAGCGGCCCGCACGGGCTGCCGCTGCGGGACATCGTGCCTACCGCCCGCGCCGCAGCCCTGGAACCGGCGCTCGCGCTGACGCCGGGCCTGGTGGACTGGCTGGAGCAGCGGCTGGGGGCGTTCCCGTTCGAGACGTACGGACTGCTGCCCTGCAACTCCGACAGCCCGACCGCCTTCGATTTCACCGGACTTGAGACCCAGACCCTCACCCTGTACAAGCCGAACTTCCTGCTCCAGGTGGAGAGCAAGATCGGCTCGCACATGATGCACGAGCTGGTCCACTCCTGGTTCGGCAACAGTGTCAGCCCCGCCACCTGGGCCGACCTGTGGCTGAACGAGGGCCACGCCGACTTCTACGGGCTGCTCTACCGCTACGAGCGCGGCTGGCCCGACTCCCTCGGTCTGACGACGATGGAGGCCCGTATGAAGGACACCTACGCGCGCGGCGACCAGTGGCGCCACGACTCCGGCCCGGTCGCGGCACCCAACGCGGTCAACCTCTTCGACAGCCAGCGCTACCTGGGCGGTGTCCTGGTCCTGTACGCCCTGCGGGAGTTCATCGGCGAGGACACCTTCCACGCCGTGGAACGCGCCTTCCTGGCCCGGTACCGCGACTCCTCGGCGACGACGGAGGACTACATCGCCGTCGCGTCGACGGTCTCCGGCCAGGACCTGTCCGGCTTCCTGCGGGACTGGCTCTACGGTACGACGACGCCGCGCATGCCCGGTCATCCGGACTGGACGGTGACGCCGGTGAGGTCGTCGCTCACCGCCCCGCGGCACTACCGTGACAACTCGGCGACGCTCTGAGGGAGTTGACCGACCAGGTCAGTCGAGCCGGGTGGAGGAGACTTCGCCCGGCTCGTCCTCCGGGACCCGCTGCTGCGGTATGGCGATCGCGCCCTGCTGCAACGCCACCGTCCGCGTGGGCGCCGGGATCCGGATGCCTTCCGCGCGATACCGCTTGTGCAGGCGCTTGATGAACTCGTGCTTGATGCGGAACTGGTCACTGAACTCGCCCACGCCCAGGATCACCGTGAAGCCGATCCGGGAGTCGCCGAAGGTGTGGAAGCGGATGGCCGGTTCGTGCTCCGGGATCGCACCGGTGATGTCCGTCATGACCTCGGCGATTACCTCCATGGTCACGGCCTCGACGTGCTCCAGGTCGCTGTCGTAGCCGACGCCCACCTGCACCAGGATCGTCAACTGCTGCTCGGGACGCATGAAGTTGGTCATGTTCGTCTTGGCGAGCTGGCCGTTCGGTATCACGACGAGGTTGTTGGAGAGCGCCCTGACCGTCGTCTGACGCCAGTTGATGTCCTCGACATATCCCTCCTCGCCGCTGCTCAGCCGGATGTAGTCGCCGGGCTGCACGGTCTTCGAGGCGAGGATGTGGATGCCCGCGAACAGGTTGGCGAGCGTGTCCTGAAGAGCCAGCGCGACGGCGAGACCGCCGACGCCCAGGGCGGTGAGCATCGGCGCTATCGAGATGCCCAGCGTCTGCAGCATCACCAGGAAGCCGATGGCCAGCACCAGTATCCGGGTGATGTTGACGAAGATCGTGGCCGAACCGGCCACACCCGAGCGGGAGTTGGTGACCGCCCGGACCAGACCGGCGATCACCCGGGCCGCCGACACCGTCACGGCGAGGATGACCAGCACGCGGAGGGTCTGGTTGACCTGGTGCTGGACCGTGTGCGTCAACGGCAGCACCGCCCCCGCGACCGCCGCGCCACCGGCGATCGCCGACCACGGCACCACGGTCCGCAGCGCGTCGACGATCACGTCGTCGCCGCTCCAGCGGGTGCGGTCGGCGTGCTTGCCGAGCCAGCGCAGCAGGACGCGCAGCAGAAAGGCCGCCAACAGGCCCGAGGCCAGGGCGATTCCGGCCAGCATGAAGTCGTCCAGGGTCGGCGTGCGGTTCATCGGTCACCTCCGGGGAGCGAAGCTGCGGCGGAGAGGGCCGCCGACGGCCGGATGTGAAGTGTCGTCACGTTGCCACCTGCTCGAATTGCGGGCATTGCCGGTATTGCGCTCGCGCCGGCCGGGAGGGACCCGTGCACCGGCGCGACCGCTCATCCTGCCGTATCCGGACGGTGAGTTCGTACCCGGTCCGGGGCTGTGAGCACGGGTTTCGGACGCGACCCGTACCACCGTCGAGCGCGGTGGGACGCACGTTGCGCGTCACTCACCGTGTGCCCGTCCTCCCCAACTCCACAGATATATCTGCGAGTTGACTGAAGATCAGAAATGCTTGACGTGATGTGCGGAGCGGCGGCAGGCTGTCGGGCGTTGATCTACGGGAGGGGTGGTATGACGGGTCCGGTACTCGCCGTCGACCAGGGAACATCCGGTACGAAGGCCCTGGTGATCTGTCCCGAACGCGGCGTGATCGGCACCGGGTTCGTCTCGGTGGGAAACCGTCGACTGCCCGGCGGCCTGGTCGAGGCCGACCCCGAGGAACTGTACGAGTCGGTGATCGTCGCCGGGCGCCGCGCGCTCGCCGAGGCCGACGAACCCGTGACGGCGCTGGGCCTCGCCAACCAGGGCGAGACCGTGCTCGCCTGGGACCCCGACACCGGAATGCCACTGACCGACGCACTGGTGCGGCAGGACCGCCGCGCCGAGACCATCTGTGCCGAACTCGCCGAGCACGCCGATGAGTTGCGCCGGTTGACCGGCCTGCCGCTCGACCCGAGCTGCGCCGCGCCCAAGATGGCCTGGATCCGCCGCCACCTCACCCGCGAGGGCATGGTCACCACCAGCGACTCCTGGCTGGTGCACCGCCTCACCGGCACCCATGTCACCGACGCCGCGACCGCCGGCCGCACCCAGCTCCTCGACCTGGACAAGGCCGCCTGGTCGCCCCGCGCCCTCGACCTCTACGGACTCCTGGACGAGCGCCTCCCGGGAGTCGTCGACTGCGCCCAACCCATCGGTACGACCGCCGCGTTCGGCGCCGAGATCCCCCTCACCGGACTCGTCGTGGACCAGCAGGCTGCCCTGCTCGCCCAGCGGATCACCGCACCCGGCGGCGCCAAGTGCACTTACGACACCGGGGCGTTGCTGCTCGCGCACACCGGCGAAACACCCCGGCACGGGGACTCGGGCCTGGTGAGCCGCGTGGCCTGGCGGCTGGACGGGCGGACCAGTTACTGCCTCGACGGGCAGGTGTACACGGCCGCCTCCGCCGTACGCTGGCTCACCGACCTCGGCGTCATCACCGGCCCCGCCGATCTCGACCGCGTCGGCGGCACCGTCCTCGACAACGGCGGCGTCACCTTCGTCCCCGCCCTGGCCGGGCTCGCCGCCCCCTGGTGGCGCGGCGACCTGCGGGGCTCCCTCACCGGACTCGGCCTCGACACCACGGCCGGCCACCTGGTGCACGCCCTGTGCGAAGGCCTCGCCGCACAGGTCGTAGAACTCGCCGAAGCCGCCGCCACCGACCTCGGCGCACCCCTCGACGTGCTGCGCGTCGACGGCGGCCTCACCCGCTCCGCCCTGCTCATGCAGACCCAGGCCGACCTGCTGCAACGCCCCGTCGAGGTCTCCGTGCTGCCCGACGCGACCGCCCTCGGCGCGGGCGCGCTGGCCCGCCTCGGCGCCGAGCCCGGACTGGCCCTCGCCGACGTACTGCCCGACGGAAAACCCTCCGCCGTCTACGAGCCCCGTATCGGCCCCGACCAGGCGGCCGAACGCCTCGCCGCCTTCCGAACCGAGGTCACCGCCCTGCTCTACCGCACCCCCGCATGACGGTCACGGCCAACGGCCCCCTGCCGTCGCGGAGTTACGACGTGGCGGTGGTCGGGGCGAGGGTACGACGTGGCAGTGGTCGGGGCGGGGGCGTCGGCCGCGCGATCGCCCGCGGACCCCACCTCGGCCCGGGCCCGCCCGGCGCCCGGCACGTGCTAGGCGAAAGCATCGTCCGCCCCCTGGACGACGACACCGGGGGACGCCACTCAGGCGGTCCGGCGCCGAGTCGGCCTGCACCTCGACTCCCGTGCGGAGCTGGCGAGTCGGCAGGACGGCTGCCATGTCCTCATCATCACCGGGGTGAGCCCCTTGGCCGGGGTGGCGCGCAGCTGATCGGAGCCCGGCAGACGCGCGTCAGATGACTCTCAGCCGGACCAGCGCGCCGAGCGTCAGCGCGCCCGGAATGATGGGGATCCAGACCGTGATGATCCGGTACGCCAGCACCACCGCCGTGGCCACCGCGACCGGACCGCCCGCCGCGACCAGCGCCACGATCAGCGCGGCCTCCACCGAGCCGATCCCGCCCGGCGTGGGCACCAGCGCGACGGCCACCGTCGCCGCCAGATAGGCGAGCGCCATCTGCGCGGGCGGCACCGGCAGATCCAACGCCTGCCCCACGGCGACCAGTCCGGCCGCCTGGAGTGCGGGGAACGCCAGCGAACCGCCCCACAGCGCCAGTGCCCGGGCCGGCCGGGTGTGCACGGAACGGGCCTCGCTCAGCGCGGTGCGCAGGAACGACAGGACGGCCGTACGCAGCCGTCGTACCAGAACGAGCACCACGACCGCCGCGCACAGCACGGCACCGATGATCAGGAGAAGGGGACCGACCGCCCCCGCCGGAAGGAGAGTTCCCAGGCGCAGGGCGTCGGGGAAGGCGATCAGCAGACCGGTGAGCAGCGTCAGCCGGGCTATCGACTCCGCGAGCAGGAACAGCGCCAGCGCGGCCGACGACCGGGCCAGCGGCAGCCCGCACACGGTCAGGAACCGCAGGTTCACCGCGCCCGCGCCAAGCCCCGTGGGCAGCAGATGATTCGCCGCGCCCGCCGCGAACTGCGTGGCCAACAGCCGCCGCGCGGGCAGCCGTTCGACGACGGCACCCTGCCGGGTGACCGCGGCGGCGACCCAGGTCAGGCAGGTGGCACCGGCCGCCGCCACCAGCCAGGGCCACTCCGCCGCCCGCAGCTGGCCGAAGCCCGCGACGAGGACGGACCGGTGCTGGACGGCGACGACGGCGACCAGGAGCAACGGAAGCAGGCACAGGATCTGCCGGACGCGGATGTGTCTCACACCACTGGAGGTTCTCCGCGCCACGACAACTGCGGGTTGCGGCAGCGCGGACAGTTCCTTACGCGAGGCCTTACACGTGTCCTCGCACGAGTCCATGCACGAGTCCTTCCGCGGAGATGTGCTGCGAATGTTGACCTCAACGCCGCTTGAGGTCCTACGTTCTCTCCCATGAGCATGGAGAGCACGGCCTGGACCCAACTGCACAGTGTCATGACCGCCGAACAGGAGCGCCGGCCGCTGGCCCGCGCCACGCTGCGCCGCATCGCCGCGTTCGCGCGACCGCACCGCCGCCCCATAGCCCGCTTCGTCCTGCTCGGGGTGCTGACCGCACTGCTCGCCGTCGCGACCCCCGTACTGGCCGGGCACGTCGTCGACGCGATCGTGTCGGGCGGCGACGACGGCACCGTCGTACGCCTCGCCCTGCTCATCGCCCTGATCGCGGTCGCCGAGGCGGCCCTCGGCATTCTGGGCCGGAGGCTCTCCGCGGCGCTCGGGGAGGGGCTCATCCTCGATCTGCGGACGGCTGTGTTCGATCATGTGCAGCGCATGCCGGTCGCGTTCTTCACACGTACTCGTACGGGAGCGCTCGTCTCCCGACTCAACAACGACGTCATCGGCGCCCAACGCGCCTTCAGCAACACCCTGTCCGGAGTGGTCAGCAACGTCGTCACGCTGCTGCTCACCCTGGCCGTCATGCTCACCCTGTCCTGGCAGATCACCCTGCTCGCGCTCGTACTGCTCCCGGTCTTCGTGGTCCCGGCCCGCCGGATGGGCAGCCGGATGGCCCGGATGCAGCGCGAGGCGGCCACGCTCAACGCGGCCATGAGCACCCGTATGACCGAACGCTTCTCCGCCCCCGGCGCCACCCTCGTCAAACTCTTCGGCCGTCCCGAGGAGGAGTCCGTGGAGTTCGCCGAGCGCGCGAGCCGGGTCCGCGACATCGGCGTCCGCACGGCCACCGCCCAGTCGGTGTTCATCACCTCCCTGACCCTCGTCTCCGCCCTGGCCCTCGCCCTCGTCTACGGCCTCGGCGGCTGGTTCGCCCTCCACGGCAGCCTGGAGCCGGGTGCCGTCGTCTCCCTGGCCCTGCTCCTGACCCGCCTCTACGCCCCGCTCACCGCGCTCGCCGGAGCCCGCGTCGAGGTGATGAGCGCCCTGGTCAGCTTCGAGCGCGTCTTCGAGGTGCTGGATCTGAAACCGCTGATCGAGGAGAAGCCGGACGCCCGCGAGGTCCCCGAGGGCCCGGTCGCGGTCGAGTTCGACGAGGTCCGCTTCGCCTACCCCTCCGCCGACAAGGTCTCCCTCGCCTCACTCGAAGAGGTCGCCACCCTCGACACCCGCGGCGGCGCCGAGGTCCTGCACGGCGTCTCCTTCCGAGCCGAACCCGGCCAGACCATCGCCCTCGTCGGCTCCTCCGGCGCGGGAAAGTCGACCATCGCCCAACTCCTGCCCCGGCTCTACGACGTCGACGAAGGAGCCGTCCGCATCGGCGGCACCGACGTCCGCGACCTCACCGCCGCCTCCCTGCGGGCCACCCTCGGCATGGTCACCCAGGACGGCCACCTCTTCCACGACTCGGTCCGCGCCAACCTCCTGCTGGCCCGGCCGGCCGCCACCGAGGACGAGTTGTGGGACGCGCTGCGCCGCTCCCGCCTCGACGATCTCGTACGGTCCCTGCCCGACGGCCTGGACACGGTCGTCGGCGAACGCGGCTACCGCCTCTCCGGAGGCGAGCGTCAACGCCTCACGATCGCCCGCCTGTTGCTGGCCCGCCAGCGTGTCGTCATCCTCGACGAGGCCACCGCGCACCTGGACAACACCTCGGAGGCCGCCGTGCAGGAGGCCCTGACGGAGGCGCTCCAGGGCCGTACGGCCGTGGTGATCGCCCACCGGCTGTCCACCGTGCGCTCCGCCGACCAGATCCTGGTCGTCGAGGCGGGCCGCGTCGTGGAACGCGGCACGCACGACGAACTCCTCGCCGCCGAAGGGCGATACGCCGAGCTGTACCGCACACAGTTCGCGAAGCAGCAGCCGGAGACAGTCGCCTGACGATGCGTCAGGGATCCGGAGTGGTCGCGGATCCGGGGTGTCAGGGCTCGCGGTGCTCGTGCGCCGCCTGCTCCAACATCTCGGCCTCCGCCTCGGCCACCCGGATCTCGGCCGCCACGTCGATCGAGCGGCTCAGCCACCAATACAGCAGACCGGCGACCGGCAGCCCGACGAACAGGGAGAGGTCGGCGCCGTCCATGGCGTGCGCGATGGGGCCGACGTAGAGGGTGCCGACGGAGAAGAACGGCACCATCACGCCGAAGCCGACCAGGTAGGAGATGATGCCGTTCCAGCCCCAACGGCCGTAGATCCCACGGGGGTTGAAGATCTCCGCGATCGCGTAGTGACCGCGGCGCACCACGTAGTAGTCCATCAGGTTGACCGCGGTCCACGGGATGAACAGGTAGAGCACCAGCAGCAGGAAGTTGTTGAAGTTCGTCAGGAAGTCAGCGGTCGCGGCGAACGCGCCGATCAGCGAGAGCGCGGCGGTCAGCCCGATCGTCACCAGTCGTACGGACACGGTCGGATGGACCCGCTTGAACGAGTCGATCGCGCTGATCAGGGTCAGCGAACCGCCGTACATGTTCAGCGCGGTGACGGAGATCAGGCCCAGGGTGGCGAAGAGGAGCACGATCGCGCCGAAGCCGCTGAACACCTTGTCGCCCGCCGCGTTGATCGAGCGGATCGTGTCGAAGTCCTTGCCCGCCCAGGCCGCGAGCAGCGCGCCCAGCGTCATCAGCCAGATCCCGCCGAGCGCCGAACCGAAGTAGGTCCAGTAGAAGGTCTTGCGGACGGTCACGTCCGGCGGGAGATAGCGCGAGTAGTCCGAGACGTAGATCGCCCAGCTGATCTGATAGCCGGCTACCACGCCGAACTGGGCCAGGAACGGCGTCCAGGAGAACCCGCCGAGGTCGAACGAGCCCGCCGGGTAGTGCAGGGTCGCCAGCACGCCCACGGTGAAGATCCCGAAGACGACCAGGAAGGTGTACGTCAGGAACTGCTCCGCCTTGTGGATCACGTCGTAGCCCACCAGCGCGATCACGAAGCCGACCACGGTGACCACGGCCACCCACATCTTGGTGTTCCCGTGCACCGTGGTGTGCAGGGCCTCACCGGCCAGGATCGTGTTGAAGACGTTGAAGCCCGCGTACTGCACATAGGCGAACAGCCACACCAACAGGGCGCCCACGTAACCGAATTGGGGCCGCGACTGGATCATCTGCGGCAGTCCGAGCTGCGGTCCCTGGGCCGAGTGGAAGGCCATGAAGAAGGTGCCGAGCAGGGTGCCGGCGACGATCGCGATCAGCGACCAGATGAGGTTGCCGCCCTCGGTGATGCTGATCAGACCGACCGCCAGGGTGGCGATCTGCGCGTTCGACATGAACCACAGGGGGCCGAGGTGCCACAGCTTGCCATGGCGCTCGTTGAGGGGGACGTAGTCGATGGAACGTATCTCCAGCCCCGACACCCGGGGCTCTGAGTCGGTGGTCACGGTGCCTCCCAGGTGCTGATCCAGCCTCTGTGGCCACATTCATCCCCCACAGGGAACCCGGCAACCGCAACGGATCCTGTGAAACAGCTCAGAGGCACCCTGGGCGCCGGAGCCGGAGGTATGCGCCGCGCTTGAGGCAGTGAAGCAGCCTGGTACCGCGCCTGTACCGGGTGCGGGGCCGGATCTCGCCCCCTCCTGGAAGCCGGCTGCCTGTCGGCGTCCGCCCGGATTCGGGCTGCGGGGGACGCCGAGAGCAGTGGTCAGCCGGGCCAGGTGCCGGTCAGTCGGCGGACGGCGGTGGCGCCGCCACGGTCGACGGCGGCTTTGACGCCGGCGAAGATCGCTCCTTGCAGGGCGGCCGCCGACAGGACCTCGGGCCAGGTGCGTTGTTCGTCGGTGGCGTTGGGGGTGTCGTCGTCGTGGCCGAGCCGTTTCCAGACCTGTTTGAAGGCCGCACCGGCCAGCATGCCGCTGAGGGCGCCCATGGCCATGCCGAGCGGTTTGTAAGCGGCCGTGCTCGCTTTCATCGGTGCTTCCTGGAGCGGCGGATGAGCAGCAGCGCGACGACTGCGGCTGCCGCGGCGAGCAGCGGGGCGCGATTGGCTCGCGCCACCCGCAGACCCTGGCCGGCCTTTTCGCGGGCCGGCTCCGGGGTCCTCTCCCAGGCGACCCGACCGGCGTGCACCGCCTTGTCGCGGACCTGCTCCGTGGCCGCGGCGCCCTTGGCCCGCACCGGCTCCGGGATCCTGTCCTGCACCACCTGGATCACTTCTGACGCCTTGTCCCGCAGTCGGGCCTCGGCCTGAACCGTCTTCTCCCCGACCTGCTGCCTGACGGCGTGCGTCTTCTCCTGGGCGCGGGCCTTGACATCGGCCTTGGCCGCGAGCGCTTCGACGGTCTCGCCGAGTTCCTGGCGGGTCGCCTCGACGCGCTCGCGCAGTTCCTCCGGGGAGGGTGCTGCCTCGTCGCCCGTGGGCGGCTTGTCCTGGGTCATCGGTGTGCCTTCTCCCTGATTTCGGCCACGTCGGCCTTGACGCTGTCGATGGTCTGTTCCGGTGCCGGCGGGGACGCCCTGCCGATCTGCCGCTTGCCGAGAACCGCCATCAGCGCGGTGACGGCGGCCAGGACGGCGGTGACGATCAGCGCCGCCGCCCACACGTCCATGACGACCGCGAGCGCGGCGATCACGGTGGCCACCAGCGCCTGGAGGGTGAGAACACCCGCCAGTCCGGCGCCGCCGAGCAGCCCGCCGCCCTTGCCGAACCGCTTGCCCTTCTCGGTCGTCTCCGCCTGCGCCAGGCGCATTTCGTCACGGACCAGCTGCGACAACTGCTGCGAGGCACGCTGGACCAGATCGCCGACCGGTACCTGTGCCCCGCTTTCGGTACGTGGGGAACCCTCTGCGGTCATGGGCGCTCACCTGTCCTTCGTCGGTGTGGCGGCAGGTCCGATCCTGTGTCCGGGTACCCGGACAATGACGTCTCACCGCCGGTCGGAGCAGACGCCACCACAAAGGTTCCGAGCTGATGCCGTGATGACTGTCCCGGCGCGTTTATGTACCAGGCCGGGGCACCGGAATCGCCGGAGCGGGATGAAAGGAATTAACGGGGGCACTCGGTTCTCCGAGGCACCGATGGGTGCTGTTCTCCGAAGGAAAGAGAAGCTCGTGTACATAGGCCTGGGTACTGTCGTCGTCATCATTGTCATCGTCGCTGTCGTCATGATGCTGCGGCGCCGCTGACCCGCGTCTCCTGTACCGCAGGGTCAGCCATGACCACAGCCCGTCCCGGATCGCCTTTCGCGGATCCCGGGCGGGCATGGTCACGTTCGGCGGCGGTCAGTGCTCGCCTTCCTCGCCGTGGCTGCGCAGCAGTTCCTTCATCTTGGCGACGGCGAAGCCCCAGCCCTGTTCGACGGTGGGTTTGGCGGGTACGGCGATCTCGTCCGGGTTGGTGAGGACGTCGAGCAGGACGGGGCCGGGGGCGGCGAATGCGCGGCGTACGGCGTCGTCGAGGTCGGCGGGGTCGGTGACGCGGATGCCGGTGATGCCCATGGCGGTGGCGACGGCGGCGAAGTCGGGGTTGTCCAGGACGGTCCCGAACTCGGGGAGACCGGCTTGTTCCTGTTCCAGCTTGACCATGCCGAGGCGGCGGTTGTCGAAGACGACGAGTTTGACCGGCAGTTGGTAGGACTTGAGGGTCATGAGGTCGCCGAGGAGCATGCTCAGGCCGCCGTCGCCGCAGAAGGCGACGACCTGGCGGTCCCGGTCCAGATACTGCGCGCCGAGTGCCTGCGGCATCGCGTTCGCCATGGAGCCCAGGTTGTAGGAGCCGAGCAGCCGGCGGGTCCCGCGCATCTCGACGAACCGTGAGAGCCAGACGGTGGCCATTCCGGTGTCGGAAGTGAAAATGGCGTCGTCGGTGGCGTGGCGGTCCACGGCGGCGGCCAGTGCTTCCGGGCGGATGTCGTGTTCGCGGTTGTCCAGCGCGGAGCGGGCCTTGCCGACCAGGCTCGTGTCGTGTGCGGGGTCGGCGAGGTGTGCCTGGCCCTCATGCCAGCTCAGGAAACGCTTTCGCCCCTCCTCCAGGTGTCCCCGGTCCCGGGCCCGGTCCGCGGGCAGCTGGTCGAGCAGGTCGCGCACAGTGGCACCCACATCGCCGACGAGGCCGATGTCCACCGGGACGCGGCGTCCGATGTGCGCCGGTTCGGTGTCGACCTGGAGGACCTTGCGGCCCTCGGGATACCACTCGCGGTAGGGGAAGTCGGTGCCCAGCAGGAGCAGGGTGTCCGCGGAGTGCATGGCGCCGGCCGCCGCCGGATTGCCGATCAGGCCGGTCTGGCCCACCTGGAAGGGGTTGTCGCCCTCGAAGCCCTCCTTGGCCTTCAACGTCAGCACCATCGGGGCCGCGAGGCGGTCCGCCAGCGCGAGGACGTCCTCGCGGGCGGCGCGGGCACCCTGTCCGACCAGCAGGGTGATCCGCTCCGCATGGGAGAGGAGGTCGGCGGCCCGCCGTACGGCGGACGCCTCGGGCCGGGTGGTGGGCGTGGTGAGGGAGAAGCGGGCCGGGCGGTCGTGGTGCAGTTCCCGGTCGCCGATGTCGCCCGGCACGGTGAGGACCGCGACGCCCTTGCGGCCCAGGGCGTTGCGCACCGCCGTCTCCAGGAGCTGCGGCAGCTGGTCGGGGTCGGTGACGGTGGCGCGGAAGACCGCCACATCACGGAAGAGCAGGTCGTTGTCGACTTCCTGGAAGGCATCGCTGCCCAGCTCCGACAAGGGGACCTGCCCGGCGATGGCCAGCACGGGCGTACGGCTCTTGGCCGCGTCGTAGAGGCCGTTGAGGAGGTGCACGGAACCGGGGCCGACGGTGCCCATGCACACGCCCAGGCGGTCGGTGAGCTGGGACTGGGCGCTCGCGGCGAAGGCGGCGGCCTCCTCGTGGCGGCAGCCGACCCACTCCACCTCGTCGGTGGTGCGGATGGCGTCGGTGAGGGGGTTGAGCGCGTCTCCCACTACGCCGAACACTTGGCGGACGCCGAGTTCGCTCAGGGCATCCACGATGACGCGGGCGACGGTTCGTGCCACGGGTTCCTCCAGGTCGGACGGTGAAGCGGGCGGTCGTAGGTCAGATGGTGAAGTGGTCGGGGTCGGCGGCCTTCCAGTCGGCGGCCCAGTCGGCGGGCGGTTCCACCAGCAGTTGTCCGGGGGAGAGCCACTCGTACAGCACGTCGTAGGAGCGCACGGTCTGTGCGTCGACGCGGCGCCGCAGCATGTGCGGGTGGAGCTGGGCGGGGTCGGTGACTCCCATGGAGGCCATGATCTGGAGGGCGCTGCCGACGGTGGCCTCCTGGAGGCGGCGTACCCGCTCGGACTTGTCGCCGACGTCCAGGGCGCGGGCCCGTCGCGGGTCCTGGGTGGTGACGCCGACGGGGCAGGTGTTGGTGTGGCAGCGCTGGGCCTGGATGCAGCCGACCGCGAACATCATGGCGCGGGCCGCGTTGCCGTAGTCGGCGCCCTGGACCAGGCGTTTGACGAGGTCGGCACCGGTGGCGATCTTGCCGCTGGCGCCAATCCGGATCTGTTCCCGCAGGCCCGTGCCGACCAGTGCGTTGTGCACGGTCATCAGGCCCTCGGTGAGCGGTGTGCCGATGTGGTCGGCGAATTCGAGAGGCGCGGCGCCCGTGCCGCCTTCACCGCCGTCGACGATGATGAAGTCGGGCGCGGTGCCCTCCTCGATCATCGCCTTGCACACGGCGAGGAACTGGCGCCGTGAACCGGGGCACAGCTTGAAACCGGCCGGCTTGCCGCCGGACAGCTCCCGCATCCGCGCGATGAACCGGACGAGTTCGCGGGGGGTGGAGAACACGCTGTGGTACGGCGGTGAGATGACCGTCTGTCCCTGGGGGACGTCCCGCACCTTGGCGATCTCCGCGTTGACCTTGGCTCCGGGCAGCACCCCGCCGATCCCGGGTTTGGCGCCCTGCGACAGCTTGAGCGACACGCATTTGACGCTCTCGCCCGCCGCCTTCTCGGCGAACTCGCCGGCGTCGAAGCCCCCGTCCCGGGTCCGGCAGCCGAAGTAGCCGGTGCCGATCTCCCAGACCAGGTCGCCGCCCGGGCGCAGGTGGTACTCCGACAGCCCGCCCTCACCGGTGTCGTGCGCGAAACCGCCTGCCGCGGCCCCCTTGTTGAGCGCGAGTACGGCATTGGCGGAGAGCGAGCCGAAGCTCATCGCGGAGACGTTCAGCAGGGCCATGTCGTACGGGCGGGTGCAGTCCGGGCCTCCGATCCGTACCCGGGGCGGGTGTTCGGGCACCGGGCGGGGAGCCATCGAGGGCACCAGGTACTCGTAGCCAGCCTGGTACACGTCGCGTTCGGTGCCGAACGGCTCCTCGGCGGCGGTGCCCTTGGCCCGTTCGTAGACGATGCTGCGGATGTCCCGGTCGAAGGGCCGCCCGTCGAAGTTCCGCTCGACGAAGTACTGCTGGAGCTCGGGACGGATGCGTTCCAGCAGGAAACGGGCATGCCCGATCACCGGGTAGTTGCGCAGCACCGAGTGCCGCCGCTGGGCCAGGTCCCACACACCGGTCACACCGAGCACGGCCAGCGGCACCGCCGCCGTCCACCACCAGGGCGACACCACGACGGCCACACCGACCACTGCGAGTGCGGCGGCCATGACCACCGCGACGATTCCGGTTCTCAGCACGCCACCCGGGTAACCCGCACAGGCCGTGCCATGCGGACCCGACTGAAAAACGCCCGTATGCCAAACGGCACAGAGGGCACGGCGGCCTTTCGGAAAGGGGAATCGACAGGGCTGTGTTGATTCCTGTACCACTCCTGGTCCTGATATTCGGCGGCGCGGGGTTCGCCATCAATAAATGGATGAGGGTGTGAGACGGAAAATGACGGGCACTCGACCTGCCGAGGGTCGCCCACCGCATTTCCGGACGGGCTC
>NZ_JBSFKO010000045.1:0-85190 GCF_053598575.1 Streptomyces sp. NPDC001100
CGACCGCGGTCGCGGTGCACGACGTCGGCCGGGCCGGGGTACGCGAGGGCGAGCGAGTCGTCGTGGTCGGCGGCGGACCCGTCGGCATCCTCATCGCCCTGGTCGCCCAGGCCGCAGGCGCCGAGGTACGCGTGGTCGAACTCAACGCCCACCGCAGGCTGCTCGCCGAGGAGTTGGGCCTGAGCACCTGGGACCCGGCCGCCACCGACATCACCGGACTCGTCCAGCGGTGGACGGGCGAGGCGGGAGCGGACGTCGCCTTCGAGGTCTCCGGCGCGGCGGCCGGTGTGGACACCGCCGTCGACGTCCTCGGCGTGCGCGGCCGGCTGTGCCTGGTCGCCATCCACCCACGGCCCCGCGAGATCAACCTGCACCGCTTCTTCTGGCGCGAACTCACCCTCGTCGGGGCCCGGTTGTACGACCGCGGCGACTTCGAGCAGGCCGTCACCCTGGTCGCCGACGGCACGATCCCCGCCCAGCGCCTGATCACCAAGATCGTGCCGATGACCGAGGCACCGGCCGCCTTCGAGGCACTGGAGAGCGGCGGAAACGTGATGAAGATCCTCGTGGACTGCACCGACGACACCCAGGGAGCCGCCGTATGAGCATCTTCGACCTCACCGGGAAACTCGCCGTCGTCACCGGCGCCCGCCGCGGCATCGGCCAGGCGATGGCCCGCGCCCTCGCCCGGGCCGGTGCCGACATCATCGGTGTCAGCGCGTACCTGGAGGAGTCCGGCAGCCAGGTCGAGAAGGAGGTGCTGGCCGCCGGGCGCTCGTTCGAGGCGATCCGCGCCGACTTCGCCGACCCCGCCGCCGTACGCGCCCTGGGCGAGAATCTCGCCGGACGCGAACGCCCGGTGGACATCCTTATCAACAACGCGGGCACCATCCGCCGCGCGCCGGCCGCCCAGCACAGCGACGCGGACTGGGAGTTGGTGCTCCAGGTCAACCTCACCGCGCAGTTCGCGCTCACCCGGGCCGTGGGCGCCACCATGGTGGCCCGGGGACACGGCAAGGTCGTCTTCACCGCCTCCCTGCTCAGCTTCCAGGGCGGCATCACCGTCCCCGGCTACACCGCCGCCAAGCACGGCATCGCCGGTCTCACCAAGGCCCTGGCCAATGAATGGGCGCCGCACGGCGTCAACGTCAACGCCATCGCCCCCGGCTACATCGCCACCGACAACACCCAGGCCCTCCAGGACGACCCGGCCCGCAGCAGGGCCATCCTGGAGCGCATCCCCGCCGGACGCTGGGGCACCGCCGACGACCTCGCCGGCGCCGCCGTCTTCCTCGCCTCCCCCGCCTCCGACTACGTCCACGGCACCACCCTGCCCGTCGACGGCGGATGGCTCGGCCGATGACCGCCGGCCTGGCCTCCGTACTGGCGGGGTCACGGCTCCTGCCCGTGCTCACCGTGGCGTCCGCAGCGAGTGCCGGCCCGCTGGCCGACGCACTCGCGGCGGGCGGCGCCCGCTGCGCGGAGGTCACCTTCCGCACGCCGGACGCCGAGCGGGTCGTGAAGGCGATGGCGGCGCACGGCGCTCTGACCGTCGGAGCCGGCACCGTGCTCACTGCCGAGCAGGCGGAACGGGCCGTGGCGGCCGGGGCCCGCTTCCTCGTCTCCCCCGGTCTCGACGATGAAGTCATCGCCAAAGCAAGCGAGTTGGGGGTGCCGGCCGTGCCGGGCGTGGCGACGGCGAGCGAGTTGATGCGCGCGCTGAAGGCGGGCCTCGACACGGTCAAGCTGTTCCCCGCCGAACCGCTCGGCGGCACCGGCATGCTCCGCGCCCTGGCCGTCCCCTTCCCGCAGGCACGCTTCGTGCCGACCGGCGGCATCGGGCCCGACCAGCTGTCCGCCTACCTCGGCCACCCCTCGGTCCTCGCCGTGGGCGGCAGCTGGATCGCCACGCCCGGCCATCTCGAACGCGGCGCGTACGACGAGATCCGCCGGCTGACCGCCGAGGCAGTGGAGAGGACGGCACCGTGACCGATGTGATCGCCCTGGGCGAGGTGATGCTGCGCTTCGACCCGGGCGAGGGCCGCATCCGTACCGCCCGCACCTTCCAGGTATGGGAGGGCGGCGGCGAGTACAACGTCGTCCGTGGACTGCGCCGCTGCTTCGGACTGCGCACCGCCGTCGTCACCGCCCTGGCGGACAACGCGGTCGGACGCCTCGTCGAGGACCTGATCCTCCAGGGCGGCGTCGACACGTCGCACATCCGCTGGGTCGCGGCGGACGGCATGGGCCGCACGGTCCGCAACGGCCTGAACTTCGTCGAACGGGGCTTCGGCATCCGCGGCGCGCTGGGCGTGAGCGACCGCGCCCACACCGCCGTCTCCCAGCTGCGCAAGGGAGACGTCGACTGGGACACGGTGTTCTCGGCCGGAGCGCGCTGGTTCCACACCGGCGGCATCTTCGCGGGCCTGTCGGACACCACCGCCGACGTCGCCGACGAGGCCATGGCCGCCGCCCGCCGCCACGGCGTCACCGTCTCCTACGACCCCAACTATCGGCCCAGTCTCTGGGACGGCCGGGGCGGGGCCGACCGGGCCCGCGAGACCGACTGGCGCCTGGCCCGGCACGCCGACGTCGTCGTGGGCGCGCTCGGACTCGCGGGCCCACACCCGGGCGCCGTGCGGCTGGCCGACGACGAGGTACCCGACGCGCTCACCGCGATCGCGTCCCGGTTGCCGCAGGCGGCGGTACTGGCGACGACCCTGCGCACGGTGCCCTCGGCCGGGATCAACGACTGGACCTCGGCGGCCTGGTCACGCGAGACCGGGCTGGTGAGCGGCCCCCGCATGCCCGGTCTGCATGTCCTGGACCGCATCGGCTCAGGCGACGGCTTCGCCGCGGGACTCGTCTACGGCCTGCTAGCCGGCCACTCCCTGGAGCGCGCCCTCGCCTACGGCACCGCGCACGGCGCCCTGGTGATGACGACTCCCGGCGATGTCTCCATGGCCACCCTCACCGAGGTCGAAGCCCTCCTAACAGGCGCCACGGCCCACGTCCGACGCTGAACCACCCCCTCTCAGGAGCACATCTTGCACCGCCGGAAGATCCCCCACACCCCCATCGAGGTCACCGAACTGGGCTTCGGCGCATCGGTCATCGGCAACCTCTACCGGGTGACCGACGCCCACGTCGCCTCGGCCGCCGCCGACCAAGCCATGCCCACTCTCGCCGGACTACGCGACCAAGGGCTCCTCCGCGCTGAGACCCCCTTCGCGCCCGACGAGCGGAGTCAGCCGTGTCCCTGACCGACAAGGCGATCACCCAGATCCGCCAACTCATCGCTTCCGGGGTTCTGCCTCCGGGCGCGAAGCTGCCCCCCGAGCCCGAGCTGGCCGCCCAGCTCGGGCTCTCCCGCAATCTCGCACGCGAGGCGGTGAAGGCGCTGTCCGTGGCGCGCGTGCTGGAGATCAGACGGGGCGACGGCACGTATGTCACCAGCCTGCAGCCGAGCCTGCTGCTGGAGGGCCTCGGTGGCGCGGTGGAACTGCTCCAGGGCGATCCCGGTGCCGTACTGGACCTCATGGAGGTCCGACGTCTGCTTGAGCCCGCCGCAGCCGCCCTGGCCGTCGCCCGGCTGACGGACGACGGGCTGGCGGAGGTGCAGCGGCACCTGGACGCCATGCGCGAGGCGCGCGAAGACGTGGAGCGGCTCAACGCCCACGACATGGCGTTCCACCGCGCCATCGTGGACGTCACCGGCAACGAAACTCTGATCACCCTGCTGGAGGGAATCTCGGGCCGCACCCTGCGGGCCCGGATCTGGCGTGGTCTGGTGGACACCCGCGCGGCGGCCCGTACGCTCGCGGAACACGAGGCGATATACGCCGCCCTTGCCGCACATGACGCCGTGCTGTGCCATGCCGCGGCCCTGGTGCACGTCAACAACACCGAGCAGTGGCTGCGGAAGCACCTGGAGTCCACGGAGGCCTTGCCGGTGGCGGGTTCCCCTGGATGAGGCCGGGACGGTGAGAGCGGGACTGCCCGGACGGTTCTCCGTCCGGGCAGTCTCTCGGTTCGCCGCCTTCAGGCTCCTGTCACTGGGCGGTGAAGGTCCACAGCAGGTTGGTGCTGCTGTCGTAGCCCCACTGCTTGGTAACGGAGCCGGAGGCCACGTTCCCGCCGCCGTCCAGGACGAGGCCGGTGGCCCGGTTGGCGATGGTGCACATGCCCTCGCCGCGGTGGGTGACCGTCCACTGCTGGTTGTTGCTGCCGTTCCATGCCGCCTGCTGCGCCGGGGAGCCGTTGGACGTGGCGCCCCAGCCGTCGGCGACCATGCCGTTGGTGCGGTTGACCAGCTTGTAGTAGCCGCCGCCGACCTCCACCAGCTGCCACTGGAGGTTGGGGCTGCCGTCCCAGGTGTACTGCTTGAGGTTGGATCCCGAGGCGACGTTTCCTCCGCTGTCCAGGGCCAGACCGTCGGTGACGTTGGTGATGCGGAAGTAGGTGGCCGGATTGAACTGCACCTTCAGAGAGGTGATCTGGTCGTTCTGGCCGGTGACCCTGAGGTCGGGGTTGTCGGCGGTGAAGGTCCAGGAGGTGCCGGTGAAGTTGTCACCGCTGTAGGCGACGATCTGGTTCCCGGCCGCCGGCCTCAGGGATGAGATGCTCTGGGCGTCCACCCCGGCCAGCTGCAACTGCTCGGCCGTGTAGGTGCCGGGATCGAGCACCGCGTAGTTCGCGGAGTAGTTGACGTCCTGGTAGACCACGGCACCGACCGCCGGCCGCAGTGGCGGGAGCTGGCCGGAGAAGCTGAGCTTGAGGACGTAGGCGCCCGCGGTGTACGGCGCCGAGGAGGGCAGCGTCACGGTCAGCCCGGAGGAGTCCTGCGTCGGCGCGGCGAGGTTGATGTAGGTGCCCGCGGTCGAGTCGAGCAGCTTCACCGAGGTGAGCGAGGAGAGGTCGATGCGGTCCGAGCTCAGCGTCTTGATCTTGAGCGAAGTGCCCGGCCAGCCCAGCACGGTGGCGTACAGCACCGTGTTGCCCTTGCTGCGGGTGAAGCGGACGTCCTGCGCGGTGCCGACGAGCGGGGCGGTGAACGCGCCGCCGCCCATGCGGGTGGGGCCCTCGCCGTACTGCGTCCAGGCACGGGTCGCGTACATCGACTCCCCGAAGCGCTTCAGGTAGTCGCCGATGCCGAGCAGCACGTCCTTCTGCCCCTGGGGGATCGTGCCGTCGGCCATCGGCGCGATGTTCAGCAGCATGTTGCCGTTCTTGCTGACCCGGTCGATCAAGGAGTGCAGCATCTGCTGGGTGCTGTAGTAGCCGATGCCCTGGGTGTAGCACCAGCTGGAGCTGGAGATGCTGTCGTCGGTGAGCCAGTAGGGCGCGGTCCGGTCGGCCGGGCCGCCGCGTTCGTAGTCGAAGACCTCGCCGTGGCCGTTGAAGCCGTCCTTGTAGGTGGCGACGACCTCTTTGCCCCAGGAATTGGCCTGGTTGTAGTAGTACGACAGGAAGTTCAGCCGCTGTGTCTCGTCGACCTTGTCCAGGTCGAAGTCCTGCCAGAGGATGTCCGGCTGGGCGCGGTCGATGACCTCCTTGAGCTTGTCGTACCAGAGCTGGTTCTCGGTGGTGGCGCCCAGTTGCCCGTAGAGCTTCTTCAGGCTGGGGTCGGTCTGGGCGGGCACGTGGTCGTAGTAGCCGTTGAAGTGGTAGGCGTGGTGCATCGCCACCAGCAGCTTGAGGTTCTTCGCGCGGATCGCCGTGGTGAAGAGCTTCAGCAGGTCGAGCTTGGGGCCCTTGGCGACCGAGTTCCACTCGTTGACCTGGGAGTCCCACATGGAGTATCCGTCGTGGTGCTCCGCGACCGGTCCGGCGAACTTCGCTCCGGCGTCGACGAACAGCTGGGCCCACTCGTCGGGGTCGAAGTTCCCTCCGGCGGACTTGAGTCCGGGCGCGAACTGGTTGAAGTGGCCCGCCTTGTCGTTCGCCCCGTTGATGAAGTTGTGGTATGGCCACACGGAGGGGTCGCCGTAGGTGGCGACGTGGTGCGTGTTGGCGTTGCTCCCGCTGATGTACATGTTGCGGGGGTACCACTCGCTGTCGTAGGCGGGGACGCTGAAGACGCCCCAGTGGAAGTAGATGCCGAACTTGGCGTCCTGGAACCACTCTGGGGCGGGCGGGTGCTGGTTCACCGAACTCCATGCGGGTGTGTAGGTGCTGGGGGCGGCCTGCGCGGTGCCGGCGCCGAACACTCCCCCCGTGACGGCCGCGGCGGCCACGCCGGTGGCACCGGCCAGGAACTGACGTCTGTTGATCGAACTGGGCATGGGCCATCCCTGTGACGGACGAAGGCAGACGGGAGAGGTGGGACCGGCGCGACGGCCACCATCTGTTGCGCTGGCCGTTACAGAAGAAGGTCTGCCATGTGTCCTCGCCATGTCAACGGGCGTGAAGGGATGAAAGCATGCTTTTACTTGCGACTTTTAACCGATATAAGCCGTCTGCTGCCATTTACCCACTGGCAAACATACAATGTTTCGAACCCGAAAGGGCTTCACCAACATCACGCCACGCACCATGTGGCGGCGGCACACCGACGGCGGACCCTCGGTGGCCTCCCCGGTATCATCGGCGCCACACCTGACGCGCCGCCCTGGTCACTCGCGCACCGGACCGCACCGCGCGCTCACGGAAGGAGCCCACGTTGTCCCTGACAGACAGGGCCATCGGCCAGATCCGTGAGCGCATCCGCTCCGGCGCACTGCCGCCTGGCTCGAAGCTGCCACCGGAGCCGGAGCTCGCCGCGCAGCTGGGTCTCTCCCGCAACCTCGCCCGCGAGGCGGTCAAGGCACTGGCCGTGGCCCGGGTGCTTGAGGTACGGCGAGGCGACGGCACCTACGTGACCAGTCTCCAGCCCAGCCTGCTGCTGGAGGGACTCGGTGGCGCCGTGGAGCTCCTCCAGAGCGACACGGGCGCCCTGCTGGATCTCATGGAGGTCCGGCGGCTGCTCGAACCGCTCGCCACCGGACTGGCCGCCGCCAGGATCACCGACGACCAACTGGACGAGGTCAAGGGCCACTTGGACGCGATGCGGGAGGCGAGCGACGACGTGGAGCGGCTCAACATTCATGACGCGGCCTTCCACCGCTCGGTTGTGGCGGCCACCGGTAACGAGAGCCTGCTCACCCTGCTGGAGGGCATCTCGGGCCGTACCCTGCGCGCGCGGATCTGGCGGGGCCAGTTGGACGACCAGTCCGCCGGGCGGACTCTCGCCGAGCACGAGGCGATCTACAACGCGCTCCGCACCCGCGACGCCGCGGTGAGCCAGGCCGCGGCCCTGCTGCACGTCAGCAATACCGAGCACTGGCTCCGCGAGCACGTGCGGTCAACCTCCGCACAGGCATGACGACGGGGCCGGCCCCTGGCCAGGCTCGCGCCTGGCCGCGCCCGTCAGTTCATCAGGCGCCAGTGCTGGTTCGCGCCGCCCGTGCAGGTCCACAGCTGGACCTTCGTCCCGTTGCCGGTTGCCTGGCCGCTGGCGTCCAGGCACAGTCCGGACTGGGCCGCCGTGATGGTGCCGCCGGGATTGACGTTCCATTGCTGGTCCGCCTGCCCGGTGCAGTCCCAGATCGCCACCGGGGTGCCGGCACCAGCGGACTGGCCGACGCCCAGGCACTTGTTGCCGTAGACCATCAGTTGCTTGGCGGCGGTAGAGGTCCACCGCTGGTTGGAGCCGCCGTTGCAGTCCCACAGTTGTGCCTGCGTGCCGTTGGCTGTCGTGGAGTTGTTGATGTCCAGGCAGCGCCCCGACTGCTCCCCGACGATCTCCTGGTTGCCGGACGGCGGGGGCGGTGGCGTGCTGGAGCCGAACTGGGTGAAGAACTGCCACACCGCGGCCGACGTCCAGGTGCGCCAGCCGTCACCGGTGGAACCGTCTATGGGGCCGGGGTCGTGGCCCGCTCCGTCGAACGCCGCCCACACGACGGGGTAGCCGGACCGGCATCCGGAGTAGGTGGTGATGATGTGGGTCAGGCTTCCGTTGGCCGGCTCGGGCGGGTTCTGCGGGGTGCAGCCGTTCGTACGGACGAAGGTGTCGCGCAGGTCCCGTCCCGACTGGATGGGCAGCACGTTGTCCCTGAGGCCGTGCAGCCCCATGTAGGCGATGGGCTGGTTGCCGCCGTTGCAGCCGCTCAGGTTCGCGCCGGAGTAGACCGCGACCGCGCGGAAGACCGCCGCCCGGGAGCAGGCGAGGGCGTAGGACATGGCACCGCCGTAGCTGAAGCCCGCGGAGAACAACTGGGTGGTGTCGACGCACAGACCCGCTTCGATCTGGCTGACCATGGCATCGACGAAGGCCACGTCCTCGCCGCCGGGGTTGGCCCAGCCGTTGCCGTTGCCCTGGGGAGCGACGAAGATCGTGCCGTTGTTCGCGTTGTCCGCCAGGCGCCGCAGGCCGTAGTAGGACCAGTTGTATCCGTCCGTTCCGCCCGAGTCGACGTCGCCCGCCGTGCCGCCGCGCCAGTGGAAGCCGAAGACCAGCCGGTAGGGGTGGTTGTTGTCGTAGCCGGCCGGGACCCGCAGGATGTAACTGCGGGTCTGGCCGCCGCTCTGGATCGTGTGGGTGCCGCTGCTCAGGGCCGGGGCCTTGCCGCAGCCGGCGGTCGCCTGGGCGGCGCGGGTGATCGTGGTCGACGCGGGCGTCCCGAGGCCGCTGCCGGACGAGGAGCCGGCAGCCGACAGGACGAGAAGTAACGCAGCCGCGATGGACGTAAGGAGTGGCGTGCGTTTCATGCGCTCCTGCTTCCGTGGTGGGGGTGCGGTTCATACGCCGGTGATGGTCCATGCGTTGTTGGTGCTGGAGTTCGGCGTCCACAGCACCGCGGTCGAGCCCACCGTGGTGCTGCCGCTGCCGTCGAGCGCGGTGCCGGTGCCGCGGTTGACGATCTGGTAGCGGTCGCCGCCGAGGCCGACCAGTGACCACTGCTGGTTGTTGCCGCCGTTCCACGCCTCCTGCCGGGCGGGAGCGCCGTTGGCGGAGTTGCCCCAGCTGTCGGCGGCCATGCCGTTGGTGCGGTTGATGATGCGGTAGTAGCCGTTGCCGAGGTCGATCAGCTGCCACTGGAGGTTGGCGCTGCCGTCGTAGTTCCACTGCTTGAGGTTGGAGCCGGAGGCGACGTTGCCCCCGCTGTCGAGCACCAGCCCGCTGGTCACGTTGGCGATCTTCACCCAGGTCGTGGAGCCGCCCGGTGCGCCCAGGACGGGAATCTCGCCGGAGAAGGTGAGTTTGACCGTGTACGCGAGGGCGCTGAACGGCGCGTTCGACGAGGGCATGGTCAGGTGCAGGCCGGTGCCGTCCTGCGTCGGAGTGGGCAGGTTGACGTAGGTGCCGGCCGTGTTGTCGAGCAGTTGGGCGCCGGTCAGGCTGCTGAGGCTGATCCGGTTGGAGTTCAGTGTCGTGATGGTCGTGGTGGCGCCCTGCCAGCCCAGCGCGGTGGCGTAGAGCACCTTGTTGTCCTGGCTGCGGGTGAACCGGATGTCCTTCGGGGTACCGGCCACCGGGCCGCTGAACGAGCCTCCGCCCATCGCCGTGGGGCCCTCGCCGTAACTGGTCCAGGAGCGGGTGCCGTAGATGGCCTCTCCGAAGCGGCCGAGCCAGTCACCCATGGCGAGCAGGATCGACTGCTGTCCGGAGGGGATGGTGCCGTCGGCCATCGGGGCGATGTTCAGCAGCATGGTGCCGCCCTTGCTGACGCGGTCGATCAGCGAGTGCAGCAGTGCCTGCGTCGAGTAGTAGCCGATGCCCACCGTGTAGCACCAGCTGGAGGAGGAGATGCTGTCGTCGGTCAGCCAGTAGGGCGTGAGCAGTCCCGCCGGGCCGCCGCGCTCGAAATCGAAGACCTCGCCCTTGTCGTCGAGGCCGTCCTTGTAGGTCGCGGCCACGTCCTTGTTCCAGGAGACGGCCTGGTTGTAGTAGTGCGCGAGGAACTGGAGCCGGTAGGACTCCTGCACCAGGTTCAGGTCGAAGTCCTGCCAGAGCAGGTCCGGCTGGTAGGTGTCGATGACCTCGACCAGCTTGTCGTACCAGAGCTTGTTCTCCGCGGCCGAGCCCTGCTGGCCGTAGAGGATGCGCAGGGTCGCGTCCGACTGGGACGGCACATGGTCGTAGTAGCCGTTGAAGTGGTAGGCGTGGTGCAGAGACGCCATGAACTTCAGGCCCTGCGCTCGGATGGCCTGCGCGTGCAGCCCCACCAGGTCGAGTCGGGGGCCGTGCTGGACGGAGTTCCACGGGTTGGCGCGGCTGTTCCACATGGAGAAGCCGTCGTGGTGCTCGGCGACCGGTCCCGCGAACCGCGCGCCCGCGGCCTTGAACAGCCGCGCCCAGGCGTCCGGGTCCCAACGGCCGCCCTGCGAGGCGAGCGTGGGGGCGAACTGCACGAAGTTGCCCGCCTTGTCACGGGCTCCGTCGATGAAGTTGTTGTACGGCCACACCGAGGGGTCGCCGTAGGTGGCGAGGTGGTGCTGGTTCTCGGCCGAACCGCCCACGTACATGTTGCGCGGGTACCACTCGTTGCCGAACGCGGGGACGCTGAAGACGCCCCAGTGGTAGTAGATGCCGAACTTGGCGTCCTTGAACCAGACCGGAGCCGGGGGGTGCTGGTCCACGGAGGACCAGCTCGCGGTGTAGCTCGTCGGACCGTCGGTCGCGGCGGCCTCGGGGGCGAACCGCAGCAGGCCGAGGGCCGTGGCCGCGCCGGTCGCCGCCAGCAGCCGTCGTCGGCTGATCGGGAGGGAGGAGGAAGTCATGCGGGCCTCTGGGCGTCATTGACGGGGTGGGTGGTCTCAGATCTCGGAGGGCACCGGATCAGTTCAGTCGCGGGTCCACTTCTGGTTGCTGCCGCCGCTGCAGGTCCACAGCTCCAGCAGGGTGCCGTTGGCCGTTCCCGCGCCGGTGGCGTCCAGGCACAGGCCGGACTGGGTGCCGGTGATCGTGCCGTCGGCGTTGAGCGTCCACTGCTGGTTGCTCTGGCCGTTGCAGGTCCAGATGTCGACCTTGGTGCCGGGGGCGGTGCCGCCGTTCGAGGCGTCCAGGCATGTGCTGCCGTAGACCCGCAGTTCACCGGCCGGGGTGCTCGTCCACTGCTGGTTGCTGCCGCCGTTGCAGTCCCACAGCTCCACCTGGGTGCCGGACGTCTGCGACTGGTTCGGCACGTCCACGCAGCGGCCGGAGCCGGTCCCGACGATCGCGGCGGTCGTGCCGCCACCGGGACCGCCGCTGCCGGAGGTGAGGGACAGGTTGTCGAACTGTGCCGTCTCGCCCTGGCTGGTCGCGTAGCCGACCTGTCCGGAGGCCCAGGTGCGGTCGCTGACGGAACCGACCGTGGTTCCGTCGACGGCGGCGGTGAGGGTGGTGCCGGAGAAGGTCAGGGCCAGGGTGTGCCACCGGTTGGTGCCCAGTGCCGCGACCGTGCCGTGGGCAAGGGTGGAGACAGTGCCGTTGGTGTTGGAGTTCAGGATCGACCAGGCGCCTGTGTCGCTGACCCGCAGGTGGTAGGCGTTCCGTCCGCCGGTGCTGCTGTAGTCCTGGCCGCCCGCGCGCCCGATCAGCTCGGCGTATCCCGGCTGTTCCAGCAACACGTCGGACGACAGGGTGTAGTTGCTCCACCCGGTGTCACCGAGCAGGGCGTGCGGGTCGGACAGCGCGTCCCAGGTGATCGGTTTCTGCGGGCTCATCTGGCGCACGCACTTGCCGCTGCGGCCACCGCCGCAGGCCGCCACCTCGAAAGCGCCCTGCCAGTCCATGAGGTACTTCGCCTCGGTGCCGGTGGCGTAGCCGTCGAAGGAGTCGCTGTACGGCATGCTCATCGCGCCCTGGGCGGGGCCGGTGGCGGTGCCCTTGCCCTGGCCGGTCGTGGTGGTCAGGGTGTAGACGTGATGGGGCTGCACGGTCAGGCTGAAGCCGCCGCCGGACGGGGTGAGGTCCGTGGCGTGCACGAAGTAGTCGGCCTGGTTGCCGGAGTTGACATCGGTCGACCACACGTGGACGGCTCCGGTGGACAGCCCTCCGGTGACGGCGAAGTCCAGTGTCTGGGCGCTGCCGGCGTCCATGGTCTCGATGACCGTGGACCAGTCGGAGTTGTTGGGGGACTTCAGCGAGACATAGCTGCCGTTGTTCCGGTTGCCGCCGATGTAGCCGCTGGAGGCGTCGAGGTACTTCCAGCCCGGGGCGGTGAACTGGCTGGTGTGCGCCATCACCCAGGTGTTCTTGCCGATGGCGTAGTGGCCGGACCACGGCTGCGAGGCCAGCGCGAGGCCCATGGTGGGATACGGCAGGTTGGGCGTGATCGCCGCGACCACCGGCCAGTTGAGATACGCGGTCATACGGCCGTCGATGTATCCGCGGTTGATCCCGCGGGCCATGGCCGGCGCTCCCGCGTTGTAGTCGTCGGAGCCGTTCTCGCTCGCCCACAGCTGTTTGCCGGACGATGTGGCGGCCGACGGAACCGAGCAGTTGGACTGGGAGGAACGGTAGCCGCAGGGGTAGTGCGTGCCGATGACGTTCACCGCGGCGGCGAACGCCGGGTTGGAGTTGACGTCGCCCGCCACGTTCCAGTCCGAGTCGGCCGCCACGATCTTGACGCTGCCGTAGCCGTTGGAGTTGAGCGCGCTGCGCAGCTGCTGGTACCAGGAGATGTTGTAGCCGCGCTCGTTCCAGCCGCCGAGGTAGTCGATGGCGAGCCCGTGTTGCTTGGCGCAACCCAGCCAGGAGACCAGGTAGTCGACCATGTCGGTGGACCAGAAGTTCCCGCCGCCGATCCAGCCGGGGGCGCCCCAGGCGAGGCCGTACAGCTTGATGTTCGGGTTGCGGGCCTTGGCCTGCTCCATCAGCCACCATTCGTAGCCGCGGTCGCAGTTCAGGTCGGAGCGGGTGTGCTGGTGGCTGGGCTCGGCTCCCGAGGTGGAGTTGGTGTCTCCGCCGATCTCGGCCTTGAGGATCTGCAGGGAGGCGCCGTAACCGGGCTTGAAGAGGTAGTCGAGGACCTGGCCGCGTTCGGGCTCGGGGTAGTCGATCAGGAGTCTGCTGTTGCCGCCTCCGCCGCTGATCGCGCCGACGCCGTCGAAGGTCCGTCCGCCGGACGTGCCGTTGATGGTGAGGGAGGTGGCGGCATGGGCCGTGGCGGCGGCCGTGCCGACGAGGCCGCCGGCGGCCAGGACGAGGCCCGCGAGCACGGCCGTCGAGGCGCGCAGGCGCCGTAACAGCCGTCTGAATGCTGACACGGTGGGGGTTCCTTTCGCAGGTCGGTGGAGTTCGCGGTTCGCGGTCGTGGGGGCCGCGTCGGGTGCGGATCAGGCGGGTGCGGTATCAGTCGTGTGCGGGTTCAGCGGACGGTGAAGTCCTGGTTGGTGCCCGGCGCGTTCTTGCACTGCCACTGGTCCAGTTGCTGTCCCACGTTGGTGCCGGCGCCGTAGACGTCCAGGCACAGACCGCTGTTGCGGTTCTGGAAGGCGTAGGTGCCCTCGGACTGGCGGACGGGCAGCCAGAGGGCGTTCGCCGCCGTGCCGGGGGCCTGCTGGACGATGTCCGGGGTGCCTGCCGCCGTGGAACTGCCGGCGACCGCCACGTCCTGGCCGGAGTTCTGGGTGCGCAGTTCGCCGTAGCCGTCCGCGGCCGGCACGAACCGGAACTGCTGGTTGGTCTGCCCGTTGCAGGTCCACTGGTCGATCGCGGCGCCCGCGGTGCCGGAGTTGCCGTACACGTCGAGGCACAACTGGCTGCTCGCGACCACGAGTTGGTGGTAGCCGTCAGGGAAGCTCCCGCCGCCGGACGTTGCCGGGGTGAGATAGACGGCGAAGGCGTCGTGCGAGGCCTGGAACGTGAACGGCACGGTGACCGAGCCGCCGGAGGCGCTGACGTTCTGGTCGTACACGGTCTGCGGGGCGGCGAGCGGCGCCTGGTCCGGGATGCGGTGCACGGTGACATGGACGCTGCCGGCGTTCGTCAGCCAGGGGACCGACGACAGCCCGTTGAAGGTCACGGATGCGGCGCCGGTGTAGCCGTTGGAGTCGCCGATGACCGCCACCGCGCGCCCGGCCGCGGAGTCCTCGGAGGCGGAGATGGCCGTCGAGCCGACCTGGCCCGAGGTGTCGACGAGAGTGCCGGTCATGTCGGCGTAGTCCCGGAGCGCCCACCAGTTGCCGGTCGGCTGCCAGCTGCCCCCGCTCTGGGTGAGGACTCCCGTCAGGTTGGGGGTGACACAGCACACCCAGTTGCCGCGCATCGCGTTGGCGTACCCGGACTGCGCGAACCGCGCCAGGTACCAGGCGGTCACCCCGGCGGTCTGCCGGTCGGCGGGCTGGTACTCGTTGGCGGACAGCGGCCGCGCCCCGATGCCCGCCGAGCTGAGCGCACTGTTGAGGGACTGCGAGACGGTGACGGGGTCGTCGACGTCGCCCTCGTCATGGTTGGTGATCATGTCCGGCACCGTCCCGGCCGCCTTCACATGCGCCAGCCAGGTCTGCCATTCACCCGGGTTGCGCTGCGGGGTGAACGCGAGGGACGGCCCCACGATCTGCGCGCCGGGGGCGATGCGCCGGATCTCCCGGTAGGCGGTGTCCCACATATGGAAGTACTGGGCGCTGTTGACACCCCGGGTCCAGAAGTAGGAGATGTCGGGCTCGTTCCAGATGTCGTAGGAGAACGTCAGCCCCGACGATTGGAGCGCTCCCACGGTGGAGTCGATGAAGCTGATCCAGTTCGCGCAGTTGCCGTTGTCGCACGGGTACGTCGTGTTGGACGGCTGGCCGCCGTTCGCGCCGTAGATGTCACTGACGAGCACCTGGTACTGCGCGTGGTACGGCGGCCGGGTCAGCCGTTTCGCCTGCGCGACGATCGAGTCGACGTCGGCCCGAGTGGCCGCGCCGTACTGGTAGTTGTCCTTGATCCAGCCGCCGGAGAACCAGCCCCCGCCGCGGAATGCGTTGATGCCCAGCGGCTGGATGAACTGGTCCACGGGTTGGCTGCCGTCCTGGGTGAAGCCGTAGAGGAACCCCTCACCCACACCGGTCGACGGGCCTCGCGTCGACGCCAGGTTCACGCTCAGCGCCTCGCCCGCTGCGGCACGGCTCCCGGCCGCCGACAGCAGTTGCAGCACGAACGCCAACACGACACCGACGGCGAGCAGCACATGGCGGGTCCTTGCTCGCGTCCTCATGTCAGTGACCACTTCTGGTTGGATCCGCCGTTGCAGGTCCACAGCTGTACGAGGCTGCCGTTGGCGGTGGCGGCGCCGGACACGTCCAGGCACAGCCCGGACTGGGCGGCGGTGACCGTGCCGTCGGCGTTAAGGTTCCACTGCTGGTTGCTCTGGCCGTTGCAGGTCCAGGTGATGACCTTGGTGCCGGGGCTGGTGCCCTGGCCGGAGGCGTCCAGGCACAGGCGGCTGCCGCCCAGGGAGACGCTCAGCTCGTGCGAGGCGCTCTGCGACCAGGTCTGGTTCGCCGCCCCGGAGCAGTCCCTGATCTGTGCCTGTGTGCCCGGTGTCGTCGAACTGCCCGGCACCTCGAGGCACTTGCCCGCGCCCACCGCGTGCAGCGCACCCGTCGCGCCGCCCCCGCCGCTTCCCGTTCCGTAGCCGGCGGCGGTGATGGCGGCCTGTACGGCGTTCTCGGTGGCGTCGGAGGGATAGCCCGCCGTCATCGCACCCTCGAAGAACTCACCCACGCCGTTGGGGCTGTTGTCGCCCCCGGTGCCGAGCAGGACCGAACTGTCGACCTTCATCGGCGAGTAGCCGTTCGGCAGGGGACCGGAGAAGGTCGTGGTCAGGCCGCCGCTCGTGCCGTTGCCGTATTTGAGGGTGAAGTTGCTGGTGCCGCTGTTCTTCAGCCATGCGCTGACGAACGGATAGTGCACGCCCTGGTTGTTCGGGTCCTTGTTGGAGCCGGTGTTGGTGTGGAACATGCCGTTCTCCAGGTCGGCCTCGACCCAGGGGCCGCTGCCGGTGCAGCCGCCGAACCAGCAGGCGGTGCCCCAGTAGATGGCGTTCATGGTGGCGTTGCCGGTGTCGGTGTGGGAGTTCTCGCCGCTGCCGTAGTCGAAGCAGCACCACTGGCTCGTGTAGTTCGACGAGGTCACCATGTAGATGCCTTCGGGCTGGGCGCCGGTGGGCACGCCGTTCGCGTGGTCGAGCCGGTAACCGACACCCGGGGTGACCTTGACGCCGAACACCTGGTGACCGGCCGCCGTTACCGGCAGGGCCATGGCGTCCGCCCCGACGTCGGATCCGTTGGGACCCGGGCCCTTCCAGTAGCCGCCCCAGGAGATCGGCATGTCGTTGTGCCTGGCGGTCTGGTCGTAGATCTTCGTGATCGTGCACGACGTGCCCGCGCAGAACGACACCTGGGAGGCGCCGTCGGCGTACCCGCCCGGAGCGAGCACCCCGATGTCGCGGTAGCTGTGGTCGGAGGACCGCTGGATCTGGTACAGCGGCCCGTTGTACGAGGCGAAGAGCGCCCTGGTGGTGGAGTGCGCCGTCACGCAGGGCGTACCGCCCGCCGCGTAGATGTCACAGGGAAGCGACACGTCCGCCGCGGACACGGGCGCCGGCGAGCCGAACACGCTCAGCGCCATCGCCAGGGCGACCAGGAGCATGACGGCGAACCGCCTTCGCCGACTGCCAGTTGCTGACTGAAGCACGGAAACCTCCTCTGTCGCGGTGCCGTCACGGTCACCGGCACCGAAGCCGCCGGTGACCGTGGGGGTGAGGGAGTCAGCCCAGCGTCCACCGCTGGCTGCTGCTGCCGTTGCAGGTTTCCAACTCGGCGAGGGCGCCGTCCGCCGTGGACCCCCCGGTGACGCCCAGGCACAGGGCGGACTGGACGCCCGTGATCGTGCCGTCGGAGTTCAGCGTCCACTGCTGGTTGCTCTGGCCGTTGCACTGCCAGATCTCCACCTTCGTCCCCGGTGAGGTCTGGTTGTTGTAGGCGTCCAGGCACATCTGAGTACTGCCGGAGTAGACGGTGAGCTGGTTGGAGGTGGTGTGCGTCCAGGTCTGGTTGGCGCCGCCGTTGCAGCTCCAGATCTCCACCTGGGTGCCCGCGGTCGTGGTGGAGTTCGGCACGTCCAGGCACTTGCCCGCGCCGACCGCGTGCACCGGGCCGGTCACGCTGGTGCCGCCGCCACCGCTGGTGCCGCCCGCGACCCGGTACATGACCGTGCCGTGCGCGGGTACCGAGGCGCTGATGGTGCCGGAGGTGGTCGAGGACGCGCCCGACCACAGGTCGGTGAGGGTGTAGGCGGACGCCCCGGTCTTCCCGATCGCCGAAGCGGTGGTGGTGATGGTCGCCGTGGAACCCGTCTCGTTGAACAGCGCCACCGACACGTCCCCGTTGGCGAGCGGCTTGGCCAGCACGTCCAGGCCGCCCGAGGAGGACACCATGGTTCCCTGCTTGCCGAGGGAGTCCTGGTCGACCGCGATCACCCGGGAGTTGGTCAGGACAGACAGGGTGTCGGAGCTGGCCGAGGGGATGTTGGTGCCCGCGATGAGCGGTGCGGCCATCTCCGCCCAGAGACTGAACTCGCTGCGGCTCTCGGTGGCCGTCATCGAGCCGTTGCCGACCTCCAGCATGTCCGGGTCGTTCCAGTGGCCGGGGCCCGCGTAGGAGGCCAGGCCCACGTTGCTGTGGAAGATCGACAGCATGCTGGAGAAAGTCGGGCTGATGTCCCCGGTGGTGCGCCAGCTGTTACCGACGTCCGCGCCCCAGGTCCACACGTTCTCCTGGCCCCAGTTGCACAGGCTGTACAGGATCGGCCGTCCGGTGGCCGCCAGGGCGTCCCGCATCGCCGTGTACCGGGTCTTCGCCGCCACGCCGGTGTTGTTGCAGTTGTCGTACTTCAGGTAGTCGACGCCCCACGCCGCGAACGACTGCGCGTCCGTGGTCTCGTGGCCCAGGCTGCCCGGGTATCCCGCACAGGTCGCGGTGCCCGCGTCCTCGTAGATCCCCAGCTTCAGCCCCAGCGAGTGCACGTAGTCCGCGGTGCCCTTGATGCCGTCGGGGAACTTCGCCGGGTCCGGCACCAGGTGGCCGCCGGAGTCCCGGCTCTGGGTCATCCAGCAGTCGTCGATGTTGACGTACGTGTAGCCGGCCGCCTGCATGCCGTTGGTGTGCATCGCCTGGGCGGTGGACTTGATCAGCGACTCGGAGACGCTGCAGCCGTACGCGTTCCAGTCGTTGAAGCCCATCTGCGGAGTCGGCGCGAGCCCGTTGCCGAGTGCGGCGGCGGGCCCTGCCGTGCCGAGGGAGAGGAGGGGGGCGGTCGCGGTGAGCAGCACGGCCGAGAAGGCGAGCGCGAGGGTTCTACGCAGGGAACGCAGCGGGGGCAGCGACCGGGGACGTTTGGCTCTCGCAGCTGTCATGGGCATAAGTCATCGACTCCTGGGGCGAGTTGGGGAGCTGGGTGCGGGTCAGCGGTAGCCGGCAGCGCTGATGTTGGCTTGTACCGCGTTGTCGGTCGCGTCGGAGGGGTAGCCGGCGACCATGGCTCCCTCGTAGAAGGTGCCGGCGCTCAGGTTGGCGCCGCCGCCGGGCTTGCAGCAGTCGCCGCCGCTGCCCAGGACGATGGCCCCTTGTTTCTTCATGGGGCTGTATCCGCCGGGCAGCCCGCCGTCCCACAAGGTGGTCAGGGCGCTGGACTGGGCGTTGCCGCCCTTGAGGGCGAACCTCGTCGTGCCGTCGTTCTTCAGCATCGCGGTGACGAACTTGCTTGAGAACGCCCGCTGGTTGGGGTTCCAGGACTGGCTGCCGCCTGGGTACAGGCCCCATTCGAGATCGGCCTGCACCCAGGGGCCGCTGCCCGAACAGCCGCCGAACCAGCACTCGGTGCCGAAGTTGATCGCGTCCATCGCCCCGGCGGCGTCGGCCTTCCTGGTCGTCTCGCTGTTGCCGTAGTCGAAGCAGCAGCCGTTGTTGACGTGGGTGCCACTGGTCACCATGTACGCCCCTTCGGGTGCGGCACCGGTCGGTACGCCCGTCAGATGACCGTCCCGCCAGTAGCTGTTGCCGGGGTTGATGTACAGCGAGTACGCCTTGGTGCCGCCGGCCGTCAAAGACTCGGACGTCGCCTTCGCGGGACTGCTCTGACTCGACCCCGGTACCTGGGCCGATCCCTGGTACCACAGGTCGTTTCCGTGTCCGGACTGGTCGCGGACGACCGTGATCACGCACGAGGTGCCCGCGCAGAACGCGTCCTGCGCCGCCGCGTCGGCGAAGCCTCCCGCCGCCAGGACGCCGATGTCCCTGGTGGCGTTGTCCGAGGCGCGCCTGACCTGGTAGAGGGAGCCGTTGTACGAACCGTAGAGCGCCCGCACGGTGCTGTGCGCGGCCACGCACGGCGTACCGCTGGCGGCGTAGATGTCGCACGGGCCCGACCCGTTGGCGGGAGGCGAAGGCGTCGACGGGTCCGTGGCCCACTTCTGGTTGGTCTGGCCGTTGCAGGTCCACAGGAGGACCGCGGTGCCGCCGGCCGTTCCCGCCCCGCTCACGTCCAGGCAGAATCCGGAGGCGACGCCGGTGACCGACCCGTCCGAGTTCTGCCGCCAGACCTGGGTGGCCCGCCCGTCGCACCCGCGGATGACCGCCGGGGCTCCGGGAGCCGTCCGGGTGTCGTAGACGTCCACGCACCGGGTGCCGTTCGTCGTCCTCAGCTCACCCGCCGCCGTGAACTCGAACGCCTGGTTGGGCTGGCCGTTGCAGTCCCAGATCTCCAGCTGCGTGCCCGGAGTGTCGACGTTGCCCTTGACGTCCAGGCACCGCCCCGACGCCGAACTCACCAGGGCTGCCGCGGACGTCGGCGCCGACCAGGACGGCGCGGTCACCAGCAACATGGCCAGCAGTGCCATCACGGAGACGGCGGCCGCAGCCGGTAAGCGCGATGCACGAGCCGCGGGGCTGCGGTGCGGAGCGGATGAAGGCTGCATTCTGTGTCCTCGGATATGAGGGGGGAGGGAGGAGACGGAGAGTGCCCTGCACGCACAAGGGGCCCTCAGACATCCCATGTTCCACAGTGATTCCACAGGGTCATGAGCCTGTCAATAGAAGTCACCGAGTCTCCCAGAGCTCGATCCATCCCATGTCTGCCCTGGTCGGGCCACTCTGAGGGCAGCCGAAACCCGCGTCCGGCGACGACCAGGCGTGCCGGACGCAGGCGTTCGTCGAGGGATCAGGTGTGAGCGCTGGGTGCCGATCGCCTCACCTGAAATTCCAGTGCTGGTTGGCGCCACCGTTGGAGTCCCAGACCTGCACGGGGCTCCCGTTGGCGCTCTGTCCCGCGGGGACCTCCAGCGCCCGGCCGGAGGCCACGTTGATCAGGGTGTACGTCCCGTCACCGTTCTGGGTGGCCCGCCAGTGCTGGTTCGCACCGCCGTTGCCGTCCCAGATCGTCAGCCGCGTGCCGTTGCCGGTCTGGCCACCGGGCTCGTCCAGCGCCCGCCCACTGGCGATGTTGGTCAGCGTGTACGAGCCGTCGCTGTTCTGGTTCGCCCGCCACTGCTGGTTCGCGGAGCTCCCGTTGGCGTCCCAGATCTGGACCGGCGTGCCGTTCCCGGTCTGTCCGCCCGGCACGTCCAGCACCCGGCCCGCGGAGGCCACGCTCACCTGGTACACCTGGCCCGAGACGATGCCGCCGCCCGGGTTCCCCGAACCGCCACCGCCCAGCGCGGTCAGCGTCGCGTCGTAGGCAGGCTTCTTGTTGCCGCTGTTGTCGAACAGCAGTGGGTTCTCGCCGGTGCGCCAGGAGTCGCTGTCGCGAATGCCCCATACGGTGATGCCGGTGCAACGCGCGACGTTCATGCATGCCCTGACGGTGTTCGCGTAGGCGCTTGCCGGCGCCTGCGCGATGTCCAGCTCGGTGATCTGTACGTCGACGCCGAGCGCGGCGAAGTTGGACAGGGTGGTCTGGAAGCTCGCGGGCGGGCCGCCGGTGCCGAAGTGGGACTGGAAGCCGACGCAGTCGATGGGCACGCCACGCGACTTGAAGTCGCGCACCATGTTGTAGACGCCCTGGGTCTTGGCGTCGGACCAGTTCTCGATGTTGTAGTCGTTGTAGCAGAGCTTGGCCGCCGGGTCCGCCGTCCGCGCGGTGCGGAACGCCTCCTCGATGAAGCCGTTGCCCAGCACGTCGTGGAACACCGAACTGCGCTGCTGGCCGCTGCCGTTGTCGGCGAACGCCTCGTTGACCACGTCCCAGGCGTAGATCTTGCCTTTGTAGTGGGTCATCTCCTGGGTGATGTGGTTGTCCATCACGCTGCGCAGGGTGTTCGCGTCCCTGATGGAGCTGACCCAGGACGGGAGTTGGGAGTGCCAGACGAGCGTGTGCCCGCGCATTCGCTGGCTGTGCGCGGCGGCGTGGCTGACGATCTGGTCGCCGGGCCCGAAGTTGAAGTTGCCGCGAGAGGGTTCGATGGTGTCCCACTTCATCTCGTTCTCCGGGGTGATCATGTTGAATTCCCGGTCGAGGATGGTGGCGTACGTCGAGTCGCCGAGACGGCCCGCGGCCACGGCTGTGCCGAAGTAGCGGCCGCTGTCGGCTGCTGCCGCGCCCAGGGTGCCGGAGGCCGCGTGAGCGGCGGGGCTCGCCGGGCCGGCGAGGGCCAGAGCCGTGCCGGCTGCCAGGACGGCGGCCAGGGCCAAGGCCTTGCGCGGACGGGGCTCTGCGTTGAGCCAGGGCATGAGGGATCGTCCTCCTTGCGTGGGGCGAGGGGATGGGGACACCGGCCACGAACCGGTGCCGGGATCGAGTCGGGCCTGTCACAAGGCCGAGCTGACCGGCAGTGCGCTCCACTGCTGGTTGGCTCCGCCGTTGCAGTCCCACAGGACCAGTTGCGTACCGTCGGTGGCAGACGCACCGGGGTCGTCGAGGCAGCGGCCGGAGACCGGGTTGCGGTAACCGCCGTTGTACGCCTGCCATTGCTGGTTGCTGCCGCCGTTGCAGTCCCAGATCTCGATCTTGGTGCCGTTGGCGGTACCACCGCCCGTGGCGTCCAGGCACTTCCCGAGCGCCCGCAAGGTGCCGTCCGAGCGCGCGGACCACAGTTGCGCGTCGGCTCCGTTGCAGGACCAGATCTGTACGGCGGTTCCGTTGGTGCTGTTGCCGCCGTTGACGTCCAGACACTTCCCCGCGACCCCGGAGCGCACCGGCTCGCCCAGGGAGACCGGCGGCTTGATCCAGCCTGCCGCGTCCGCGGCCTGGACCCCGGCGTTGAAGGCGTCAGCCATCTTGCCGAAGCCGTTGTCGTTGGGGTGCAGGGAGTCGGACAGGTCCGCGGTGGTCAGAGCGCTCATGTCCACCAGGCGCACATGCTTGCCGGCAGCCTGCTCGGCCTGGACGATGCCCGGCAGTTGGGCGTTGAACGCGGGGCGGGTGGCCTCCTCGGTGCCGCTGGTGGAGACGATCACGGTGCCGACGAGGACCGTCGCGTCAGGGGCGTCGGCCGTGATCTGGTCGATGAGCGCATGGAGCCGTTCGGCGGCGGGCTCGGCCTGAGAGCCGCCGTTCAGATCATTGGTGCCGATCTCCAGGGTGATCACGTTGGGCCGGTACCGGGCCAGCACGGAGTCCGCGATACCGGCTATCTCGCTGATGTGCCAGCCGGAGTGGCCCTCGTTGTCCGGGTCGGACATGGTGCCGTTGCGGCCCGAGCCCACGAAGTCCAACGAGTGTCCCTCGGCGGCGAGTTGGTTCCACAGGAAGCCCCGGTAGCTGTTCCCGGACGGGCTGCCGACGCCCCAGGTGATGGAGTCGCCCAGCGGCATCAGCCGTAGGGCGGTGGGCGCGGCTGCGGCCGGCCCGGTGGCGGCCGTCGCGGGTAACGCGGTCCCGGTGCCGAGCACGGCGGTCAGCGCTGCGGCCAGGGCGATCGAGTATCTCTTCATCGGCGTTCCTCACTGGTGCGGGACAGTGGGTGGGGATGAACGTGAGTGAGAGTGAGCGGTCAGTGGGGAGTCTCAGCGGGGCGTGAAGTCCTGGTTGCCGCCCGCCGTGTTCTTGCAGGGCCACTGGTCGAGCTGTTGGCCGAGGTTCCTGCCGCCGCCGTAGACGTCCAGGCACAGGCCGCTGTTCTGGTTCTGGAAGGAGTACCAGCCGTCGGACTGCCGTACGGGCAGCCAGAGGGCGCCGGTCGCCCCGCTCGGCGCCTGCTGCACGATGTCCGGCGTCCCGGCGGCCGTGAGACTGCCCGAAACCCCCACCACCAGGCCTGAGTTCTGCGCCTGCAACTGCCCGTAGCCGCCGGCGCCCGGCACGAACTGGAACCGCTGGTTGGCCTGCCCGTTGCAGGTCCACTGGTCGATCGCGGCGCCCGCGCTGCCGGAGTTGCCGTACACGTCCAGGCACAGGCTGTCGTTGCCGATCACCAACTGGTGGTATCCGGTGGGGAAGCCGCCACCGCCGCCCGAGGACTGGACGCCCACCTGCTGGATGACCTGCTGCGCGCCCGACGGCCAACTGGTGCCACTGACCTGCACGTTGCCCGTCAGGACGTTGTTGTGCGGCGGGCCGGTGGCCACGTAGGTGTTGCCGCCGTTGTACCAGTTGCCGGAGAACCTGCTGTCGTCGGTGTGGTTGTTCGCGTTGGCATTGGTGAACGCCCAGTTGCCCGCGTCCTGCACCACATTGTTCGACACCGTCAGATACCGGGAGCCCTCGTCGAGGTACAGCGCGGTGGTGCGGTTGTTGTCGTACATGTAGTTCTCGGAGATCACCGAGCCGGGGTTCGCGGACAGGTTGTAGATGCTGCCGCCGTCGAACATCGCGTTCTTGGTGTCGAAGATCAGGTTGTGGGAGACGGTGTTGTTCTTCAGCGTCGTGGGGGTGCTGTACACGGGCTGGTAGTTGTACGTGCCCCGGTTGACGTAGTCCTGGCTGCCGCCAGGGTCGTTGGCGCCCCAGCCCCACCCGATGTCGATGCCGTCGTAGGGCAGGTGGTCGCACTGGTTGTGGGTGATCGTCGCGTTCGTGACGTACGTCGACAGGATCGCGGCGGTCTCCTTGTAGTCGGTGCCGACCCCGCTCACCTTGTTGTTGCTGATGGTGATGTTCTGGTTGGTCATCTGCGGGTTGCCGGGGTGGTGCGCGTCCGGCTGGATCCCGCCGACCTGGATGCCGCTGCCTGCGGTGTCGGTGAACGTGTTGCCGGTGATGGTGACGCCGTTGGCGCCGAGTCCGGTGCCGGAGGCGTTGGCGACGCCGTCGTTGCCCACGCCGAGCCCGGCCTGTCCGAGCTCGGAGAACGTGTCGCCGGAGAACGTGATGCCGGTGGCGGCGGAGACCTGGACGGCCGCGGGCATCTGCGCCCAGTGGTTGCGGGTGGCCTCGAACTGTGTGCATCCCGACTTGCAGGTGCTCAGCCAGTTGGCGGGCATCGGGTAGGCGCCGGTGATGTGCGCGCCGCTCTGCTGGTCGGCGTAGCCGTCGGGTCCGCTGGGTCCGAGCCAGGAGGTTCCGGTGAACCGGATGCCGCTGAAGGCGAGCCCGGTGGCCGGTGAGCCGTAGCTGCCGCTGATGCCGAGCAGGCTCTGCAACCTGGGCAGTTCGACGTCGAGGCTGCCGGGGTTCTGCCCCGGCTGGGCCCGGTAGTACAGGTCGCCGGTGGACGAGTCGAGGTACCACTGTCCGGCCTGCTGGAGGAACGCGTAGTTGTTCTCCAGGTGCATCGTCCCGCCGGCGAACGGCGCGTTGATGGTGTCGTAGCCCCAGGAGTTGTTGTTCCACGCGGGCTGCTGCATGGTGACGGTCCTGCCGCTGATCGACTGGACCGGCGCGTAGCGGTCGGTGAAGGAGTTGAGGCTCTCGACCTCCATGTGGTTCTGGTCCGAGAGGCCGGCCAGGTAGTCGAGGGAGGAGTCGGTGAAGGTCAGGCCGGTCTGGGTGAAGGTGAAGGCGGAGCGGGGTACCTGGATCGCCGCTCGTGCTGCTTCCCCGCCGTTCACGTACAGCTGGCGGGTGTTCACGCCCGTGCCGACGTGGGCCGACCAGATATTCTTCGCCTGATCATGCACCTGCCAATCAGTTATCTGCTGGGCGCCAGTCACGACCGGCTGCTGCCCGGACACGGCCTGGTAGGTGATGGTGTGGCCGTTCTGGCCGCCGTCGCCGGAGCCGAAGGCAAGTGGCTTGGTCAGCCGGTAGGTGCCGCCGCCCAGGTGGACGACGACGTCCGAGTCGGCCGAGAGCCGGTGCGCGGGCTGCGCCGCCTGATCGATGGTGGCGAACGGCTGCCCGGCGGTGCCGTTTCCGCCGGGAGCCGCATCCGGCGCCACGTACAGGTCGGCGGCCGCGGCTTGGCGTTCCGCCGGAACCGCGTACGCGACCCCGGCGGTGGCCGGACTGCCGGCGAGCAGGGCGAGCAGGGCTGTGGGGGCGGCCCACAGGCTGCAGAGCGCTCCGGCTCTGAGCATGGTCATCCTCCGGTGGTGGCGCGTCCGGTGGCGGGTGGCCCGTGATCGCCGGTGCGGCGGCCACGGGACGGAGCCGTTCAGGTCAGTTGAGGCTCCATTGCTGGTTGGACCCGCCGTTGCACGTCCAGAGTTCGGTCAGAGCGCCGTTGGCCGCGGAGGCGCCGGTGACGTCGAGGCAGAGCCCGGACTGGGTGCCGGTGACGGTGCCGTCGGCGTTCACCTGCCATTGCTGGTTGGCGCCGCCGTTGCACGGCCAGGTCACCACCTTGGTACCGGCGGACGTCTGGTTGTTGTACGCGTCCAGGCACAGCTGGCTGCTGCCGCTGTAGACGGTCAGCTGGTTGGAGGACGTACGGGTCCAGGTCTGGTTGGCCCCGCCGCTGCAGTCCCAGATCTGTAGCTGCGTGCCGGCCGTGGTCGACGAGCCCGGTACGTCCAGGCACTTGCCCGCGCCCACCGCGTGCAGCGCGCCGGTGCCCGTGCCGCCCCCCGCGGAGTTGTCGTATCCGACAGCAGTGATGTTGGCCTGGACGGCGTTCTCCGTGGCGTCCGACGGGTAACCGGAGGTCATCACGCCCTCGTAGAAGGTGCCTTGGGCACCCTTGCTGTTGTCGCCGCCCGTGCCGAGGATGATGGCGCCCTGCTTGCGCATCGGGTTGTAGCCCGCGACATTGGGGCGCACCCCGTCGTAGAACGTGGACAGGCTGCCCGACTGGGCGTTGCCACCACGGATCGCCCAGTGGTTGGGGCCGCCCTTGATGATGGCGGTCGTGTAGCGGTAGTTGATGGTCGGGTCGTTGGCGTTGTAATGCTGGTTCACCCCGGAGAAGAGGCCGTTCTCCAGGTCGGCCATGATCCACGGACCGTTGCCCGAACCGTAGCCCCACACCTTGATGTTGCCGAAGTAGATGGCCTCCATCGTGCCGTTGCCGTCGTCGTTGCTGTCCGTCTCGGCGTTGCCGTAGTCGAAGCAGCAGCCGCCGTTGTAGTGCGTGCCGTCGAAGATCGCGTACATGCCCTCGGCGTTGTCCCCGGTGGCGATGCCGTTCGTGTGGTTGTTCCGGTAGCCCGTACCGGGCGCCACGAAGACGCCGTAGGCCTTGTGTCCGCCCACCGTGGTGGGCGCGGCGGTCGCGTTCGCGAGGTTGTCGGGTCCACCCGCGGCACCGCCGCCGGGTGCCTGGGTGAGGTTGTTGTTGCGGCCGGACTGGTCGTAGATGACCGTGATCAGGCAGGACGTCCCCGAGCAGAACGAGTCCTGGGCCGCGGCGTCGGCGTACCCGCCCGCGCTCAGGACCCCGATGTCACGGGTGGAGTTGTCGGAGGCGCGCCGGACCTGGTAGAGCGGCCCGTTGTACGAGGCGTACAGCGCTCGTGTGGTGCTGTGCGCCGCCACACAGGGCGTGCCGCCTGCCGCGTAGAGGTCACAGGGCCCGGAGGTGGCGGCCCGAGCTGTGCCGGCCGTGGCCGCGGCGCCGGCCAGAGCACCGGCGACGAGCGCGGCTGCGGCCCCCGCTCGTGCGAACGTCCTCCACCGGGAACGGGCCGTGCCCGCCGACGGAGAGAGATGCGTCCCAGGCGACGCGTTTCGGGGCGCGCCACGGTGGTGTACCGCCGCGAGTAACCGCTCGACGCTGTCGCGCCCGGGCAGCAGGCGGCGTTTTGTACGGGTGGTTCCCATCTGGACTCCCTACCGTGCGGGTGCGACCCGGTCGGGTCGCGGTGGTGGGGGTGACACATGTCGAAGCACTTGAACGTGCCGTCGTGCAGTGGGGTTGCCGAGATACATCGGGGATGGCGGTGTTACCGCTCTCGCAGGGTGCCAAGAGTCGGGAGACCCTTCCTGCGGTGCGTGCTGCGGAATCGATTCGACTGCTGATTGCCACAGTTCGCAAGCTCTTGGGAAGCACGAAAAGTTGCGATGGAACCGGACCGGACCACGGCCCGACCTACTGCCGCGATGATGCTGGGGGCCGCGCGAGTGTCACCGAGGGCGGGCCACCGAACCTACGGAGGACCCCTCATCAGGTCACTGAACAGGAATGTCTCCGAGTGGACCCCCAGATCACGGAGCACCGGAACGAAGGCCGCTCACCGAAGCAGACGCCCCTGAACGGGGATTGTCGCCGTTTGCGCTTCGCACTACGCGACTGGCATGCACAAGACCGGCGTTAAATCCCGTCGAAGCGCTTGAGTCGAACCGGTTCGCCTTGACCTCGGAACGTCGTGAGACGGGAAACGGGCCCGCAGCCCCACCCCGACGGTCAGTCACCATCCGGCCCTCTCCTACGGTGTTGCCGCACCTGGGCAGGGTGCTGGTGGAGGAAGTGAGCGCCGAGCATGGGGGGTGCGTCCGGGGAAGTGGGAGGGGCCGGTCGGCCCCTGCCCGTCCACTCCGAGCAGGCGGAGGATCAGCAATAGGAACGGATACCCGGTAGAGGTATCCAAAGATCCCTGAAAGATACGAGGAGGACACCATGAAAGGCCGGAACTTCGCTCCGTACGTCATCGTCGCCGCGCTCGTCCTCGTAGGGCTCGTGGCTCTGGGAGTGCCGCTGAGCACGCTGCTGTTCCTGGTGCTCGTGCTCTGCTGCCCGCTGATGATGTTCTTCATGATGCGCGGCATGCACGGCAACGACCAGCACAGCGACCATGAGAACCACGGCCAGGACACTGACAACCAGGACCGCCTGCACAAGCACCTCTGAGCGGCCACATCAACGGCCTCCGGCCGGAGGCCCGGTGAGCCGCCATGGCCTCGCTGATCGGCGCAACGCCCCTCGCGGGCTTGGTCGGTGACCTGGGAGGCGGTTGCGGCGACTTCACCGACGTCCGAGCCTCCTCAGACGGCCAGGCCGAGATTACGCAGGGTCTCAAACGGAACTGCTGATCGCCCTGGAACATCATCCGCTGGATCGCATCTCCCTCTCAAGGAGGGCTCGGAAGGTGCGCGGGGGCCGACCGGTGAGGCGCTGGACGGTGTCGGTGATGCGGTCCTCCGCCCCTTCGGCGATGGCACGGTCCATGCCGGCCAGCATTGCGGCGAACTCCACCGGCATCTGCGTCGTGAGGCGGTCGCGCATCTGCTCGTAGGACAGACGGCGGTGGACCACGGGCCGACCGGTGACCTCGGTGGTGACCACGGCGATGTTGTCGTGGCTGAGTGCCTCGGGTCCGGTGAGGACGAGATCGGTGTTGGGGGCTTGCTCGTCGGTTAGAGCGCGCACGGCGACCGCCGCGATGTCCTCGGCGTCGACGAAGGCGACCCGACCGCTCGCAGTGGCGGTCCAGATGATGCCCTCGTCCCGGATGCTGCGAGCGTGCGCGTGCGTGCCGGTGAAGTTCTGCATGAACCACGAGGGCCGCAGTACGGCCCACTGTCCGAAGAGATCGGGCAGGGACTGGTGCACCGTTCCCACCGCCGGGCCGCCCTCGGGGATGGCCGAGGAGCTCAACAGCACCGCGCGGTGCACGCTGGCGGTGCGGGCCTGATGGAGGAACGGCAGCATGGTCGCCGCGGGGTCGGAGTCGCCCAGGGGCGGTATGAGGTAGATGCGGTCGACGCCATCGAGGGCGGCCGCGTGGGTGGCGGGGTCGTACCAGTCGAAGGGGACCGGCTCGGCGCCGGCGACCGGGGTGGCCCGGCGGCTGGCGGCTTTGACGCGGTGACCCGCGGCCGTCAGCTGTGCGGCGGTGCGGCTTCCGGTCGTGCCGGTGGCGCCGATGACCAGAGTGGTGCCGGCGGTGGTCATCGGCTGCTCCCGGTGAAGTCGGTGCCGGGTTCCTGGACGGCTAGGGGGTTCCAGTAGTCGCGGTAGGAGGTGATGTGCCCGTCTCGAACGGTCACAACGGCGATGTAGGTCATGTCGAAGGGAGCGTCGCTCTCCACCAGGCGGCCGACGCCGCGCATCTCGACCACGATGGTCTGCGGATCGGTGGTCTGGTGGATCCGCAGGTCGGGGAAGTCGTGCAGGTCGATGTGGTCGGGGTAGTGGCGCATGTAGGCGGCGATGGCCTCCTTGCCCTCCAGACGCCGGGGCCAGTCGGCGGGGGCGAAGGGGAACTCCATGAGGCCGTCCTCGGCCCACAGGGCGATCCACGCGGCAATGTCCTTGTCGAGCAGCAGTCGCAGGCTGTGGCGGTATAGATCCGCCGGGGAGGTCGGTGCGGACATGGGTATCCTCCAGTCATAGAATCCGGACTCTTGGTCCGCTTCGACGATATGGACCACGGGTCCGTTTTGCAAATGGAAGGAGTGCCATGCCCGAACGCCAGTCGTCTCGCAAGGACGCCATCCGCAACCGGGAGGCCGTGCTCGCGGCTGCCGACGCCCTCTTCACCCGCCGCGAGAGTCCCGAGGACGTCACCATGGCCGACGTCGCGGCAGCGGCCGGCGTCGGCAAGGGCACGCTCTTCCGGGCCTTCGGCGATCGCGCCGGCCTGCTCCGCGCGCTGTACGAGGCACGACTCGAACCGATCAGGCAGGCCGTCGAGACCGGCCCACCACCCCTGGGGCCCGCGACCCCACCACGGGATCGCGTACCCGCCCTGCTCGATGCCATCCTGTGCTTCAAACTCGACAACCGGCGCCTCGCGCTGGCTTTGGAGGAAGGCGGGAGCAGCAGCCCGTACCAGGCGGAGCACTACGAGCGGTGGCACAGCCTGCTCCGAGCCGTACTGGAGCAGATCCCCGGCCTGACCGACAGCGACTTCACCACCCACGCCCTGCTCGCCGCCACACGAGCCGACCTCGTCGAGCACCTGGCCGGAGAAGAGCGCATTCCGCGGGAAAGAATGCGGGCACAGTTGGCGAACTTCGCCACCAGAGTCCTGGCCTCCGGTCCACTGCATGGGTTGACCGCCGAGGAGTGATCGAGGACCGGGCGAGGCCTTGATCAGCGAAGCCTCGCAAACGACCGCCAACGAAGGTTGGGGCGGCTGCACACGCATAACTCTGGGCGACAACGCCTCCTGGGATTTCGTGCACTGCGGTCTTCACCGTGATTTGCCTACCCCCTGGTCACCGAGGCGCGGGGCGAGAATGTCGAACGGGACGGGACACGCGTCGAGCCGGAAGTAGCTGTAGCCGTTCAGTGGAAAATCACGCGCGCGATGACGGCCAGGAGTTCGCCCGCGTCGCCCGCAGCATTTCCACCAGTTCATCGAATGTGTGTGCCACGTCGACGGATCCCATGTCGCTGGTTCCGGGATGCCCGGCGCCGTCGCCCAGCGAGTCGGTCACACCTGCGTTCTACGGGACGGTCTCGCCCTGCGCCGTCCAGGTCCGCAGCACGTGTTCGTGGCCGGCTGTCTCCTCGATGAGCGACACCGTGACGTTCGGGTCGTGGCTGTAGGTGCCGACCGACCGCGTGTAGCACTCGCGGGCGGTCGAGACCCGCGTCCACTGGCCCTCCACGACCGGGCCACCAGCCTCAAACTGCGGCCGGGCGAGGTACTTGGTTCCCATCGTCTCCTCCGGCTTCATTGTCGGGTGCGGCACGCCTCAAGCCGTTCCTTCCTGGGCCCCCCAGTGGCGCCCAGGAATAGCGTGCCGGTATGGCCTACACGTCGCTTCACCGCTCCGCCGGCGCCCTGCCCGGTCGCGTCACCGCCGCCATGCTCCGGCGGGCCGTCGACGTGCAGCTCGGCGAGAGCGACGACCTGGACTGGAAGCAGGACGGCAACGCGGTCCCGGGGGGGGTGAGGTGCTCCATGGCGTAGAGCTCCTCGGCCCGTTCGGGGTCTTCGTCCTCGTCGGCCTCGGCGTGGGCCAGCGTGTCCTCGTCGATGGCCTTCCAGTCGCCCTGGTGGTAGGGGCGGGCGGCAAACTCCTCGTCCCGCCTGACCCCATAGGCGCGTTCACTCAAGAGTGAGGTGCCCGGGTGGCGGAGTAGTCAGGTACGCACCGCCACCCGAGCAGTTCTATGCGGTGTCCGCCTCCGGCTTGCGGGTGGTGTTCGGCTTTCGGCGCCTCCCGTCACCGGATCCGTTAAGAGCGTCCGCCAGTACGTCATCGGATACGGGGTTTCGTGGGCAGGTATCCCAGCGGTAGAGGGTCCAGGCGTCGCTCGCGCTTGCCGCCGTCGACGAAGCCGCACCCGGGAACCTCACTCTTCGGCGATCCATTGGGCGAGGGAGAGCAGGGTGGTTTCGACGCTGTTCGTCATGTAGTCGCGGAGTGCGTCGAGGTCGCCGCGGGTGGTGCCCAATACCGGGTCGAGGCGGAGGAGTTGCCAGGACTGCTCGACGACGGTTCCGCGTCCCTGGGGGTGGAAGGTCCAGTTCCACTGCACGATGCCGTCTTCGGCTCCGCCGACTACGAAGGTGAAGGCGTCGCCGGGGTCGGCTCGTACGACCTGGGAGCGGGTGGTCCATTCCCGGCCGTCCTTCTGATTGCGGCCGCTGAACCAGGCGCCGGCCCGGGGTCCGGCGCCGTGGTCGAACGTGGCGTCGGTCGCGTTGGGGCTCCAGCGGCCGATCGCGGACACGTCACTGACCAGGTCGTAGACCCGGGCGGGTGCAGCATCCACCCATGTGCGTCTGGTGAAGGCGAAGCCTGATGCGTCCAGAGCCTCGAAGAGGTCGTGTTCGCTGGTGGTGGCGCTCAAGGCGTCCTCCTGGGTGCATGCGGGGTGGTGCCGGTTCGGCGATGTCTACGTCATCACCAGTCCTGCCGGGGAGCCAGACCGGCTGGTGCCTATCCACAGCTGGGGCAGGCTGTGGGTTTCGAGTCGGCCCATACTCGGATCCATGACCGGAAAATCGCAGCTCGGGGACTTCCTGCAGGCGCGGCGCTCCCAGCTGCGTCCCGAGGACATCGGGATGCCCACCTATGGGGAGCGCCGGCGTGTGCCGGGGCTTCGGCGCGAGGAGTTGGCGCTGCTGGCGGGTGTGAGCGCCTCGTACTACACCCGGCTGGAGCAGGGGCAGTCGCTGAGCGCGTCGCCGGAGGTGCTGGACGCGATCGCCGGGGCGCTGCGGCTGGACGAGTCCGAGCGGCGGTACCTGCACGATCTGGCCCGGGCGGACAGGAATCGCACTCGGAGCCGACGGCCTGCGCCGGAGCGTGTGACGGAGGCGGCAGTTCAGCTGCTGGAGGTGCTGGCCGACGTTCCCACGATCGTGCTCGGCCGGCTCAGCGACGTGCTGGCGTGGAATCGCCTGGGCCACGCGCTGTTCGCCGGGCACCTGGACCCTGGCGCCCCTGACCTGTCGGCGCAGCGCCCCAACATGGCCAGACTGGTATTCCTCGACTGTCATACCCGCGACCTGTACGCGGACTGGCCGAGCAAGGCCAGGGCGGTGGTGGGGAATCTGCGCCTGGTGGCGGGCCAGCACCCGCAGGACGCGGCGTTGCACGCGCTGCTGGGTGAACTGAGCGCAAAGAGCGGTGAGTTCGCGTCGATGTGGGCCGACCATCGGGTCAAGGCGTGCACCGTGGCCGCCTATGAGATGCGGCACCCGTTGGTCGGCCCGCTGACCGTCGTTCAGCAGACCCTGAGCCACGGACCGGGCCCCACCATGGTCGTCGCCACCACGCAGGCGGGCTCGCCCTCGCGGGCCGCCCTGGCCCTGCTCGCCCAGGCCATCACCCAGGACACCGTCCCGGCCGACCCGGCGCAGTCGGCACCACGGGCCGACGCCGGCTGACCTCACACAACGCCACCAGGGCGCTCGGCCGGCACTTGCGAACACCCGTCCCACCCGGGCACGGCCGACGACCAGCCTCCGGCATCAGTCCCCCGGGGCCACAGGGCCCCGAACGGCATCCACCCATCTCCACGCGTGTGTCGGCGTGTTGCTGCCGCATGCCCGAAACCAGTGAAGGAACCATGTTCAAGAAGCTCTCCGCGCCCGCCGTGTCGGCGGCCGTCCTTGTGATCGCTGCCAGAGCCGCGAAGTGGCCCCATCCAGGGTCTTGCGGTGCCAGGGCGCGTGGACCGGCCCGGGCTACCCCAGGTTGTCTAGTTTCTCGTAGAAGGACAGAAGGCCGTCTGCGAGCCTGTCGGGGGCTTCCATCGCCGCGTAGTGGCCGATCCCGTCGAGGGAGAGGGCATTGACGTCCTCGGCGACCTGGCGCATTGCCGTCGGGGTGAACTCTCCCGATCTGCCGCCGACGGCGAGGACGGGCGTGGTGAGTTTCCGGGATGCCAGTTGGCGGATTTCGTCGCCTTCGCGGAGCATCGATCGATACAGTCCGGCCGCGCCGTTGAACGCGTCGGGTCGTGCGTAGGAGCGGGTGAGTTCGTCGATGTCGTCGTCGGTGAACGCGTCGGGGGTCCCGCAGAGCGACGGGATCGCGTACTGCGCGAGGAACGCCCGTTCGCGTCCGGCAAGCAGCATTTCGGGGATGCCGGGGGCGGCGAGCACACCGATGTGCCAGGCACCGCCGTGGGCGACGTCCGCGAGCTTTTCGACACCGAACCCGGGCAGCCCGGTCTCGATCGCCGCATAGCTTCGCACGAGGTCGGGGCGTGTGGCGGTGACGCGGAACGTGGTGGCGCCGCTGATGTCCTGGCCGGTGAGGTGGACGGGGCCCGCGTCGAGCCGCGCGATCAGTTCACTCAGGTCCTGGGCCGCGGTCACGCTGTCGTGCGCCGTGGTCGCAGTGGCGGAGTCGCCGAAGCCGCGAAGGTCGGGGGCGAATACGCGGTGGTGCTCGCTGAGAAGGGGGATCAGCTTGTGGAAGACCCACCAGGTCTCGGGGAAGCCGTGGACCAGCATGACGGGAGAGCCGACGGTTCCGGCCGAAATGTAGTGCAGTTCGGTCCCGTTCAGGCTGACCTGGTGGTGTTCGACTCCCGGGATGGTGGCGCCGGCGGTAATGGGGTGCATCGTTCTCCTGGATTCGATCGACAACATGGTTGTCAATCTACGGGTCGACAACATGGTTGTCGACCCTCGCTTCTCGTATGCTTCGCCGCATGGCACGTTCACCGGGCGCCGAACTCGCGCTGCTGCTTCTCGGCGGCTTCCAGTCGATGGTCGACGACGTGCACGACGAACTGGCGCGCCGCGGGCACCCGGGCGTGCGCGCATCGCATGAGTTCGCCCTGCGCGCCATCGACGAGGGAGCGGACACGGCCTCGGACCTCGGCCGCCGGCTCTCGGTATCCAAACAGGGCGCCGCCAGGACGATCGCCGCACTGGAGAAGCTCGGATACGTCGAGCGGGAGCCCGATCCGGGCGACGGCCGCCTCAAACGGCTGCGGGTCACCGACCGCGGCCACGACATGATGACGCTGGGCGCCTCGCTCTTCGACGATGTGCGCGAGCGCTGGGCGGCACATATGGGGCCCGGGCAGATCGAGGTCCTTGAAGCACACCTGGCCCGGCTTGTCGTGAGTCGGCCATCGAGCGTTGAAGCCTCGGCACGGCTCAATGAGGATCTCGGCGAGGTCAGCTGAGGACGGCCGATCGCCGGACGGAACCGGCCGACCCGACGTGACAGCCGTCGCGGGATTCGAACGCTTCGCGGACACCGGCGGCGTTTCCTCCGTCCAAGTGGTCCCAGCTCAAATCGCCTTGCGGGTCCACTTCATGCCGCCTACTCCTTACGAACACCTCTCAAGATGGGGCCAGTTAGAGGCTCTGGCACAGATCTTGGATGCTGTTGGTGATCTTCGCTCGGTGGGGTGAAACTCGTCGTCGTTATCCCTGTTGATCTCGTTGTGGTGGTCCGCTGAGGGGAGCGGGGTGGATCGAGCGGTCGGAGGGGTGACCGCGGTGGCAATGGGTTCGGCTTCGGGGCGGGGGATTCCGCCGTTGACGGTGCGGATGGCCAGGGCGAGCAACCCGCGGGGCACCACGGCGATGTGGATACGGGACCGGCTGGACGAGTTGTTCACGGATGACGACTTCGCCGACTGGTATCCGGCGGACGGGCAGCGGGGCCTGTCGCCGGCCCGGCTGGCCATGGTGTCGATCCTGCAGTATGCGGAGAACCTGACCGACCGCCAGGCCGCCGAAGCGGTGCGCTGCAGGCTGGACTGGAAGTACTGCCTGGGCCTTGCCCTGGATGATCCGGGCTTCGACCACTCCGTCCTGTGCGAGTTCCGCGAACGGATGGCCCGGGATGACCGCGCGGACGGGTTGCTCGCCTTGATGGTCGACCGCTTGGCCGCGGCGGGCCTGGTCAAGCGGCATGGGCGGATGCGTACCGACTCCACTCATGTGCTGGGCGCGGTGCGGAAGTTGAACCGGGTGGAACTGGTCACTGAGACGCTCCGCACTGCCCTGGAGGAACTCGCCAACGCGAACGAGGAGTGGCTGGCACCGCTGGTCACGGTGGGGTGGGCGGAACGCTACGGGCGCCCGGTCCACTATGACCGGCTGCCCCGGTCCAAGGAGAAACTGGCTGCCCATGTGCTGCAGGTCGGTGAGGACGGCATGAGCCTGCTTCGCGCGGTCCACCAGGAGGGTGCTCCGTCCCGGCTGCGGCATCAGCCGAAGGTCCAGGTGTTGCGGCGGGTGTGGGTCCAGCAGTTCTGGTACGACGCGGCGGGGCAGTTGGGCCGGCGCGGTCCGAAGGACAGCCACGACCGGCTCAGCCGCCGCGATGCCCCGCGCCGCTCCGACGGCCCGGGCGAGGGCAGCCCGGGCATCGGCACCGCACGGGTGCCCTGGTCTCGGGAGGAGATCGTCACGCCACACGATGCCGAGGCCCGCTTCGCCCACCGGCCCGGCAAGGCAGCCTGGATCGGCTACAAGGACCACCAGACGGAGACATGCGATGGCACCGGACCGAATGTCATCGTCCACGTGGCCACGCAGCCGGCCCCCGAACAGGACGTTTCCGTCCTGGAGACGATCCATCACGCACTGGGACGACGCGCACTGCTGCCCGCCGAACATCCCGTGGACTCCGGCTACGTCACCCCGGCGACCATCCTGCGGGCCACCACTGCCTATGGCATCACCGTGCTCGGCCCGGTCCGGCTGGTCCCTCCCCGACAGCACCGCCCCGGCTTCGACAAGAAGGACTTCCACATCGACTGGGACCGCCACACCGCGACCTGCCCACGCGGAGTGACCAGCCCGCCCTGGAAGACGACCCGCCTCGACGGTCAGACAAGCCACTCAGTGCTTTTCCCCCGCGCCGCATGCCGAGAATGCGCGGATCGACAGTCCTGCACCGGCAATACCGACGGCCGAGGCCGCCACCTCATCCTGATGCCCCGCCCGCTGCAGGAGATCCAGAACCGCGCGCGCATCGAACAGGAAACCCTTGCCTGGCGGGCCCGCTACGCGATGCGCGCAGGGTGCGAGGCCACCGTCTCCGAGACGGTCCACGCCCATGGCCTGCGCCAATGCCGCTACCGCGGGCTGGCGAAAGTGCACGTACAACACGTCCTCACCGCCGCCGGGGCCAACGTCGTCCGACTCAGCGGATGCTTTCCACCAAGGAACTGCACCACCCAGGCCCGCACGGCGGCTCACACCGTTCAGCGGCTCTGCCGGAACAGCACCGCAAAACGTGGCAGTTGACCATTCTCACCAAAGATCACCAACAGCATCCGCTTGCCAGGGCCACGTTCCGCTCCACACGGCCTTCCGTCCGCGCCGCGTCCAGCCAGCGCCACACCGTGCGCACATTCACCCCACCAACCAGGGCGCCCGCACGCACATGCGCCGCGGTCAACGCCCCCGCCGCCTCGAGCTCCACCACCGGCCTGGACACCCTCAACCCCGCCGTGACCTCACCCCACACGCCCGGCTCCCCCACCGCACACCCTCCCGACGCCCAAACCCGACGCCGACCACCGTGCCGCCGACCGGCCCCCGAAGGATCAGAAGTGCCGTTCCCACGACAGCGGAACAAGGAAGGGTGTATCGCCCCATGACAGCCACCACGGCACCAGACACCGCCCCATGTCAGTGACTCCCCACGCTCAACACCCCACCACCAGCGAAAACACCCCGCCCTGACATGCCGTCACTGACACCACACCGGCACATCGCACCCCGGGCCGAGCTGGGACGCCGGTGTCTGGCGCATCACCCGTGCCCGATGCGGCTGCCCCTCGTCGGAGCGCCGAGGGTAGGCGTGCCCGACCAGGCCGAAGATCGGCCGAGCGGTCCTCGGTGATCAGCGGCGGGACAACCGGAACCGCCGGAAGGATCACACCTCACATGTGAACTCGCGGCTCGGTGCCGGTGAGGACGTATCTTGAGAGGAGCTACACCCACAGGCGCTTGGCTCCGAGAATGCCGCACATGCGTCAGGAGCCTGCGAACGTGTCGGCGCCGAGCACGGTCAGCAGGGCAAGCTTGGCGTGGCTCTCCGTGCCAGGTGTGGCGGTGAAGATGAGCAGGGACTGCCCTTGGTCGGGGTCGAGCAGTGTCTGGCAGTACAGGTCGATGCGTCCGACCTCGGGGTGGACGAAGCGTTTGGCGTTGCTCCACCGCAGTCCCACTTCGTGGCGGTTCCACAGCTCGGCGAATTCCTCGTTGTGTTGCAGGTCGGCCACGAGCGAGGCGGCCGGCGATCCGGGCCCCTGCGCGGTGGCACTGGCGCGCAGGATGGCGACGTAGACGCGGCTGTGCAGGTGGTGGTCGTCGGGCAGGTACCGATGGCGGGCGGTGGGGTCGGTGAACCACCGGTAGAGGGCGCTGCGCGCCGGGCCGGTGTGACGCGTCTCGTCGCCGAGCAGCGCCACGGCGGGCGGCGTTTGCTGCAGCGTTTCACCGACCGTGCCCATGATCTGCGCCGGTGTGTCCTGAAGCCGGTCCATGACGCGCAGCAGCCCGGGACTGATGTGCGCCTCGCGTAGTCGCCGTGTCTGAAGGCGGTGCCCGCACAGCAGAAACAGATGGTCGCGTTCGTCGGGGGTCAGGCGCAGGCCCCGGGCGATGGCCGCTGCCATCTGCTGCGACGGCTGGGAACCACTACCGCGTTCCAGCCGGGCCAGATAGTCGGCCGACATGTCGCACAGCTCGGCGACCTCCTCCCGGCGCAGCCCGGTCGCCCGCCGTCGTGCGCCGCGGCGCAACCCGACGTCCTCAGGTTGCAGGGACTCCCGGCGTCCGCGCAGGAAATCGGCCAGACCCTCGCCATCCACCGCCGTGTCCGTCATCGGGCTCCCCAACTCGGATGTCGCTTACCTGGCCGCCTCATTGTCCGGCAGGCCAACACGGTTAGCCACGCCCTGCCATTCAGTGGTTGAGCAGGTCCTTCATCCGTCGGCACGGGCCCTCTTCACTGGACGACGTCAGGAATCAGGCAAAAGAGCCTCTGGAGGATTTCACCATGGACAAATGGACCGCGGACCGGCTGCCGAACATGGCCGGCGTGACGGTGGTGATCACCGGTGCCGGCGGGGGGATCGGGCTGGTGACCGCTCGTGAACTCGCACGGGTCGGCGCCCACGTGGTGCTGGCCGTGCGCAACGTCGACAAGGCGCGCCAGGCAGTGGCCGGTATGCGTGGAGATTTCGATGTCCGGCAACTCGATGTCGCCGACCTGGACTCGGTACGTGCGTTTGCGACGTCGTACACCGGCGACATCGATGTTCTGATCAACAACGCAGGGGTGATGGACATCCCGGCGGCGCGCACCGCGCAGGGCCTGGACGTACAGACCGCGACGAACTATTTCGGGCCGTTCGTGCTCACCAGCCTGCTACTGCCCCGGCTGACCGACCGCGTGGTGACGGTCTCCAGCCAACTGCACCGATTCGGCAGGCTGGACCTCGACGACCTCGACTGGCGCACCCGCAAGTACAACGGGCTGGCCGTCTACGAGTCGTCCAAGCTCGCCGTTGTGCTGTTCTCGCTGGAATTGCAGCGCCGCTTGACCGCCTCGGGCAGCCATGTCCGCTCGGTGATCGCTCACCCTGGCGTCGCGCGGACCGGACTGGTCACGCACTCGCCGCTGGGATTCGTCAACCGGCTCCCGTTCCTGGTCCAGGACGTCGAACACGGAGCTCTGCCGCTCATGTACGCAGCCACGCAAGACGTCCCCGGCAACGCCTACGTCGGTCCGGACGGGTTGTTCAGCTTCACGGGCTACCCACTGATCCGCAAGCCCAGCCGGGCCGGTCTGGACCCGGCCGTCGCCAAGAGGCTCTGGCAGGCGACCGCCATTCTCACCGGCACCGAGCCGCGAGTTCACATGTGAGGTGTGATCCTTCCGACGGTTCCGGTTGTCCCGCCGCTGATCACCGAGGACCGCTCGGCCGATCTTCGGCCTGGTCGGGCACGCCTACCCTCGGCGCTCCGACGAGGGGCAGCCGCATCGGGCACGGGTGATGCGCCAGACACCGACGTCCCAGCTCGGCCCGTCCCTCCAAAGGAGCTACACCCGTCCGGATCTCCTTGAGGTCGGCGACATCATCGGTTGTCAGGTTTCCGGGGTCGACCATGATCCAGCGGACGATGCGGCACGGTCTGGGAGCCGGACGAGGCACTGGGGGCGCCGCGGTGGCAGCCTTGAACGGGCGGAGGTAGCGGCGGACGGTCTGGATGCTCCCGGTGAAGCCCAAGGCGGCAATCTCCTGGTGGAGCTGGGTGCTGTTGTAACAGCCCTCGTTCCACCGCTGGTGGGGGTAGGGCTTGTACTCGTCCAGGATTGTGGAGCGGTTCGTCGCTTTGACCAGCAACTCGTCGACGCTGGTGGCGCGGGCGAAGCGGCGCACGGTGGACCGGTCCAGTCGCAGCGTCCGGCAGATCTCCTCCAGTGTGCGGCCGTCTTCCAGGAGATGTCCCACGGCGGCGTGGCGTTCCCTGGTCCGGGTCACCAGCCGGCGCTCTCTTCCCCAGACGTCGAGCATCGCGGCAGCCGGTGCCGGCAGCGGAGTCATCCAGATGTCGTCGCTGGCTGGAGGGGCGGCCGTACGGTGTTCTCGAACGCGGTCCGGACGCAGGCATGATGGGCGGAGACGGCCTTCTCCACAGCCTCGCCGAGGTTGTGCCACAAGTGCCAGGCGTCGGTGACCTGCTGAGCCTGCGGGGCGCCCCTGCGGGCACCCTCGGCATAGGCCCCGGCCCGGTCCCGGCAAATGATCTCCAGCTCCGGATGGTCCTTCAACCAGTCGGCCAGCGGTTCGGCGTCCCGTCCGGGCAACACGTCCACCGGGCACCGTCTCTCCAGGTCCACCAGGATCGTGGCGTACGAGTCTCCCTTGCGCAGAGCGAAATCGTCGACACCGAGCACACGTATCTGTCCGACGGGAACCTCCGGGACTGCGCGGACCAGGCGTAACAGGGTGTCCTTGGCCACGCGCAGTCCCAGCGCCGCGGCCAGACGGGCGCCTGCGCGGCCGGCCAGCGCGAGGGCGATTGAGGTCAGCTGCTTGCGAACCAGGGGGGTGTAGCGGGCATGCGGGCTCGTCAGCCCGGCGACCTGCTCGGCGAAGGTCACCGCCCGGCACGTCGGGTTCAGGCATTTGAACCGCCGCACCAGCAGCTCGATCACCACGCTGGCGCCACTGACCGTGACATCTACGAGACGTCGTACGTACTGGCCGTGCACCCGCTGTGACGAAATACCGCAGTGCGGACAGTCCGCCCCCACGGAGCGGGCCCGCGCATGCATCGTGACCACCCCGACCGCAGCCCGATCGACCAACTCCACTATGACGCCCGCCAGATGGGGGAACAACACCCCGAAACTCCGCGAAGAACACCGGGCCATGATCACAGCGGCCACTGAGCATCAGCGCACCCGGCCTGCCGCACCGCACCTCCTGTCGGCTGGCCCGAACCGCGTGTCGGTGGGGTCTGCTGGGATGTCCGCATGACTGACTACCCGCAGGGCTGGTCCGACCTCCTCAAGCGCGCGGAATCCGGGCCCGACGACCCCGCCTGGCAGGAGATCTGGTCGCAGCTGTGCCACCAGGGCGATGTCTCCGGGGCTGCCCACACGGAGCTGGCGTGGCTGGTCCGGCTGGCAGGTGAATGGTCTGCGGTGGACCGCCGGGTCCCGCTGCATCTGGTCGGAGCCATCGTCGCCGACAAGAACGACGGCGAGCGCGCGTCGTGTGCCGGCGAGATCGCGCGACTCGTCGAACTCACCCAGGAGTCTCTGCTGCAACCGGAGTTGGTCGCGATGGACACCGAGTACGCGGCCCTGCTCGGCGTGCTGCTCCAGTTGGAAGGAGTGCAGGTCTGGGGTGACCATCTGGACGGGCTTGTGGAGGGTGAGTACGACGTCGCCTGCCCGGCCTGTGGGGAGGACGTCTTCGTGGTCCTCGGGGACGACGGCTTCTTCTCGACCACGGACAGTCTGTACATGCGCCGGTCCCTCGGGCCGCGCCCGCCTCTCCAGCCCACAGGGCCGGCCGCACTATCCGGGCTCGCCCGGTGGCTCCACGCCCGCTTCCTCGCCGACGGTCACCCCGACCTCGCCCACCGCCTGACCTATGTCTTCGGCCGGGCCCACTGCCCTGGCTGCATGGCGGTATTCCAGGTGGATGAGGCTGTCGTTGCACGCTGGAGTACGTGACGCCCAGCGGGTGGCCCCCGCCTCCAGCAGCAAAACCAACCGGCACCGCCTCTCCCGGCGCCTACCGCGACTCGCTCACCGCCGCTTGACAGAGGAGCATCACCGACCGCATCACAAGATCGGCGCCAGAGCCCGTAATTCGGCTCTGGCGCTGATCTTGTGACTGGTTGCCCGGCCATCGTAAGCGGCTGGGGAACTGGGTAACTGCCGTGACGATGGCTGATGGGGCCCGGTAGGGTTGTGATCTTCGGTTGACGGAAGCCACCCGGAGTCCCCCTGAGGCTGTGCCGACACGATGAACCCCGACGACACTCCCGCACGGCTCCGACTCGACCGTGCTCTGGACTGTTTGGACGTCACCTTTCGCGGAATGACCGCCCGCAGCGATGAGACCCAGTGTGACTGCCACTGGGGCAGCGAAGAAGAGCTTGCGCAATTGAAGGTCCCGGACGTGGTGCTCGACCCGGACCTTCTGCGTCGCACCTGGGATGCCCCCGACTGGAACGACCACGGCGCGGTGCTGCGCCGTATCCTGCCTCAATTCGCCAGGGCGCTGGTCAGTGGCCTCGTGGAGCCCATGTTTGGCATGCACGAGGTCGGACGTTCGTTCATTCGCGGCCACTGGCGGCAATGGCCTGCGCACCAGTGCGCGGCGGTGTGGGAGTTCCTGCGTGCCTGGTGGGCTCACACCCTCGCCGCATCGGAGCCGGCCGTCCCCGTGCATGAGGTCCTCGCGCTGTGCGCCGAGGCATCTGCCACGCTCAGTCCTTGGCTCAACACCTGGGAGGCACTCGAAGACCGCGTTGCAGACCGGCACCTGACCGAAGCGGCTGCCCACTGGGAGTACGACCTTCTGGGCGATCAGCTTCCATGGGACGCGTGGGACAACGCAGATGACCTGCGCACCGAGCTCGCGGCCTGGTTGGTCCGTCACGCCCCTGCGCGGCTTCAAGCCCAGGACGCTCCCGAGGAACTGCTGCACCGCATACGACTCATCGGACTCACCGGCCCCGCCCGCTGGGAGGACCCGCACTGGCCCGACCACCGCTATTGAGCCGGCTTCACCGCGCAGCCTTCCCTGGTATCAAGGCCGTCTTGACCTGCTTGAGCAGCCTCAGGGCGTGAGGAGTACGCGCTTGCGGAGCAAGTCGAGGTTCGCTCGTCCATATCCTTGCCTTTTGAGTAGTTTCGTCCTTGTGACCTGCCCTTCGACCTGGCCGGAGCTCCAGGGGGTGGAGAGCCCGGCGGTGACGGCGTCGATGTCGCGGCTCAGTCCGTTGATCAGGGAGTGGAGAGCGGGCAGGTCGTCGGCGAGGACGCGCTCCATCCAGGCGGGCAGTTGGTCGCCCAGCAGGTCACGCATCATGGCGGCGAAGTCGCGGACGTGGTGGGTGACGGCGTCGAGTTCGGGGCAGTTGGTCCGGATCTCCTTGAGGTCGGCGGCATCATGGGCGGTCAGGTTTCCGGGGTCAGTCATGATCCAGCGGACGATACGACGCGGTCGTGGAGCCGGGCGGCGCGCGGGTGGCGTGGCGGTGGCGGCCTTGAACGGGCGGAGGTAACGCCGGACGGTCTGGATGCTTCCGGCGAAGCCCAGGGCGACGATCTCCTGGTGGAGCTGGGCAGTGTTGTGACAGCCCTCGTTCCATCGCTGGTGGAGGTGGGACGTGTACTCGTTCAGGATGGTGGAGCGGTTGGTCGCTTTGACCAGCAGTTCGTCGATGCAGGTGGCGCGGGCGAAGCGGCGCACGGTGGATCGGTCCAGCTGCAGCGTCCGGCAGATGTTCTCCAGCGTGCTGCCGTCCTCCAGAGGCTGTCGCACGGTGGTGTAGCGTTCCCTGGTCCGGGTCACCAGGCGGCGTTCGCGTCCGCAGACGTCGAGCATTTCGGCAGCCGGTGCCGGCGGTGGTGTCTGCCGGATGTCGTCGCTGGTCGGCGGGGCTGCCGGCGCGGTGTTCTCGAACCCTGCGCGGACGCAGGCGTGGTGGGCGCAGACGGTCTTTTCCACTGCCTCACCGAGGTTGTGCCACAGATGCCAGGCATCGGCGACCTGCACCGCTTGCGGCGCTCCGTTGCGAGCACCTTCGGCATAAGCCCCGGCCCGGTCCCGGCAGATGATCTCTGCTTCCGGATGGTTCTTCAGCCATGCGGCCAGGGGTTCGGCGTCCCGGCCGGGCAGCACGTCCACCGGGCGCCGTCTCTCCAGGTCCACCAGAATCGTGGCGTACGAGGCGCCCTTCCGCAGCGCGAAATCGTCGACACCGAGTACACGAATCTGTCCGACGAATTCTTCCGGCGTGGCGCGGACCAGTCTTAACAGGGTGTCCTTGGCGACGCGCAGGCCCAGCGCCGCGGCCAGGCGGGCTCCCGCGCGGCCGGCCAGGGCGAGGGCGATCGAGGTCAACTGCTCACGCACCAGTGGTGCGTAGCGGGCATGCGGGCTTGTCAGCCCCGCGATCTGCTCGGCGAACGTCACCGCCCGGCACGCGGGGTTGGGGCACTTGAACCGACGCACCAGCAGCTCGATCACCACTCTGGCGCCACCGACCGCGGCATCCGCGAGCCCTCCTATGTACCGGCCGTGCACCCGGCCCGACGTACTACCGCAGTGCGGGCAGTCCGCACCCGCCGAGCGGGCCCGCGCATGCATCGTGACCACCCCGGCCACAGCCCGCTCGGCCAACTCCACCACGACGCCGGCCAGATGGGGGAACAACACCTTGAAACTCCGCGAAGAACACGCGAGCCACGATCACAGCCACCACTGACACCCGGCAGCGTCACAAGATCGGCGCCAGAGCCGAAAAACTTGATCGTCGACATGAATCGGCATGGCGGATATTTCCTCTTCAGGCCTTTCGGCGAGTGTCATGGACGGCCGTGGCCATCCGATGCGGTGACCGCGGCCGTCGGGGCGTCCGACGGGCGTGAGCGGGTCCGGTCGTGGCTCAGATGGCCTGGAGCTGCTGCAGCAGGCTCAGGGTGTCGGCGTTCAACCAGTACTCGGCGAACTTGCCGTGCTCCATGCGCAAGGTGTCGGTGCCGGTGTAGGTGATCACGGTGCCGGGCGCCGCCTTGGCTCCGGGGAAGCCACCCGCGTACGTCCCGGTGGCCACCCAGCGAGCGGATACGCAGCGGCCGTCGACCAGCGGGCCAACCTCCAGGTCGAATCGCAGGTCGGTGAAGACCGACCGGATCTGGTCGACCAGGCCCACCAGGCCCTCCACGCCGCGGATGGAACTGCCGTCGGTGCCGTCGAGCAGGGCGGCGTGGACCCGGAAGTCGGGCGAGATGATCCCTGACGCCTTGGCCGTATCGCCGTTCCACACCGTGACCCAGGTGGCGAACATCGCCCTCGGGCTGTGGGTGGCGCCATGCCGGCCGGAGTCGGCCGCCGACGGGTGCGCCGAGGCAGCGGGTGCGGCTTCGGCGAAGGCGGTGGTGGACGCGACGGCCAGAGAGGCGGTCAGCGCGAGGGCGCCGAGCCGGGCAGGGGAGCGACGAGCGCGGGTGGATTCGACGTTCATGACGACCTCCGGTGACATTCTGTTTGAGTAAATAATGTTTGTTAGATGCTGTAACAGAGTGCGGGAGGCATGACTGTACGTCAAGGCCCTGAGCGTGCTCTTGTTAGAGATAGTCGCTGTAGCGAAATGCTCTAACGAAGTCTGGGCGCGACACGGCAGCCGACCGGCCGTGGCGGTGACCCGCAAGCCACCCCCCGAGCAGTACCGCGAACAGGTGCGCGAGGAGGCGAAACGACTGGCGTGGGAGCAGATCGCCACAGCAGGGGCGTCGGCGCTGTCGGTCAACGCCATCGCCAAACCGATGCCATGAGCAGGCCGGCGCGCTAGCGCACCTTCACCAACCGCGACGCGCTCATCACCGAACTCGTCCGCACCGTGCACTGGAGCCTGGCCGAGGCGTTCCGCCGAACCGCGAACACCGGTACGAACCTGGCCGGACCCGCCCACGTGTTCCGCGACTGGGCACTGGAGGGCCCCACCGGTACCTGTTCGTCCACGGCACACCCGTGCCCGACTACCACGCACCCGACGACGTGACAGAGGCAGCCTCGAACGGCCTGTGCCCGCCTGTGACTTCTACGCCGCGAAGGACTCCATCAAGGGTCAGCCGCTGGAGGCAAAGGAGAACCGCCAGAAGACGCTGGCCAACATCTCGCCGCCCGATCACGAATGCGTCGCAGTGAGCCTCCGCCAACTTGAAGTCACAGGTCAAAGGGCTGGTGTGACCGGCCCTCGGGGTGCTCACGCTGGTCGTGGGCGGCTGCCTGAGGAGCAGATCGTCTGTCAGCGGTTGACTTCAAGGTTCGTCAGGACGAGCAGGGCGCGCAGGAGGTGGGTGGCGCGGGCGGGGTCGGTGCGGAGCTTGGTGAGGATCCGCCAGTTTTTGAGGTGGGCGAAGCCGTGTTCGATCGGTGCGCGTCCGACGGCGAGGACGCGGTTGGCGGTCTTCTGACCGGGTGTGAGCTTGTGGGTGCGGCTGGCGTGGAAGCCGGTGACGATCACGGGGTCGAGTACGTCGTTGTCCAGGCCGCGGAATCCGAGGTCTGCCAGCGCCCCGAGACCGGCAGCGCGCAGGTGGGCCAGGACGTGATCCTGGCGGGCGGCGGTGATGTCGTGAGTGCGGCCGGGCCGGGCGGCGGATATCCAGATCAGGCGGCCCCGCTCGTCGGTTAGGGCGAGGAAGTGCAGGCCGTGATGATGGTGTTTGCCGGAGTAGTTGCGCCGGTCGGCCTTTCCGGTGCGGCGCTGGGTGGCGATGAGAGTGCCGTCGATCAGGACCACCTCCCCGCCCTGCCTGGCGACCTTCTTCAGAGCGCGGTCCAGGCGCGGCGCCCGGGCGGCGAGCAGGGCGATCAGCTCGTCGCGCCATCGGCGGACGGTGGACTCGGAGACGTTGTTGCCGCCGGCCATGTCGGCCAGGCGCTGGTCATGGCGCAGCACCGCCAGGACGATCACCGCGATCTTCCCCGGCGGCAGGATCCGCCACCTGGACCGTATCGACTTCAGGTGACGCCGCAGCAGTTCGGCGAGGTGGTTGACGGTCCGCGTGGACAGCGGCAGACGGCACTGGTAGACAAGCGGGCAGGTGTCCTCGGCGCGCTCTTTGGTATTCGTCACACAATTCCAACGGCCGCCGGGGGCGCCCCGGTTACGCCCGCGCCGCACCGCTCTGGGCGGCGGGGCAGGACATCACAGGCGGGTGGTGAAGCGGCCGTCGGGCAGTTTGCGCAGCCAGCCGCGGTCGACCAGTCTGACAAGTTTCCCGCGCAGCGGTTCCAGCTTGGCCCGCACGTTGACGTCGATTCCCAGCGCGTCGCCGACCTGCCGGGCCATGACCGGTCCGGCGGCCTGCCCCACGGCGGTGAGAATGCGCTGGTAGTCCGGCGGAAGGGTGGTCTCCTCCACGCCTGACGTGCGGTGCGGGATCAGCAGCACCGCTCGTCCGCCCACCTGCCCGGGCGCCGGCGCGGCCGAGGCACGTTCGTCGGTGAGCTGCTCGCTCATCCGCTCAAGGACCCGTTCGGCGACGGCGAGTTCGTCCCGCTCGGCCCGCACCTCCGCCAACCGCTGGGCCAGCTCTTCTTCGAGTTCGTCCAGTTCCGCGCGCCGCGCGGTGATCCGCTCCAGCAGCTCGGGATCCATGCACCGGATCGTAGAAGTCTGCCCGGCCACGGCGAGCTGGAACCGGCTAAACGGTGGTGACGTCCAGCACCCAGGAGTGCGGGCAGAGACGGTGATCAGCTGACCTTCCAGCTCGCCGAGGCCTCGCCAGCGGCCACGGACTTGTCGAATATCGATATGCTCCTCTACTGTGGGCATATCGAAAATCGATGGGGAAGGCTGCGATGAACACGCGACTCATGAGGACTCTGGCCTCGGCGACCTCTGTACTGGCGGTGCTGTGCGGGCTCGCCTTCATCGGCAAGGGGGTCACGCACATACTCGACGACGGGGCCGTCTGCGTGCAGACGGACTTCTGGCGCAACGCCTCACTGGCGAACTCACTGCCGGTGGGCGCGGGCGTGAAGGCGTCCAGCAGTGCCACGCGCCTCTGCCAGGACAGTCCCTCCGTGGGGCAGCGCGCCGCCGACCTCGGAGGCGAACTGCCCTGGCTGCTGTTCGGCGCGCTCGCGCTGCTGCTCTTCTCCCGGCTACTCAAGGCCGTTATGGGGCAAGGACCGTTCACCGAGGCAGTGGCGCACCGGCTCTCTATTCTCGGCTGGTTCGTCACCGTGGGCACGCCACTGGCCGGCCTCGTCGTCGGCTGGTCGCAGTCCTGGCTCGTCGGGAGCATGGCGCCGATCGTGGGTTCTGGGCCGACGGTCTCCGGGCCGCTGGTGCTCGTTCTCGCCGGCCTCACCGCAGTGATCATGGGGAAGATCATGCGCGAGGGTGTGCGCATGCGGGAGGACCTCGAAGGGACCATCTGATGCCCGACGAGGAACCCCACGCGATCCGGATCCACCTCGACCGGCTCCTCGTCGAGCGCGGTATGACCCTTACCGAACTGTCCGCGCAGGTGGGCATCACCGTTGTCAACCTGTCCGTACTCAAGAACGGGCGAGCCAAGGCCATCCGCTTCTCGACCCTGTCGAGGATCTGCGAGGTCCTCCGGTGCCAGCCGGGAGACCTGATCACCCACGCCCCCACCGAGCAGACCTAAGTCGACCGCGCTGACAGATGATCTACTCCGCAGACTGCCGCCCACGACCAGCGTGAGCACCCCGACAGCCGGTCACACCAGCCCTTTGACCTGTGACTTCAAGTTGGCGGATGCTCAGTCGACGACGGACAGGCCGCCCTGGACCAACTCCTGCAACGGCTCACCGACGTCCCTACCCCCGCCGGACCGACGCCACCGCAGCTCGGCGTCCCGGCCACCGCAACCCCACTGCCGATCGTCGAGGTGCGAAACGGACCTACTCCGTGATCACGCGGTTCCGGGTCGGCTTCCGGCCCCGCAAGCACGCGATCCAGGAGATCTCCAACACCGAGGACAAGGAGCATGCGGCCCGCGCCGTCCGCGACTTCGAGCGGGCCTACCAGGCGCAATACCCCAAGGTTGTCAAGCGCCCTGCTCGAACAGCTCACCCGCCTGCATCCGCACCGACGCACGGCGCAAGCATGCCGTTCATGACGGCGTGGGTCGTGAAGATCCTCCGGAAGCCGTGCGGAGCGAAGTGCAGCGGTCTGCCGGTCGCGCCGGTGAACCCGGTGGTGGCGAGTGCATCCCGGAGGAGGGAACGGATGCCGCAAACGGGGATCGACCCGTCCTCAAGTCCGATCCTGCGCTCGAACAGCAGAGTCATGGGCGGATTCCAGACCTTCTCGTGATGGTCGTAGGCGATCACGAACGACTTCGAGCCGAGCCTCGGTGCCCGCGTCACCGAGCTTGGGGCGTAGCCGGAGGAGCCCTTGGCCGGAAGTCATTCTTTGGAGTGACCCAGACGTATGCGCCAGCTCCTAGTGTTGCCCAGGTGAGGGAAGTCTCCGCAACACAGCCCCAGCGGGGCGTTGATGTCGTCCTGGTCGCACTGACCTTGGTTCCGCCACTGCTGTCGCAGCCCTACACAGACACATCGAGAACATCCTGGCTCTCGCTTCTCGGCTTCGAGATGGTGACTCTCGCGGTCACCGTGCTACGCCGGCGGCTGCCTGTCACGGCCGTCCTCACGAGCTTCACCGCACTCACGGTGGCACTGGTGGTGAGTGCGGCTGAACACGCCAAGCTGACACCCCTGGCCTTTCTGCCGTTGGCAGTGCTCGTATACAGCTTGGGGCACCACTGCACCAGTTGGACGCGGACCGTGCTGGCGCTGTGCGGCGGATGCGCGATCACCGGCATCGGCCTGTGGGCGAACCGGCAGTCGGCCGACTCCGGTGAGTTCCAGGGCGGCTTCGACGTTCTCGCGATCCTGGCACCGATGCCACTTGCGTGGGCCGTGGGTTTCGCCGCGCGAACCCGGCAAGCGCTCCTCGTAGCGACTGAACAGCGAGCGGCGGACGCACGGCACGAGCAGCATCTGCGAGCGGCACAGGCGGCGGAGTGGGAGCGAGCGCGTATCGCCCGCGAGATGCACGACGTGGTCGCGCATTCGCTCACGCTGCTCGTCGTGCACGCGGAGACGCTGCGCGCCCATGGTGACGGGCTACCCGACTGGGCGCGCGAGCAGGCCGACGGGCTTGCCGCGGCCGGTCGGCAGGCCGGCGGTGAATTGCGCGACCTGCTGCGTGTGCTGCGCGACCCCGCTGACGCGACTCCCCTGCTGCCTGTCCCCGGATTTGGTGAGCTGGACGCACTGCTGGACAGTCACCGGGCTGCGGGAGGAACCCTTGAAGTGACGGTCAGGGCCGAGCTGGATACATTACCCGGCTCGATACAGGCGGTGGGCTACCGAATTGTCCAGGAATCACTGTCCAACGCTCGCCGGCATGCACCCGGGGCCCCGGTACGGCTCACCCTCGATGGCTTCCCCGGGCAACTGAGAGTCGCGGTGGTCAACAGTGGCGGAACCCGTCGAGGCCTTGTCGGCACGGGTACCGGCCTGGGTCTGGTCAGCATGCGAGAACGTGTGGACGCACTGGGTGGTGAGCTGGCTGCCGGGCCCACCTACGACGGCGGATTCAGCGTCGTGGCTGCCATACCCCTGGGGACTACCGGTGTCTGAGCGGATCACCGTACTGGTGGCGGATGACGAGTCGATCATCCGCGCCGGTTTGAGCGCGATACTGGCGAGTCAGTCCGACATCGCCGTTGTCGGCGCTGTCAGCAATGGCGAGCAGGCCGTGGCCGAGTGCGGACAACTGAAGCCGGACGTGCTGTTGCTGGACATTCACATGCCGCGTGGCGACGGACTGTGGGTGCTGTCCGAACTCGGACGCCGAGCGCTGCTCGGAGCAGGACGGAGTCAAGCGCTCATGCTGACGACATTCGACCTCGACGAGTACGTCGACGACGCACTTGACGCCGGGGCTGCGGGATTCCTGCTGAAGAACAGTCCGTACGAAGAACTCGTCGGAGCGGTACGGGCGGCGGCGGCCGGGCACAGTGTCCTGAGCCCGACCGTGACCCGTCGGATCGTCCAAGGGCATCTGAGCACCCGTCGTCGGCCGAGCGACCGCGAACAGGCCCGCCTGAAATTCCTCACCGGGCGAGAACGCGACGTGCTCTGTCTGATCGGAGACGGACTGAGCAACGCCGAGATCGCCCATCGGTTGACGGTAAGCCTGCACACGGTGAAAACACACGTCAGTCATGTACTCGCGAAGACCGGCTGTCAAAGTCGTGCGCAGGCGGCCGTGCTGGCCAGAAATAATGCTCTGTGAGTATCGGCATGACGTGAGGCGCCGGAGTCTCCTGCCCTCGTGAATCGGACTCACTCCTTCGAATGAGTTCGGCTCCCTCGGAGTCACGCCATCGAGCGATGTTCCGGACGACCCTGGCTGACTAAATAGTTCCTGTACGACGAGTCCGACGTTCATTGCCCTCTGTGCGGGTGAGGAGCAGCAGGCGCTCAGCGTACGCGGCCATTTTCCGCATCGCGAGAGGAACTCTCATGTCGTCACGTACCCTGCCACGCTTCCGAATTGCGCAAGGAGTCCAATCCATCGTCTTGGCGGTCAGTATGAGTGCCGTTCTCGTCTCATGTTCGGACGCGGGTCCGAGTGACTCGACAACATCGGTCGCGAAAAATACGTCGGTCCTCGGACGACTGGCTGGCCTCGCGCAGAAGGCAGCGGACACGGGCTCCCTCGGAGTGATCGTCCGTGTCGAATTCCCTTCGGGCAGGCCCCTTGCGATCGCCCGTCAAGCCTCCTGGACCAAGGCCGACCACCATCTCGAAGCAACCGACCAGTTCAGAATCGCCTCGAACACCAAGACGGTCACCGCCACCCTCATTCTCCAAGCGGTCGCCGAGCACAAGATTCAGTTGGACGACCCGGTGGAGACATGGCTGCCGGGGCTCATCCCCAACGGCACGAACATCACCGTGAGGATGCTCCTCAACCACACGAGCGGGCTGGGCGATTACCTGCTGACCCCGGATTTTCTGCCCACGCTCACAGGCCACGAGAAGCGCACCTGGACACCGGAACAGCTTCTCGCGATCACCCCACGGCAGACCCCCGAGTTCCCGCCAGGAAAGAAATATTCTTACAGCAACGCCAATTATGCGGCACTCGAACTCATACTTGAGAAGGCAACCGGGAAGAGCCTGGCCGATCTGATCGATAAGAAGATCACCGAACCGCTGGAGATGAATGACACGTTCCTGTCCACGGATGCTGCATTCGGCCCTGGCAAGCCTCACGCGGTCGGATACGAGCCCGACGCCCAGCGCCTCAGCACAATTCTTCCTGACGATCTGAACATTCCCGAGGGGGCAGGATTCGTAGGGCCCGAGCGCTCGCATGGCAATGTCGAAACCGCCGCCATCGATGTGAGCTGGTCCGGGGCAGCCGGGGGCCTGGTATCGACCGCGGCCGACTGGCAGCGATTTCTGACCGCCCTGATGTCCGGCAAGATCTTGCCGGAGACTCAGATGAAAGAGATGCTCACGACGGTACCTGCTCCAGAGGAAGGCGGAGGCTACGGACTGGGATTGATGAAAGTGGCAACTCCCTGTGGCACCGTCTGGGGGCACACCGGCGGCCAGCCCGGATACTCGAGCGAGATCTACACCGACACGAACGGGCGCCGAAGTGCCGCTGTGCTGACGACCACCAACTTCGGCATTCAGGAACCCAAGGCGGCAAGAGCCAACAAGGCTCTGGTCGACGCCGCGATCTGCGCCATGCTGGACAAGCCGTATCCCGCCGAGAGCGACGCACCGTCCTCGTGACGCTCCGGCACACGACCGTCCCGCCCTGCTCCTCGCCGGCCGTCAGTCGCGCACACGCAGCGCGTAACCCGCGCGGCCCGCGGGCTCCAGTCCCTCCTTCGGGTCCAGCGAGGGCATCTCGTAGTCGCCGAAGTTCAGCCGCCCCCTCAGGGTGCCCATAGCACGATTGCGGCAGCGACGGAGCAGGGAAAATGATCACAACTTCTGCGTGCGCGCTGGAGTTCCTCCCCCGAGGGCCGGATCCTCGTCGTGCGCTCGTTTGAGTGCTCGCCCGGGGCGGCCGATGGTCTCGGTCGCCTCGGCCTCAATGCGTTCCTCCAGAGTCCGCTCGCACAGCATCCTGATCGTCTCCACTCCGTCGGCCGGCCCGCTCGACCAGACCCGGATCATTGGCGGGCAGTACGGCCAAGTGGTCCGCGGTCCGGTAGGTCTGCACCGTCGGAAGCGCGACCCGCACGAACCGCTTGACGCGCGGGTGGCAGGGATCGCACAGGCTCCTGAAATCGGTGACGGTCATCGCGTCATGCCGTGGCGAGCGGCCGGGCCGGGCCGGTGCACAGCGAGCAGGGGCAGGAGGCCCAGGGCCAGCAACACGCTTGCCGCGACCATGGTGCGCCGCAGGTCCCACCGGTCGACGAACACGCCGGCGAGTGAACGGAGCACGATCTGCGGGATGAACGACGCGAGCAGTACGAGAGCCGACGCGAGCGTGTTCCCGGTGAGTTCGTAGACGTAGTAGGCGAGACCGACCCGGAGTATCCAGTCGCCGGTGAGCGAGACGAGTCCGGCCGACAGAAGTAATCGCAGGTGGCGTCGGCGCAGGGCCACAACAACGGCCCGCATGTCAGCCTTCCGCCGTTGTCGGATCCTGCGGCGTCACGATGAGCGCCATCCTGACGGCCCTCGATCCGGGCGGGCGCGACGCGAGGTCATCGATCGGACGCTGCTCGATGTAGCGGGCCAGAAGCCCGCCGAACGCCTCCATCAGCTCGGTGAACTCGTCCTCGGTCAGGTACACGGTGCTGGTGCCGATACCGGAGTGCTTGCGCCAGCCGGGCGACCAGGAGGCACGCCGCTCGTGCCAGCGGCCGAGGTCCTCCAACGCGCGCTCGGCGACGACCTGTTCGAACACTGCCACCGCCTCGGACCCGCCGGGCTGGTCCTCGACGTCGTCGAAGTCGTGCGAGGTGTGCACGAGTTGCCATGGGCGCTCACGGTTGTCCGCGCCGTCGACCTGGTGCACGAAGCCGTACTTCGCGAGCTGGCGAAGGTGATGCGAGGCCAGCGCGTGGCTGATGCTCAGCTCACGCGCGGCGTCCGCGGCGGTGATCCGGCCCGCCCGGCCGACGATCGACTGCAGTTCGAGCCGGATCGGACGAGCGAGTGCGCGGATGCTGCGAGGGTCCTCCAGCAGCCGACGGCGCTGGCCCGCGCCCGCACCTGGATTCGAACCGCTGTCCGGCGTCGGGTCGGGGGATTCCAAGGACATGCTTGGAATGTGGCGACGCCCTGTCCACATCTCAAGCATGTGCTTGGAATAGACCCCGGTCTCCTATCTCTGACCCACGGCGCAAAGCAGCGCGGAGAGCATGTGGAGTGCCCGGTCTGTGGACGGTCGTGGGTGAGTGGCAGCCACAGCCGTAGTGGCTTGTCGCGGTGTGGTTGCAGTGGTGGTCCGCATGCCGTGAGCGCCCTGGGTTCGGGTGGTCGTAACGGCCCTTGTGACACCGGTGACAGGACCGCGACAAGAATGCCCACAACTGTCGGTGGGCCTGCTCGGTCTCACTCTGCGTGGACGGCAAGGACCTGCCGTCCCGCCATGACACCAACAGGGGGAACACCATGAAGCCGATCCGCCACAAGGCAGCCACCGCCGGCGCCCTCGCCGTCCTGGCCCTGGGCGCCACGCTCGCCGCGACCACGCCGGCCTCGGCCGCCACCGCGGGCGCCTACAACGGGGCATGCGGCACGGGGTACGAGGTCTTCACTTCGACACCGATCAAGTCCTCGCAGACCACTGTGGCCGCCACCACCTACGTGGCCTACAGTTCCGCGGACAAGAAGTGGTGCGCCGTCACGGTGCGAAACAAGCCCGGCGCCCGCGTGTTCATGGAGGTCACCCTGGACACCTGGCCGACCAGCAGCACCCCGGCGAGGGACGCCGGCTCCTACACGACCTACGCCGGCCCGGTATACAAGGACCTGCCCAAGCCCGGCCTGTGCATGACCTGGAGCGGTTCGATCGACATCTACTACAACTCCGACAGCGGCCTGTGCCCCTGACCCGACGATACTCAGCGGCAACTCGTGATGACGGCCGCTGCTTGGCCACCGTCCAACTCGTCGGCGGACGACGACGAGTTGGATGGGCAGCGGCCGAAGAGGACCTCGGGGCCGTCGGCTACTTCAGGTTGAGGATGTCCCCGGCCGACGCCTTCAGCGAGGTGGTCGTGGTGCCGGGGAAGTACCAGCGCCAGCTGCCTGCCGCAGTGACGGTCACCTTGGCGGTCAGCTGCCCGACGTTGCCCGTCGTAACGGTCTTGACCGTGCTGTAGTGGGCTGCCCCCGTCTTCTTGAACTGGAGCCTGACCTGCTGCCCGGGGTACCCGTGGTACTTGCGGTCCTCCCAATTGGCCCGCGACAGCTTGCCGGTGACGGTCACCTTGGCGTTCTTGGCAACCTTCTCGGGCCCGATCACCGTGGTGAGCCGGGCCGCCCGCTTGACCTTGTAGTCGGCGATGTCGTCGGAGATCCAGTAGTCGCCGTCGTTGGCCTGGACGGTCGCGTTGACCTGCCAGACGCCGGCGAGTCTGTTGGAGTCGATGTCGTCGCTGTCGGCGATCCAGGCGGGGTCGATGGTCATCGTGGCCCGGCACACCGAGGTCGTCGCGCTCTTCTTCGTGCAGGACGAATCATCGTTCCAGGTCGCGAAGCGGTAGAGGAGCGTCTTGTTGAAGGTGCTGACGTGCGTGAGCCCCTTCACCCCCGAGTTGTCCTTGACGGTGATGTCGACCGGGTAGGTGATCGTCTGCGACGTGCCCACGATGACGTTGCCGCCGCCGTTGACCACGGTCTTCACCACCCGGACATCACCCCGCCCCTCCGCGTGTGCCCCGGTCGCCGTCACCAGCACCAGGACCGCAGCCCCGCCGGCCGCGGCCCAGGCCGTTCTGCCTCTCATGACCCTCCCCTTGTCGTGTGTATGCCAGGAGAGGCTATGTGATCAGAGACCATCCACCGTGGTCGGATTCCGAGGCCGCGGCCCCTCAAAGCCTGCTCAACAGGGAGCCACCCTCCTGCCGGACCGGAGCGCTCCCTCCTTCAACCGCCTCTACCTGCGGTGGCAGAGAGCTGATCCGGCACTCAATTTTCCGACGGTTGCCGTAATGCGCGTCACACCCCGATGCCTGCCTCCACCACCCCTGCCCTTACTGCTGGAAGAAGCTGGCTGATCACCGCCCTGACACCGCATCAGTCGCCGACGGCTGATGCCGCATGCACGAGCTCTCGCACCAGCTTGCGCGCCACCTTCGGGCCCCTTGTCCCTGCCTCCTAGGAGGTGCGTCGCAGCCTGCACGATCCAGGACTCAGGCGTGTTCGGGCTGAGCATGGTGACGCCCACCCTCAGGCCAACGCCGCGCCCGACTGAGCGCACCCATGAACTGGGAGACCCGGTCCCGCACCTGGGCGTAGGTCAGTCGCCGGTCGCCCGCGACGAACGCCTCCGACGAGCTGTGCCGCGTCAGCGACTGGACGATGAGGTCGCTCAGCGTCGCACCGGCCGAGGCCGCCGATGCCGGCGAGGAACTCTGGGTGATGGCGGAGGGAGTCACCCTTCCAGCGTGGGCTCCCAACACCGTTGGGCTGCCACCGCTGTTCCGCCAGGAACTACGGCTACACCGCCAACCTCTCACCGATGGGAGCTGCGGGAGGACCGAGCCGACGAGCGATAGCCTCCGGGTGTCTGACCGACCAGCTCGGTGAAGGCGTCGATGAAGCTGCTGGGGTTCGACCAGCCCAGCCGGATCGCCGTGTCGGTGACCGAGGCGCCGTCGCCGAGCTCGATCAGAGCCCGTTGAATGCGCAGCAGGGAGCGCCACTGGCGGAAGCTCATCGACAGCTCGCTCCCGAACAGTCTGCTCAGGGTGCGTTCGCTGGCGCCCGTGCGGTGGCCCAGCTCGGCCAGGGTCGCCGGGCTTGCCGGGTCCATGTGAAGCAGGTCGGTGACCGCCTTGAGACGCCGGTCGATCGGCTCCGGGAGGCGCAGCGGCTCTTGTGCGGCGCGGGCGAGCTCGGCGAGTACGACGTCGATCAGCAGCCGCGCACGGGGGCTCTCCAGCGGCTCGCCCTCGCTCATCAGCGCCAGATAGGCCTCGCGCAGCAACGCGCTCGCCACGAAGACCGACGGCTCGGCCGGCAGCTGTCCGGTCAGCGTCACGGGCAGCGACAGCACCTGGATGTCCGTCTCGCCGTACGCCTTGCTGCTGTGCACCGCGAAGGGCGGCACCCACATGATCCGACTGGCCGGCGCCACCCAGGTGCCCACCTGGGTCGCTGTGACCAGGGCCCCACGCGCGGCGTAGCGGAGCTGGCCGTAGTCGTGGAAGTGCGCGGCCACGTCGGCGCCATGGGCCAGCGGCGCCGACAACGGCGCATCGTCGGTGCAGAAGCTCGGCTCGCCGCTGAGGTCGGACACGCGATTGAGGCTACCCGACCCTGGCGGGTTATCGGGAGAACCTGGCGGGATGCCGGTGGTACGCCTGGCGCCGCAGACGCATCGTGGAGACATGTCACAACAGATCAAGCTCAAGGACGCCGCGCCCACGTCGTCCTCCCCCCACTGCCGAGGTCAACACCGGACTCATGCCCACCTCGCTCACGCCCTGAGTGAAGGGTGGCAGCGATGAGCACACAGACGACCGGCACGATCGCAGTCTTCGGCGCGACGGGGCAACAGGGCGGGGCGGTGGTCGACGCGCTGCTGGACCACAAGGCCACGGTGCGGGCCCTGGTCCGCAACCCGCAATCCGACCGGGCTCAGGCGCTGGCCGCCCGCGGCGTCGAGCTGGCGGCCATCCGCACCGACGACCCGGCGTCGCTGGCCACCGCGCTGACGGCGGTCGAGGCGTTCTACTTCATGACCCCGGAGGCGAACAACCTCGAAGAGGTCGAAACGGAGATCCGCATCGGCACCGCGCTCGTCGACGCGGCGGTCGCGGCACGCGTCCCGCACGTCGTGTTCAACTCGGTCTTCGGCGCGGACCGGGAGCGGGGTGTGCCGCACCATGATTCGAAGCACTCGATCGAGGAGCACCTGAGGAAGTCCGGCCTCAGGGCCGCGATGGTTCGCCCGACCCCCTTCATGGAGGAGATGGCACCGAGCCTGGAGCACGGAGAGATCGTGCTGAGGCTGCCGCTGCCGGAGGACGTCGCCCTGAAGATGATCTCAGTCAGGGACGTCGGCCGGGTCGCCGCCGCGCTCCTGCTCGACACCGCGGAGGCACCCGGCGGAGCCGTCGAGCTCGTCGGCGACGAGCTGACGGGCCCTCAGATCGCCGCGGCGTTCGGCGCGCGCGCCGGACTCCCGGCGCGTTACGAGGCCCTCCCGTTGAGCGTGCTTCCCAGCGGCCTCGACAGGGCGATGTTCCGCCAGTTCGCGAAGGCGGCGGAACACGCGTCGGATCTTGCGGTGGTGCGGGCGATCGAGCCGGCCACCCTCGACCTGGCCGAGTGGATCCGATCCACCGGCTGGACCGCGCCCGCCGGTCCAGACCAGGGTTGATCTTTCGCCTAGAGCGACGAGCACTGGAGCAGGACATGAAGGCGATCACCTACACCAAGTTCGGCGGCCCGGAAGTCCTCCGCCTCGCAGAGGTCGACGAGCCGCACGCCGGACCCGGACAGGTGCGGCTGAAGGTCGTGGCGGCAGCGGTCAACCCGCTCGACTACAAGATCCGCAACGGGTGGAGGCCGCAGATGGCGGCGCCGTTCCCGGTGATCCCCGGCGTGGAGGCGGCTGGCGTCGTCGACGAGGTCGGCGAAGGCGTGACCGGCGTCGCGGTGGGTGACAAGGTCCTGGGCTGGACCGTCACCGGCGCGTACGCCGAGCACGCGCTGGCCGTCGACTTCGGCCCGAAGCCCGCGGACCTCGACTGGGACCTCGCCGCGGCACTGCCCGTCGCCGTCGAGACCTCGGTCCGCGTGCTCGGCGCCCTCGGTGTCGGGGAAGGCGACACGCTCCTGCTGCACGGAGCCGCGGGTGTGGCCGGCGCCGTCGGAGTTCAGCTCGCGGTCACCCGCGGCGCCACGGTCATCGGCACCACCTCCCCCGGCAACCACGACTACCTGCGCTCGCTGGGCGCGATCCCGGTCGCCTACGGCGCCGGCCTCGCCGACCGGGTCCGCGAGGCCGCACCGCAGGGCATCGACGCCGTGTACGACGCCGCGGGGGCAGGCAACCTGGAGGTGTCGATCGACCTCCGCGGCGGCACCGACCGGATCATCACCATCGCCGATCCGAAGGCCGCCGAGCTGGGCGTCACCTTCTCCGGCCCCGCCCCGTTCGGTTCCCGCCTCGGCGAGTACGCCCGCCTCGCAGCCGACGGCAAGCTCACGGTGCGCATCGCGCAGAGCCTTCCGCTGGAGGACGCCGCGAAGGCGCAGGAGCTGAGCGCGAGCGGTCACGCCGCCGGGAAGCTCATCCTGCGGCCGTAGCTGGCCGTCATCGAGGCACTTCCCTGAAATGCCTTCGTGGGCGCTTTCGCAACACGTCCTAGAAGGCTGCAGCTCGGTCTTCGCTGCGTGGATCGGTCACCTGGTGCCCGGTGTAGACGCCCGAGCGCGCTTAGCGACGCCAGGGACGCGCGTCGGTCACTGATCCGGCGGCGGCCTCGGAACCGTTGTCGAGGTCCACGACCGCCACCGATGGTGATCCGTCTGCAAGGCACGGCTCAAGCCAGTCGCCGTTGGGGGCGATGACTCCGGACGGCGCGGTGGCGCTGTGCTGCGTCGGCACCGAGAAGCTGACCCAGTAGCTGTTGGCCGCGGCGTGGCCTTGGGCTTGGACGGCGGCGTTCCCTGGGGAGACGCCGTTCGTGGAGAACAGGACGCAGCCGACGTCCAGCTTCTCGTACTCGGCGAACAACTCCGGGTAGCGGATCTCCATGCCGAGCAGGCAGCCGAAGCGCACACCGTCGACGTCGAAGGTCACCGACGAGATGCCCGGTGAGTACATGTAAGACACCTTCGTGTTCGACAGCAGGCGCTCGTCGTAGCGCGTGACAACGTCGCCGCGATCGGAGACGACGTAGAGGCTGTCGTGCGGGCGGTTCGGCTCGGTCAAGCGGTGCACCGACGCGATCACCGTCCACAGCCGCAACTCCCGTGCCAACTCGACGATCGCAGCCAACTCTGCTTGCAGAACCGGCCACTGGCACCGATCCCAGTCCGCCGGGCCGACCTCGTCCGGGCCGTCGACGGACATGACGAGCTTGTGGGGAAAGCAGATCGCGCCTTCCGGGAAGTGCACGATCCTCGCGCCCCGAGCACTCGCCTCGCGCATCAGAGCACGGACCTGGCGGCCGCTTTCGTGCAGCGCGTCAACATCTCGGGGGTCCTCGCGAACGGGGGTCTGCGCGACGGCGAGCCCCACGCTCTTGGGGGTCCTTGCTTCCGACATGACGTCTCCAGATGGAGTCGGACGGAAGTGGCGGAGAGCAGACGTGCAGGACTCGCCGGTCTTGGCGGCGCGGGCGCGCACCTGGCGCTTGAAGTTCCTGCGGGCTGTCATCGCTGCCTTCCACGCCTTGAGCGACGGTTCCCCAGCAACCTCGCCCGAGGCGATCGGGCTGCGCAGTCCGTCATCACTGCCGTCACCCACAGGCTCCGTCAACCTCCTTCAACCCGTCCGGCGCACCGTCGAATGGCCCGACTGCTGGAGAGAAGCACCTCAGTTCAACACGCTGGACTTGACAGGGAACAGACCCGGTCGGTGTACAGCTTCGTCGTCAGCTGAACACCGCAGCACAACCACATCACTGGACATCGCCGTGGTGAAGCAGAGGTATCCCCTCCCCCGACGGGGCGGCCGGGCCGAGGCCGGGAGGAAGTCCGGAAGTCCCGCGGCCAGGCACGTTTCGATGGTCTTCGAAACGTTGGCGGCTGTCGTCCGGCGACGTCTACGTTGAGGCACCAGGCGATCAACCGCCGCAACGGCGTGAGCCGCCGAAGCTCACCGGCTGATCATCGATCGAGGAGACCAGATGCGTCTGCGCAAGCGTGCGATTGGCGCCGTGTTCGTGACCGCCGCGGCCTTCACCGCCATCGCCCCCCAGGCCATGGCCGCCCCCATGCCCTGGGATACCGGCAAGACCCCCGCAGCCACCACCCACGACACCAACTCCACAGCGACCAGCAAAAGCGGCACGGTCACCGTGTTGTGCAGCGCAAGCTGCTACGAGTAGGCGCCAACTCGGGGACTTGAAGGTCATGGGATCCGGGGACTTGACGTTCCCCGGACCCGCCCCTCCGAACGGCACAACACTCATGCGATGCCGGCAACCGCTGAGAGCAGTGGATGACTCCCAAAGTCACGTACATCAGCTATTCACGTGAGCGTGCGACTTCCAATCTGACGTCGAAATGACGTCACTACTCGCGTACATAGCCACCCGGAACAGGCTGATCCCTTCAACTCGAAGTTCGTCCTGCGACGATGCAGGCCACCCGCTAGGGGGAAACATGCGCAAGGTGATGAGCGCCGCTGCCGCGTTCGCGACCGCGGCCACGGCAGTGGTGGCGATGAGCGGCGCCGCCCAGGCCGCGCCCGCCGGCGACTCCACGGTGTACGGATGCAGGTCCGGCAACGTGTGTATCTGGCCCGAGGGCGTCGAACCCTTCGACAACCCGCACCCGACGGTCCAATACAGCAGCTACGGCTACCACAACCTGAGCAACCAGTACGGGGACCATTGGGTCCTCAACAACCAGTACGGCGGCGCCACCGCCAGCCTCTGCTACAACTACGGCGGCACCAACTGCTACGAGACCCTCTTCGAGGACGACTGGACTTACGAGAACCTCACGCCGATCAACTCCATCACCCTCAACCGGCCGTAGCGCACCCATCGCCGCGAGGGAGCGACCGCCGGGCCGGCCCACACCGGTCCCGGCGGTTTCGTTCTCGCCACTCCGGTGAAAGGTGGGCGGCAAGGTCACGGTGGTAGCCGTTGCTGGCCAACTCCCGTGTCCTCACCGGCTCGTTGGGCGCAGCCGCCGTCTGCGGAGCGACGTCGTCGGGGGCGGACACGGACGCGGAGCCCGGTGCGAGGATCCGCAGGCTGCGGCTGACCGTACGGTCAGCCGACACGTTGGCGGCCTCGACAATCCGGGCCTGCTCCAGACGGACCTTCGTCGCCCATGCCGCCGACTCCGGGCACACGCTGAGCCGTCCGGAGTCGGCCTCGAAGCCGACCGCCACGGCGTGCCCGGCAAGCTCGGGAGCGATAGCCTCCCAGCGCTGACGCAGTGTGGACCGGCTGGCGGGAGCTCCCAGCCCCGCTCGGTTACCAGCGCGCCGATCACGGCACCGAGCCCCATCGGCTCACGCCCGCCATGGCGAACCACGACCGATGCCGTGTGGGGCTTCGCCTTTGTCGTACAGCCGTCGCCGTTCTTCCTCGCCGCCTCCTTCGCGGCCCGTAGCGCGACGCGAGCCAGGTCGACGCCGCTGAGCTGGGAGGGTCTGCTTCATCACACCACCTCGCCGGCCAGCTCTTGGACACGTTGGATACCGCAGACACTTCGGGTTGGCAGGGGCGTGCGGCCGCACAGTACGTCTCCGTCCCGCCCCGAGCAGGTCTGCTTCTCAGCCATCGCGGGGCCCCGCCTGGCGGGGCGCGGCCGCGGGTGCGGAGGCAGCGGCCAGCGTGGCGGCTGCAACACTGTCGAGAGGGCCATCAACAGGCTGAAGAATTCCCGGGCTGTCGCGACCCGTTACGGCCAAACGCGGCTACGTCTTCCTCGGCACCGTCACCGCGGCCGCCCTCGTCATCTGGCTCCGCACCTGACTGCGTGCCATGACCTCAACTCACCGAGGCATCCGGCGCCAACTCCAAGCCCGCTGCCGCGAGGAAGTCCCCTAGGCTGATGACACCGCCGCCGGTGCCGTCGTCCCATCCGATCAGGAGTCCTGAGCGGCCCCCGTTCCAAGACTCCGGCGTGTCCGCATCATCGTCAGGGCCGGGATGCCACTCGACGCAGCCCTCACCATGCCGGTATCGGAGATACAGGTACTGGCCGTCCGCCGTCCAGGCATCCCACTGCACTGGGTATGCGGAACACGTCTGCACAACCCGCCTCAGCTTCCGACCCTCATCCGTACTCATCCGACGATGGTCGCGCAGCCCCAGGCACCCGGCAATCTACTTCAGTCCATACCACCGCCTTTCGCCCCAACTCACCCTGCCATCGCGGGAGTTGGTCCCACATGTGATGGCCCCGCTGGCGCAGCGTGGCGCCGGCGGCCAGGAGCTCCCAGGACTGCTCGGTCACCAGCGCGCCGATCGCCGCACCGGGGCCCATCGGCTCGCGCCCGTCACACCGGGCCACCGGCGCCGTGCGTGGCTCGGGCTCCAGGGACGGTGCTACAGCCAGCCGCGGCCGCACAGCCGCCGGACGACCGTCCCGCGGACTGCTCGCAACTTGTCCTCGTGCCCCCGGCTCAGGCCCCAGCTGTGCCGGTCGACGAACGGGACCGCCCCCTGGAGCTTGATGACCCGGTCGTTCAGGTCGTAGTCGTCCTGTTCTTCTGCGTACTCGTCGTCGGGGTCGGGTGGGACAGGGCCGCTCAGCTCCCAGAACATGCCGTTGGCGACCTTGCTCATCCGTCGGTCGTCCTCGCCGAAGGGGACGTAGAAGTACCCGGCGACGGGATGCAGGCCGCTCCGGCCCGCCGCTACGGGGGAAAGCAACGGGCCGGAACCACCCCCACCGCGCCACAGGCCCGGGCGGTACCTACGGCATACCCGGACAGCTCGTGTGTCCCCGGTGCCCGCAGTGCCCATGCCGCCATCCTGACTCCCGATCGCGGTCCCGGCTCCCCGCCGTGCCGGATCGGCGGTCCCCGACGCGGCGGCCCAACTCCCGGTCGCGGGCGCGCCCGGAGGGAAGTCTCCCAGGTCCTTCAGGAGCGTGTAGAACAGCGTCCGCGAGGCCGGGGCCTTGCGCAGGACGCTGACCTCGATGTGGCGCAGCTGCAGGCAGTCGCCGCTCGTGATGTCCCGCACGCCACCACCTGCCCGTGGGCACCGGCGGTCAGGCGGTGTGCCGCGGCGACGGAAGGCGAGGGCGGGTCATAGCCGAGTGGCCGTGCGGATCAGCCCGGCGAGGGCGAGGGAGCGGCTGTGTGCGGGCCAGGCGATGTGGGTGACGACGGGGGGTGCGTCGGTCAGGGGAACGGCGGTGTGCTCGGCCCATAGCCAGGCGCGGGCGGAGTCGGGGAAGACGGCTACGGTGCGTCCGAGAGCGATCAGCTGGGCCAGCTGCGTCTGGTCGTGGATCTCGGGGCCCGGGCCGGGTGGGTATGTGCCGTGGCGGGACCAGCGGGCGAGCGGAAGGTCGGGGATGTCGCTGACGTCGACCACGGACAGAGCCTTGTGCGCGGCGAGGGGGTGCCCGGCGGGCAGGATGGCGATCTGCCCCTCGGTCATCAGCTCCTCGCTGTCGAACCCGGCGAGGGAGTTGAACGGCTTGTGCATGAGCGCCACATCAGCCCGGCCGTCGCGCAGCATCTCTTCCTGTTCACACGTGCCGCTCGGCAGCACCTCGATCTCGGCGGCGTCGGGCTCGGCCGCATAGGCGTCGAGGAGCTTATGCAGCAGCTCGTGGGACGCGCCGGCCTTCACCGCCAGCACCAGACGGCTGCGGGGGCCACCCGGACCGTCGGCGCCACCGGCACGACGGGTGCGGCGAGCGGCGGCGGTGGTCGCGTCGAGGGCTGCGCGGCCCTCGTGCAGCAGTACCTCTCCGGCGCCGGTCAGGGAGACGCCGCGGCGGTTGCGTTCCAGCAAAGAGACGCCGAGGCGCCGCTCTAGTTGCTGGATTGCCCGCGAAAGCGGTGGCTGCGCCATGCCGAGGCGCTCGGCGGCGCGGCCGAAGTGCAGTTCCTCGGCGACGGCCATGAAGTACCTCAGCTCGCGGGTCTCCAAGTCGTCCACATTCCCAGCGTACCTGGGTGATACCCACCGGGTATGACAGGACACCGTATCGGTGTTGGATGCGCCCCTGGCCCGCGAGCGAGCATGAGCGAAACGAAGATCGCGCCGGTGACCGGCGCGATCAAGCAGCTCTCCGCACTATCCAGCTCGGCAGGAAAGGCACACCGAATGAACACACCCTCCGCGTCACTGCCCGGCGGCACCTGGGCCCTTGGCGATCTGACCGTCACCCGCTTCGGCTACGGCGCCATGCAGCTCGCTGGCCCCGGGGTCATGGGCCCGCCTGCTCACCACGACGGCGCGCTCGCCGTCCTGCGCGAGGCCGCCGGTCTGGGGATCACCCATATCGACACCGCCAGTGCATACGGACCACGTGTGACCAACCAGCTCATCCGTGAAGCGCTGCACCCCTATTCCGCATCGCTGCACATCGTGACCAAGGTCGGCGCGGTCCGCGATCAGCAGGGCGGCTGGCCCCCTGCCCGGCAGCCCGAGGACCTGCGCCGCGCCGTCCACGAGAACCTTCACGACCTCGGCCTCGATTCGCTCGACGTGGTCAATCTCCGGCTCGGTGACGCTCAGGGGCCCCAGCCCGGCTCGCTCGCCGAGCCCTTCGAGACCCTCGTCGAACTCCAGCAGCAGGGCCTGATCCGGCACCTCGGAGTGAGTAACGCGACGGCGGAACAGGTCGCCGAGGCACAGGCGATCGCACCGATCGTGTGCGTGCAGAACATGTACAACCTCGCCTATCGTCAGGACGACGAGCTGATCGACGATCTCGCCGACAAGGGCGTTGCCTACGTGCCTTTCTTCCCGCTCGGAGGCTTCACCCCGCTGCAGTCCACGGCCCTTTGTGCCGTGGCCACCCGGCTGGACGCGACGCCGATGTCGGTCGCCCTGGCTTGGCTGCTGCGGCGGTCCCCGAACATCCTGCTGATTCCCGGCACCTCGTCGGTGGCGCACCTGCGCGAGAATGTAGCCGGTGCGGGACTCTCGCTCTCCGACGAGGAGCTTGCCGAGTTGGACAAGATCGGCCGGTAAATAGCAGGGCGCAGCTTAGCCCCAACAAGACAAGAGGCGGCCGCGGTGTGATGCGCGCCTCATCGTTGTCGACCGAGGAGCGTGTTCACACTTCCTGCTACGTGGTGACACGACCGGAGGCGTCCTTTCCCCACCACGCCCAGTACGCCGTCGTGATCGTCGCGGACGGACGCACCATGACCGAAGCCGCCCGGCCGATGCTCGTCATCGGCCAGGCGGACCGGAGCGAACTACGCTGCGTTCCCGAGGCATTGTGGGCCCTTCTCAGTGCCACCGGCGTGAAGGGCATGAGACTTGCGGAATTCCTGGATGATGTCGGCCAGGACGGCCTCTTCCGGGGCCGGGGCGGCCCCCGCGGCCTTGAGCGAAGGTGTGAAGCGGTGGCAGCGCTGCGAGGAGCCGGGGCAACTCATTGGACCGCACCGGAGTCAGCTCGCCGCCGCCGACTGGGGATGCCCGGCCCGAACACAGCCGCGGTTGTCGACGGCAGGCCCAACTCCCAAGGAATTCCGGGCATCCTGACTCGGCCCCCGGCTGACCCGGCTTGACCCCGGCTCCTGTCTGCCTCACGCGGCCACGCCGCAGCTGCGGGGGCACTCCGACCAAGCGGTGACCAGCGCGGGGGAAAGATCGGTCTCCGACAGGGCCAGAGCTCACCCAGGCCCGGCCCAGACGGGCATCGCCATCGTCGCCGGTGGTGAGTGGCCCGGGTCGGTCGGACCTCGGCCGAACAACGAATCCGACCTGATGGCTGGACTGCTTCCCTGCCGAGGCTCACGCAGAGGGCCTCCAGGCCGGCCTGCCTCCCTGACACTCCCCCGCGAAGCAACTGGTTCCCGGCTTTCCGGACGTTCCAATTCCAGATTCCGCGACTTATGGATTCTCTGTGCGGGAGAACTGTCTAAACTCTGGAGCCTGCGTGGAGAGGGAACTTGGGTGAGTGAACCGACAGCCCCCGTCTGCCCGGAGTGTGGGGTGCCTCGTGCGGAGGACGGCACTCCCGCCTGCTCCTGCACGCGCCGCGCGTCCGACGCCCACCGTGAGACGCGTACGGCGGAGGCAGCGGCCGCAGAGGACTTCGACCCGCTGCGCATCCGGCCGTTCGTGGAGGTCGGAGACACCCCCGAGCGCTCTGCCGGCTCTGCGCCCGAAGCCGCGACCGCGCCTACGGGCCAACCGGCCGTCCCTTCGGAGGATGCCGATAAGCAGCAGCAACCAGGCTCCTTAGATGACTGGGGCAGCGTGACCGCCGCCCCAGTCGAGTTCGGGCCGGGCCCCGCCACCTCGTTACCCCTCGACGAAACCTCCCCGCAGCCCTCGGCCGGCAGTGACCCGCCGTACCGAAGGTACCGAGCAGTGTTGCTCACAGGGACCGGAGCCGTTCTGGCCGTCCTGGTGACGGGAGGACTGGTCGGAGGGCTCTTCCTGTACCAGAGTCCCTCGCGGGACGGTTCGACGTCCGACGGCCCGCGTGCGGGCCTTCCGCAGAATCAGCGATCTGGTAACGCCTCCTCCCCCGCAGCGCCGTCCGGGACGACGTCCCCGGCACAGCCGTCCGAGACCCCGGTCTCCTCTCGGGGTGCGACCCCGACCGCGATCACGAGCCCGGTCACCGCGACCGGCTCCACCGTCCCGACCGAGACCCCCTCCGGCGCTCCGACCGCCCCCTCACCGAGCGCGTCAAACGGGCAGGCCCTCGTCCTCCGCTTCGGCGACAAGGGACCCGAGGTGGTCGAACTCCAGCTCCGCCTCCGACAGATCGGTCTGTACGGCGGAGCCGCCGACGGCGACTACGACCGCGAGGTCGAGAGCGCAGTCCGCAGTTACCAGCTCACCCGACTCGTCCTCCAGGACGAGTCGGGCGTCTACGGCACAGCGACACGGGTCGCGCTGGAGTCCGAGACCTCGGAGCCGTGACTCACGACGGTCGTCAGGTCTCCCGAGCCTCATGCCCTCACCCAATTGCCGCCCCGGCTCGACGAGGTCCCCGCGTGGCCAGCGCCTGCGCTGGGCGTCGGCGATCGATGACGGGCCGCCCCGGCCGGAACAGCCGCGGCAGAAGCCGGACTGCGTCCTGTCAGTCACCGGTCACGACAGGCAGCCCGCACACCCCCACAGTGCCGCAGTCGTGCTGCCGCGCCCTCGGTAACGAACGACGGGCGCTGGCACAACCGACCCGGATTCGCGGCCTGTTCGGTCAGGCCGGGTCGGCCGGCAGAGAGCTCGCGAGGCCGCGCAGGATGATCTCCAGGCCGATATCGAACCGTACGTCGGAAGAGTCCGTCACCATGGCCGGCCATCTCACGCCAGTCGGGGCGGGCGAGGAGGTGCCGCATTCTGGCTGGGCGGCTCTGTCCCACCCCATGCCCTCCTCCAGGACGAACCCGTCGATGTACGTCGAGACGAGGTCACTGGCCTCTGCCGCGATGCGGTCGGGCAGTCCCGCGGTACGGAACACGCCGAGCAGCACCTCGACATGCGGCAGGTGTTCAGCGGTGAAGGGGACGTGGGCCATGGAGATCCTGGCGATGTCCCGGTGCGCCGGAAGGCGCCGCCGCCCTTCGAGGGCGTACTCGCGCACCTCCTCCTGCCGGCGCTCCGGGTCGGCGTCCCTTTCGGCCGCGGACTTCCTCCATCTGCGCGCCCTGGCCGGGGCCTGCCCGCGGCTACGGGTGCGGATACGCAGGCGCAGGTGGTCGAGGTCGTGCGGGGCGCGGTAGCGGACGAACCACCGCTCCGGTGCGTCGGGGAACTGGACCACGAGCGCCGCGAGGTGAGTGCCGATCAACTCCTCGAACCGGTCGGGGTGGGTGTGGATCTTGGCGTTCAGCCAGAGTGCCATCCAGACCGACTCCGGTGGCACGAGCCCGCTGGCCGACGCGTCTTATGACATGGGGATCTCATAGGCCGATCTCCCTGCCCAAGTTTGCCACGAGCCGGTACTCATGCAAGAGTACTCGTATGTCATCCATCAGGTTGTTCATCCTCGACACGTTCGCGAGGAACGGCGAGATGCACGGGCACAAGGTCCGTCTCCAGGCAGAGCAGGAACATCTGCACCTGTGGACGGACGTGTCCGTAGGCAGCCTGTACCAGGCGATCAAGCGGCTGCTGTCCGAAGGGCTGCTCGCCGAGATACGGGTCGAGCGAGAAGGCAATCTGCCCGAGCGTCAGGTCTACGGCATCACAGACGAAGGGCGGCGGAGGCTCCGGGAACTGCAGTTGCAGGGGCTTACCCACATCTGGATGAAACCGGACCCCTTCGACCTGGCCCTCACCCGCCTGGACCCCGAGAAACTGGATGATCTCCACGCCGTCATCACCTCCCGGCTGGACGAGCTCTCCTCCATGCTGTCCACCACCGAGGCGTTGAACGCGCATGCCATCGACAGCGGCTACCTGACGGTGAGCGAGTCCCTCGCGGTCAGCCACGGCGCGCACCGGCTGCGCGCCGAAGTTGCCTGGCTCCAGGAAGTCCTGAACGCGGTGCCCGAGATCGTCGCCGACGAGCGGACCCGCCAGCCCGGAAACCCCTGATCTCCGGGCACGACGCCAGCACGTACCACCCTGCAACCTCCGCGACCAATGTGCGGACCATATGGAGCATGCACCATGTCTGAACTGATCGAGCCCTTCATACTGTCCATTCCCGACGAGCAGCTGACTGACCTGGGTGAACGCCTCTCCCGCGCACGGTGGCCCGACGCCGAAACCGTGCCCGACACGAGCCAGGGCCCCCAACTGGCCAAAGTCCGCGCCCTGCACGACTACTGGCTCCACACCTACGACTGGCGGCGGTGCGAGAAAACCCTCAACGGTTTCGGCCAGTACCGCACCACCATCGACGGTTTGGGAGTCCACTTCCTCCACGTGCGCTCGCCGGAACCGGACGCCCTCCCCTTGATCATGACCCACGGATGGCCCAGCTCGGTCCTCGACTTCCACAAGGTCATCGGCCCGCTGACCGACCCCGCGGCCCACGGCGGCGATCCGCGCGACGCTTTCCACCTCGTGGTGCCATCGCTGCCGGGATGCGGATTCTCCGACCGGCCGACCGCACCCGGATGGGGATTTCCGCGGATCGCCGACGCCTGGATCACCCTGATGGACCGACTCGGGTACCAGCGGTGGGGTGCACAGGGCGGCGATCTCGGCTGCGCGGTCACCGACGAGATCGGTCGCGCGGCCCCGGACGGCTGCGTCGGACTGCACCTCAACTTCGCCATGTTCCCGCCCACACCCGAGGAGATCAAGGACGCCACCGCGCAGGAACAGGCCATGCTCGACAGCGCCGGCTGGTTCTGGGAGAACCTTTCGGGCTACGCCAAACAACAGGCAACCCGTCCACAGACCATCGGTTACTCCCTCGCGGAGTCCCCCATCGGCTTGGCCGCCTGGATCTACGCGATGTACCAGGACACCTGCGGCACACCAGGAGACGCGGAAGCGTCATTCACCCTGGACGAACTACTCGACACCATCATGCTGTACTGGCTTCCCAACACCGGAGCATCCTCCGCCCGAATGTACTGGGAAATGGCCCGGGCACCCCGCCCCTCCGCGCCAACCCCCGCCGAACCCATCACCGTGCCCACCGGATTCAGCATGTTCCCCGAGGAGCACGTGCGAAAGTCCAGGCGCTGGATCGAACGCCGCTACAGCAACGTGATCCACTTCAGCGAGCCCGCCGCAGGTGGCCACTTCGCAGCCCTGGAGCAGCCGAAACGCTTCACCGATGACGTCCGGGCCACTTTCCGCTCCGTGCGCTGAGCGCGGATGCCTGCTCCGCGACCTCCCTCGACCGACCTCCTTGCAGAAGGGCACGATCTCATGGCGACTCTGCCGACCGAACTCCTCGAACTGCTGCGGCGGCCCAGTCCCTGCTTCATCGCCACGACGATGCCCGACGGCTCGCCCCAGCTCACGCAGACCTGGGTGGACACCGACAGCGAAAACATCCTCATCAACACCGTCGAGGGCTACCGCAAGACGAAGAACGTACAACGTGACCCGCGCGTCGCTCTGACTATCGCCGACCCCGACGACACAACCCGCTACTTCGGGGTAAAGGGGCACGTGACCGCCGCCACCACCGACGGTGCCGCCGAGAACGTCGAACGCCTCTCCCAGAAGTACACCGGTCGGCCCTACACCTCCTACGGCGGCCCGGGACAGACTCGGATCCTGCTGACCATCGCCGTCGACACCATCATTCACGCCCCCGTACGCTAAGCGGGCGTTCAGGTATGCCTCATGCCGGTATGCGAGTTCTGTCGCTGTGGTGGAGGGGTGGCAGCTGGCCCTGGACATGATCGACGAGACTCCGTCGTGGGGCATCGGCATCCCCTTGGTCGTCGCGGACGCCGGATACGGGGGATGCCGGCGCCTTCCGCCACGGCCTGGAAGAACGCAAGCTGCCCTACGCGGTGGGCATTGCGTCTCGTCACACCACTCATCCGGCCGGCCACCGAAAATCAAGTATCCCGAGCCTGCTCGGACCATGAAAGACCTTGTCATCGCGGCCGGGCGAACGGCTGCGGGGCCGGTGTCCTGGCGGGGAGGTTCCCGGCCGGGCAAGGGCCGAAGCGGCTTCAAACGCATGCACTCGCGGTTCGTCGCCGTGCGCGTGCGCCCAAGCCGGACGCGGCATCTGCCAGGCCACCGACGGGCCGGAGCTGCCCGAGCGATGGCTGCTGGCAGAGTGGCCCGCCACCGAACCCGAACCGGTGCAGTTCTGGCTGGCGAACCTGCCCTCCGGCATGCCGCTGGCCACTGTGGTGCGGCTCGCCAAGCTGCGCCGGCGCATCGAGCACGACTACCGCGAGATGAAACAGGCCCTGGGACTGGCCCACTTCGAGGGCCGCACCTGGGGCGGCTGGCACCGCCACGTCACCCTCGTCTCCGCCGCCCACGCCTTCTGCACCCTGCGACGACTGGCACAAGACCCAAAAGACGCGGCGCAGGACTGAGCCTCTAACAAGTGGTTCGCAAACTGCAGACCCTCCTCGCCACCTGGACCGGCGCCCGCCCCACCTGCCACCGCGACATACCCACACCACTACGAACCTGACCAAGCCCTACTAGCTTCCAGGGATGAGGCTGGGTGTCACGTCGAGGCGGGGCGCGAGGAGGACTTCCTCGACGCCCACCAGGTCGGACAGGTCGAAGCCCTGCATGTCGGCAGCCTGCTCCGGGCTGGCCAGGAACGTGCGCACGACCTCAGCCGGGTCTGCGCCCTCCGGGTAGGAGACCAGCGCGAACAGTCGGTGCAGGGGTGAGTCCGGCTCCGTCCACACTCCGTGGGTGGTGACGCCGAACCGGCGCAGGCTCGGCACGTGCCGCGGCCAGTGGACGTCCGCGTAGGCGTCGAGCGCTTCGGCTGTGCGAAGGGTGTAGGTCCTGAGCTGGTACAGCATGGGAAGGGTTCCGTTCTGTGAGAATCGTCCCGGACTTTGGGGCGGGCGGATATGTGGGCTGGTGGGTCAACCGGAGGGCTGGCATAGGGACGGCAGGGGCGAGCTGCTGCCGTTGTTGCTTCCGCCCGGCCGGAGATCCCGCCGGGCGGAAGCGGTCTGATGCAGCATCAGCTCCAGGCCGCGGGGACGGGAGCGCCGGCGGGGGCGGTGAGTTGGGCCATCAGGCCGGCGAAGTCCTCGAGGTGCCAGGTGACGGCGATCCGGTTCTCGCGCAGCTGGTGGATGTCGATCGTGCGTATCTCGACGCGCCGGCCAGTGGGCTCGTATCCCATGAAGGCGCCCTGATGGGTTCCGCTGACCGTGTTCCTGACGGCGACCCGGTCGCCTCCGATGACAAGGTCCTCGTGCGTGACGTCGTAGTCGGGCATCGCCCGGCGGAATGCCGCGATCTGTGCCGCCATGCCTGCGGGCCCCTGCTCCTGGCCGGGTGCGAGCGGGATGTCGATCCAGTCGTCGGCGAGGATCTCGCTGTAGACGGTGGTGTCGCCGGTGCGGAACGGCTCGTAGAAGGCGCGGACGATGTCGATGACGCCCGAGTCGGAGCGTGCCGCGGAGCCGGTGATGGCGGAGGTGCCGAGCTGGTTCGCAGTGGTCATGGGACTGCCTTTCTGGTGTCGGGACGAACCGGGAGGGATAAGCAGGTGGTGGCGGTGACGAGGGACCTGGCGGGGCGGGTCACTGTCATGGCCCGCGTCCGTGCTACGCGAGGGCGAGGATGAGGCCGACGGCGATGAGCAGCGAGGCTGTGGCCCCATGAATGGTCAGCGCGTGGCGGAGGGTCCCTCCGTTGGTGCGGACGATGACGGCGTCTCCGATCGGAGTGATCGCCGCGGCGAGCATGGCCCAGCCGAAGACGTGGGTGCCGGCGGCCGCGAGGGCGACGAGTGGCACCACTCCTGAGGTGATGTCGCGAACGCCCTTGATGCTGGTCAGGGCGCGGAGGCTGTCTTCGGGCACCCCGAATCCGGCCATGGCGACATGGGGGGCCAGTAGGAACCGGCCACCGATGAACAGGATGAAGGCGCAACCGAGGAGGGCGACAACGAGGGCGGTGATCACCATGAGGATTCCTTTCAGCGTTATCTATCGACGTTCCGTAACGACGCTAGCATACGCCCATCCGATGCGCCTACGCATCGTCGACGACAGGCCCCTCCACGCCACCGGGTGTTGCGGAAGCGAGCCAAACAGTGGCGCCCTCGTTCGCTAACGGCGATAGGTAACCGTGCTAGGGTCAGCACCATGTCTCCTAGACCGGCTCCGGACCTGGATCTGAGGCGCGACCAGATCATCCGCGCCGCCCGAGAGCTCGCCGAGTCGGAGGGCTGGGCGGCGGTGACAATGCGCCGGGTCGCCTCTCTGATCGGCGTCACGCAGCCGGTGCTCTACTCGGCCTTCGCCAACCGACAAGCACTCATTGACGCCGTGGCCCTGAGCGGGTTCGCCGAAATCGCCGAAGCACTCGAAGCGGCCGGCGGCGACCCCATGGCACACATGCGCGCCTACCTCGACTTCGCCTCAGCGCGGCCCCACCTGTACGAAGCCATGTTCTCGATGCCCACAGACCTGGGATTCGGGACCGAGAACGCCCCCGAAGAGCTCCGGCGCGCCTTCGCAGCGATCCACCGCGTCTTCCCCGGCCCCGACCACACCAGGGCAGAAGTCGCCTGGGCCACCCTGCACGGCCTCGCCACCCTCCAGACGGGCGGACGCCAGCCCGAATCACGCGTCCAGAGCCGACTGGAACACGCCCACCGCATACTGACCCAGTGACCTGGCTTAATCTTGACTCTGACGCGTAAACAACTGCAGGTGGTTCGCGTTTCGAGCAGGAATGCGGGCCCCGTCGGGGGCATCTCCGCCGGGCTTCGGCCGTACTCGGTCATCCGCCGGCTTCCAGCAGGTCGAGGGTGACCCGGTAGCCGAGTTCGCTGAGCCGGGACACTGCTCGGCGTGCGGCCCGCGCTGGGTCCCGCTGGGTGAAGTAGCTGCCGCCGAGCCCGTGGTAGGGCATGTGGTCGTGGAGCATGTACCAGACCACGGCGATGATCGGGTGTTCGACGGCCACGAAGGCCTTGAGCGGACCGCGGCGGGCGGTCAGCCGCTTGTAGCGGGCTTGCAGGAACCAGTCCTTGGTCCGTGCTGCTTTGAACGCGGCCATTCCGAGGACCCCCTTGAGGTAGGGGTTGCCGGGCCGAACCCGGGTGCCGCGGATCCGGTCGGCGGACTCGTGACGGGCGGGACGCAGTCCGGCCCAGGAGGCCAGGTGCCTGGACGAAGGGAACCGGGCCACGTCACCTCCGGTCTCGGCCACGATCACCTCGGCCACCGCTGGTTCACTCCCGGGATCTTGCTGCGCATGCGGCGCTTGGCGAGGACGTGTGGATCGCGTTCCCCGTACAGCAGTCGCCGGTCGCCTTCATAACGAACAGGGTGACGTGTGCCTCGAAGAGGCAATCGCGCAGGTCGAGGATGGCGTTGGTGGTCGCGCCGAAGGTGGTGGATGTCCCCTTGCGGCGGGGACTGGGGCTGCGGACGCACACTTCGGCGTCCCGCTTGCTGATGTCGATGCCGGCGCAGCGTTCGTGATCGCCGGCCGCGACTCGATGCGCGTGGTCCGCTGGTCGCACATCACCGTCACCGCCGAGAGGTGGGAGTCGGGAACGGGCGACGACCGCGGGTCGGGCACTCGCCGCACCCTACGAGCACCCGACGGCACCGTGCTCGCCCACTTCACCGGTCGGGAGCCCTAACAGCTCGGCGGCTACGGCGTGCTGCGCCTCCACCAGGCGGCCGTCGAGCGCGAAGACGCCCGCCCGCTGCCCGATCTACCATTTAACGACCGGATCGAGCAGTCGGACCGGCGCGGAGCGGAGGAACGGTGACGCGCGCGCCGTCGGTCATCGCCACCAGCAGGTAAGGCCGGTTGAACTCCGGAACCGGCCGCCGCGCCACCTGTCACGCACCGCGCTCACCGGTCTGGTCCGCGGCACCGCCACCGCCATCGGAACCGTCCTCGCCGGCCGGCTCACCACCTGGGCCCGCGAACACCTTTGACCCCGAGGCCCAGACCGGCCTCTAGGCCGATGAAACGCCCGCATCGCCCTGCGGCGCGCAGCGCGCGGGCACCTGACGCCTTCGGCAGCCGGCACGGTGAACGCGACCGCATGGCTGTGGGGTCCGCTCCCGGGTCCCTCGGACACCCGTTTGCGTCGTTGGGCTCGCAAGGTCCTGTCACAACTGCTTGACTCTGTCGGGGATCTTGGAATTTCAGGGTGCGCCAGCATGATCAGCGGGCATGCTCGGGGTTGTTTCGCAGACTGATGCAGTTGTCGAGGTGTCTGTTGTCGCTCCGTGCCCGTTCTGGTGAGCAAGTCCCGTCTCTGACTGCTCAGATCGCGCGGGCGAGCAACCCGGGCGGTACGACGGCGATGTGGGTGAGAGACCGCCTCGACGGGCTGTGGACCGCCGACCGCCTTCCAGACCTTCCTGGACCAGAACGAGATCCCCCGGTCAAAGTCCTGGCGAAACCTCGGCACCTGAGCCCGACCATCAAAGATCCCCGACAGAGTCAAGTTCAGGTGGTGCCGATATCCCCCGCAAGGGCGGCATTGAGGTGGCGGATCGCACTCGTCAGAAGGGAGAGTTCGTCGACCGACAGGTGGTCGAGGACTCGCCGACGCGCACTGGCGCGGTGGTGAGGGTGGGCCTCCTCCATGGCGGTGTGGCCCAAGGCGGTGAGGGTGGCGACGATTCCGCGGAAGTCGGCAGGGTCGCGATCCTTAGTGACCAGACCTCGGCTGCGCAGGCCATCGACGACGCGCGTGATACGGCTCGGCGTCAGCCCCATGAGGGTGGCGAGTTCGGACATGCGCAAGCGTTGTTCCGGGGCTTCGCTGAGCTGCAGGAGGACTGCGAAGTCCGTCATCGCCAGGCCAGCGGTGCGGTTCATGTCGTCTTCCAGGGCCCGGGGAAGGGCATGCACAAGGCGACCCAGTTCGTGGAGTAGCTGCGCCTCCTGCGGAGTGAGGGCATCGTCGCGGTGCATGCCCCTCACTGTGCCCGCAGACGTTTGACTGCGCAAGTGTCTCGGAGTATCACTTGACTAAGCAAGTGATACTTCCGGAAGGCACCTCCATGAACCCCCTGACAGGCAAGGCAGCACTCATCACCGGCGGCAGCCGAGGCATCGGCGCCACAACCGTGCTGCGTCTCGCACGCGACGGCGCCGATGTTGCATTCACCTACACCAGCTCCCACGCTCAGGCCGAGACCCTGGCAGGGCAGGTCCGAGAGCTGGGCCGAAACGCCGTACCGCTGAAGGCGGACAGCACGGACCCGGCACAGCTGCGCGGCGCTGTTAACGAGGCCGCCGAACGTCTTGGACGGCTCGACATCCTCGTTAACAGCGCAGCGGTCATGATTCCGGGCACGATCGACAAACTCAGCGTCGAGGACATTGACCGGACCTACAGCCTCAACGTCCGAGCGGTCATCCTCACCGTCCAGGAGGCACTGCGCCACCTGCCCGAGGGTGGCCGGATCATCGTCCTCGGCAGCAACGTTGCCGACTACACGCCCTTCCCCGGCATGGCGCTCTACGCCTCCAGCAAGTCCGCGCTCCACGGTCTCGTTCGCGGTCTGGCGCGTGAACTCGGCCCGCGGGGCATCAACACCGTGCTGGTCCAGCCAGGCCCCACCGATACCGAGGCCAACCCTGCCGACGGCCCCCAGGCACACCGCATGCGGGACCTGACCCCGCTGGGCCGCTACGGCCATCCGGACGACATTGCCGCGATGATCGCCCATCTCGCCGGGGAAGGCGGACGCCATATCACCGGCACCACCATCACCATCGACGGCGGCCTAAACACATGACGAGAAGCGGGTGGCGGCCTCCCTGCCGAGCACTGCCGGCGGGTTCCCTGCAGAATGCCCGCATCACTGCTGACCCCGTGACGCACTGAACCTATATGGACGTGGCTAGAACAGCGCCGGACGATGGCGCTGCGACCTCCGCCGGCCCACGCCGAGGTGAAGAAGATTCAGCGCTTGATCAGACCGCGTCGCAGGAGACTCTCGCCGGTGGCGATCAAGGCGTCCTCGGCGGAGCGCGGCTGCCAGCCCAGGACGCGGCGCGACTTGTCGTTGCTGAGCGGCTTGAACACGCCGAGGTCGTGCACCATCGGCCGGACCGACGGGTTCACCAGGGCGAGGGCGCGGACCGCGATGTTGGGTAGCGTCCGGGTCGGGACGCGTTTGCCTGCGTCGCCGAGGCCGTCCCTGAGGATGCGGGCGATCTCGGCCGCCCACAGCGAGTCACCGGCCGTGGCGAGGAAGCGTTCACCGCGGGCCATGGGGTCGGTCATGGCCCGGAGGTGCAGGTCGGCCACGTCGCGCACGTCGACGAGCCCGTAGGACAGGCGGGGCAGGGCGGGCAGTTCGTTGTTGAGCAGGCTCAGTATCAGAAGGATTGAGGTGGTCGGGTTGCCGAGCAGGGGCCCCACGATGCCGACAGGATTGACGACCGCGAGTTCGAGACCCTCGTCCTGGACGAAGTCCCACGCGGCGCGTTCGGCCAGGGTCTTCGATCGCTGGTAGGGCTCGACGCCGGGGTTGTCGGGGTCGGTCCAGTCGAGTTCGGTGAACACGTGGTCCACGCGGGCGTGACCGTAGCCGATCGCGGCGAATGACGAAGTGAGCACCACCCGCCGGACGCCGGCGTCACGCGCGGCGCGCAGGACGCGCAGCGTGCCGTCACGCGCCGGGATGATCAGCTCGTTCTCGTCGCGCGGGGCCCGCGCCGGGAACGGGGAGGCCACGTGCAGCACATAGGTGCAGCCCGCGACGGCGGCGGACCAGCCTTCGTCCCTGGTGAGGTCGGCCGGGACGAATTCCACGGCGGCATCGTCGCCGACCCCGCCGTTGCGCAGCATCTCGCGCACGTCCGCCGAGCGTCGGAGGTCGCGGAGGGTGGTGCGCACTCGGTAACCGGCCTGGAGCAGCCGCAGGATGCAGTACGCACCGAGAAACCCGGTGCCTCCAGTGACGAGCACGGTGTCGTCCTTCATATTTTCGCCCTTTCCGGTACGGCTGTCTTCTCGACAGCAGGACCGTAGCACTCAATATGACCGTGCGGTCATTTTTTTATGACCGTTGGGTCAGGTAGGCTATCCGCATGTCGACGATGCGCCCCGGGGATCTCCCGGTCACCCCTAAGGGCCGCGAGACCAGGGACGGGCTGCTCGACGCCGGCGAAACGGTGGCGGCCCGCGACGGGCTCGCCGGGCTCAGCGTCGCAGCGGTGACGGCCCGGGCCGGCGTGGCCAAGGGCACCTTCTACGTTCACTTCACCGATCGCGCCGCGTTCGTCGCGGCGATCGAACGCCGGTTCTACGACCGCGTGGCAGAGCGCGTGCTCGCCGCGGTCGCCTCACTGGACCCAGGCCGCGCCTTTCTCGTGGCCGCCGTCGAGGCGTACCTCGACGCGTGTCTGGCCAACCGAGCAGTCAAGGCGCTGATCCTGGATTCACGCGCGCACGCGGAGCGCAGCGCGCTGTTCACCGAGCTTCTCGACCGGTTCGAGGCGCTCGTGACCCCCAGCATGAAGGCGACCGGCATGATGCCGGTGGGTGTCAATGTCCGCCTGCTCATCGCGCTAGCCTCCGAGGCGGTGCTCATCGAGCTCGAACACGGGAACCAGGTCGACGAGGTCCGCGACGCCGTCCGCGCGATGCTGAGAGGCGCCTGAACAACAGCCGAGACGGCGTGCCCAGGCGTGTGCGACGGCGTCGAGCACTGAGCCTTTCAGCCTGGATCACCGTCGACTTCGACCTCGTGCCGACGAAGATGGCCTGGTGGACAGACACACCGTCCGCGCCGCCGGTGGTGCTGCAAACTGGTGGCGGCCTCACTCAACATGGCAGCGGCCACCCGCCGCTGGCGAACACCCCCGAGGTCTTCGAAGAGAAGCTACGCTCGTTGCAACACCCCGGTGTTGCAACGACTGGTTGAACTCGCCCAGTACACGTTCGTGAAGCTGACAACCCGCCTGATGCGGGCGGGAGTTCACGCGTCCATGAGCTCGGTCGGGGACTCGTGCGACAACGCCCTCGCGGAGAACCTGTGGATGCTCATCAAGACCGAATGCATCCGCGGGCGCGTCTTCGCCACCCGGGCCGAGGTGCACCTCGCACTGTTCGAGTACATCGACGGCTGCTTATAACTCCCGGCGCATCCAGAAACGGCTCGGCTACCTCAGTCGAGTACGAGGAGAAGCACTACGCCGACCAGGCACCGGCCAAACGAACGAACCTGAAACCCCGTCAACCCACCCTGACCAGCTGATCAGCACCTCCCGCACACCGAGGGAACCTCACTATGACCTGGCTACCGATGCCAGGGGCGTGCTGTCGCCGGTCCTGGCCTGTCGGCCGTCTCCCGATGACATGGTCCTCGACCACGCCGTTGCCGCCGGCCTTCAGCGTGCCTTCTGTACGACCCTCAACGCAGCCGTCTGCATGACGGCAGACGGGGCCGAGGTCTCGCGGTCGCAGTTCGAGCCACAGTCAGATCAGCAACACGGACACCGGCCCAGTTGTGTCCTGTCGTGGAACGAATGCGTGGTGTGGGTCTACCGGCCCGACGCCCCTTGCCGGCCGTGACCGCCCCGACCAGTGGGTCGCCCTGGACGCCAAGACGGGAGCAGTCGTCGCACAGGCTGATCTGCAGACCGTCGGGCACGGCGGGCAGCAACTGCTGCACCCGGCGAGCGATCACGTTCTCCTCGATGTGGGCGAAGGGCAGGACGGCTCGGTCACCTACCGCGCGTCGCTGAACGGGGACCGGATGAATCTCGTCGGGTATCCGTGGGAAGACCGGTGCCTCATCGGCCTGTCGCCCGACGGACACCAGTTCATGACCGTTCACCACGAGCAGGCCGACGCCGCCCTCCACACCTACCCCGACGGCGAGGTGAGGTTCGCTCTCTCCGTCAACGCCTTCGGACACGACCCCGACGAGATCTACGTGGATTGAAGTGGCGGCTACCTGAGCCCGGACACCGTCATCGTCACACTCGTCGCGCAACGGCTATCGTGCGCGCGAGTGGGACACGAGGGCCTGCACCATCGAACTCGCTATCCCTAAGCTCTGGACCGGCAGTTACTTCCCGCACTGGCTGCTGGAAGGCAGGCGGCGGGCCGCGCAGGCCCTCATCTCAATGAGCGGTGTGCAAGCTGAAGTTGCTGGTCACGGGGCTGGTGTGCATGGGCATCGGGATGCTTGTGCTGGTCGCTGGCAGGTGACTAGCGTGAAGATCGTCGGTCATCGGGCGACTTCGCGGTTCGTGAGGACCAGCAAGGCGCGGACCAGGGCGGTCGCCCGGGCGGGGGCGGTGCGTACCTTGCCGAGGACGCGCCAGTTCTTGAGGTGGGCGAAGCCGTACTCGACGGGTGCCCGGACGGCTGCCAGTGCCGTGTTGGACAGCTTCTGACCTCGCGTCAGGGGCCGGTTCCGGGCGGCCTTGTAGCCGGTGATCACCGCCGGGTCGGCGTCGGGGATGCCGTCATCGAGGCCGACGAATCCCAGGTCAGCGATAGCTCCGAGCCCGGCTTCCCGCAGTTTCTGGGTGAGCTTGTCGTGCCGGCAGGCGGTGATCTCCGAGGTGCGCCCGGGGCGGGCCGCCGAGATCCACAGCAGTCGGCCCCGGTCGTCGGTGAGGGCGATCACGAGCAGGCCGTGGCATTTGCTGTTGCCGGAGTAGTTCTTCCGGTCTTCCTTCCCGGTTCTGCGCCGGGTACGGATCACCGATCCGTCCAGCAGTACGATGCCGCCGCCCATTCGGGCGATCTTCTTCAGGGCCCGTCAGTTACGGGCGCGCCCCGCGCGGCTACGGACGTGCGGTGAACCGCCCGTCGCCCCGCTTGTTCAGCCAGCCGCGATCGGCGAGCTTGGTCATCTTCGCCCGCAAAGGTTCCAGCTTGCCGCGCACCGAGGCATCCAGACCCAGCCGCTCGCCGACCGCCCTGACCTGCACCGGGCCGTCGGCCTCCCGCACGATCGCCAGGATCTTGCGGTAGTTGCCGGGCAGCGCGCCCTCGTCGGCCGCGTCGCTGCGGTGCGGGATGAGCAGGACTGCCCGCCCGGCCACCTTCGCCGATACCGAAGCGACATCCTCGGCATCGGCCTGGGCCTGCTCGGCCAGGCGGTTCAACACCCGCTCCGCGATCGCCAGTTCGTCCCGCTCGACCTGGACCTCCTGAAGCTGCTTGGTCAACTCCTTGGCGAGGGCGTCCAGTTCGCCCCGGCGGGCGGTGATCCACTGCCGCTCCTGCATCCCCCCGCGCCCTCCCGCGTTCTCACGGCGTGCCGACCTGCTGACGGATCGTAGGCGGGGGCCGGTCGTGGGCGCAGCCGAACCCGGCATCCCGCCGGAGCCGGAACCGGCCGATGATCTACGCCATGGTCATCGGCCGCCGACCGGCACGAGTACCCAACCCGCCATCCACACCAGACCCGTGACCTGCAGCTTCACAATGCACAGCGCTCATTGATCCGTCTCTTCCCGCCAGATGGCGCGTGTGTCCGGCAGGGGGTCTGTGCCAGTGGGATTGATTGCGGCACCTATGCCTTCGATAGCGGTGACCAGGTGCTGGCCCGGGGTGAGGGATTTGGCCGCGTGGGCTGTCTTGCCGGGGGTGCCGGTGAGGATGACGTCGCCGGGCTCGAGAGTGAGGAAGGTGCTGCAGTAGGCGATTAGCTCCGCAGGTGTGAACAGCAGGTCGCTGGTGGAGCCGTGTTGCCATTCGACGCCGTCGACGGTGAAGGTGACGGTGAGGTCGCGGGCGTTGTCGAGTTCCTCAGGGGTGACCAGCATGGGTCCGAGGGGTGTGGAGCGATCGAAGACTTTGCCCTGGAGCGCTTCTGTGGTGCGGTGTTGCCAGTCACGCAGCGATAGGTCGTTGGCGATGCAGTAGCCCGCGATGGCATGGTTCGCCTCCTCCACGCCGGCGCGGCGGAGGCGCTGCCCGAGGATGACGGCCAGTTCCGCTTCGCCGTCGATGTGGTCGCTGATGCGGGGCAGCGCGATCGTGTCGCGGGGTCCGGTCAGCGTGGACGGGAACTTGGCGAAGAACGTCGGGTAGGTGGGAGTGGGGCATCCCAGTTCTTCGATGTGGCTTCGGTAGTTTAGACCGATGCACAGAATGTGTGCGGGAGCCGGTGAGACGCGGGCGTAATGGGCGGTGCGGGCATCCATTTCGCCGATGTCCGTCAAGCGGTCGCGGCGCAGGTAGGCGTCTACGGCGTCGCTGGCGTTGACCAGGACGGCGCGGTCGCCTTCGATACGGGCCGCGGTGAGGGTGTTGCCGGTGCGGATGGTCGCGAAACGCATGCCCGCTCCCTGGGGTCTGGGGTCTTACAGCTGGACGGTGGTGCCGGGCTCGAGGCGGTCGATCGGGGTGCCGGTCAGGCCCTTCTCGCCGAGGAGATTGGCGGTGGAGTGCTGGCCGAGGTCGCTGAGCATGAGTTCGTGGATCTGGATGATGCGCTCGGGCCTGACTGTGCGGACGTAGTCGGCGGCTTCACCGAGCTTTGTCCATGGGCCGCTGGTCGGCAGCAAGAGGGTGCGTACGGGAGCGTCGGGAGCGAAGTAGGCGTCGCCGGGGTGGTAGACGGCTCCGTCATCGAGGAGGTAGCCGACGTTGTCGGGGCACGGGATGTCGGCGTGGATCAGCGCGTGGCGGTGGCCGTGGACGGTGGCGGTGATGGAACCGACGCTGAAGGTGTCGCCCGCGGCGACGGCGTGAACGCGGCCATCGTGGCTGCCGAGGGTAGCCGCGACAGTGGCTGTGCCGTAGACCTGCAGCCCGGTCTGGGCTTCGAGAGCAGCGGCGACGAGCTTTTCGTCAAAGTGGTCGAAGTGTTCGTGGGTGATCAGGACGGCGTGAGCCTGGGTGACGGCTTCTGCCGCGTCCGGGGTGAAGGTGCCGGGGTCGATGACCAGGCGGGTGCCGTCCTTCTCGAGCGTGACGCAGGCATGGGCGTGCTTGGTGAGCTTCACAGTGGGTCCTTTCCGAGCCGACCGAAGTTCTACAACCAAACTGTACAGCATGGTTGTAGATATCGCGCCGTGAGGGTCGCTTGCGGCTCGACTCCGGCGCTCCTGTGGCACCAAAGCAAACAATGGAGCCAAGGTGTACAGTTTGGTTGATAGATACGGGTAAGCTGGCATCATGGACGAGAATCAGTTGGCTGAAGAACTTCGCCTGACTATCGGACGGCTCGTACGCACTGTGCGCACTGCCGACAAGATGCCGCCCGGCGAGGCCGCCGTCCTGGGCTACCTGGACCGCAGCGGCCCGCTGACCACCGCCGATATCGCACAACAGCGGGGAGTCAGTCACCAGTCGGCTGCCAAGGCGGTCAAAGAACTCCTGGCTCAGGGCCTTGTGCATGCCGAGGCACACCCCAGCGACGGGCGCAAGCTGTTGCTCCACCTCACGCCGACGGGAAGTGGCCGTCTGGCCGAGGAGCGCCGAAGGCGTGCCGACTGGCTCGGCACCGCGATCAACGATGTTCTCAGTTCCGATGAACGAAAGACGCTTGAGGCGGCGCTGCCTCTGCTATCACGCCTGACCACACACTTGAATGGCAAGTAGCCCAAGGGCTTTCATTTGGATCATCGAGTGCTGTGTGTAGTGAAGTTGCAGGTCGCGGGTCTGGTGTGCGTGATGTCCGGGATGCTCGTGCTGGTCGCGCACGGATGACTTCGGCGAAGATCGTCGGTCGCCGGGAGACTTCGCGCTTGCCGCGCACCGCCACCTGAAGGCCCAGCTCCTCGCCCACCGCCCTGACCTGGACCGGGCCATCGGCGGCCTGCACGATGGCCAGGATCTCGCGGGAGTCGGCATGCAGGGCGGGCTCGTCGGGAGCCTCACCGCGGTGCGGGATCAGCAAAACCGCCCGCCCTGCCACCCGGGCGGGCGTCGGGGCGACGGTCTCGATGGCCCCCCTTGGCGGCCCGGTCCTGCTCGGCGATGACGAGCTCCTCCCTCCCGGCCTGGACCTCCTGCAACTGCTTGGCCAACTCCGCAGTGAGCGCATCCAGTTCACTCCGGCGAGTGATCCGCTCCAGCTCCCGCCTCCCCACACCCTCCAACGCTCTCCCGGCGTACCGGCCCGGTGACGGATCGTGGAGGTGGTACCGCGGCAAGCGCAGCAGAACCCGAGGACCGCCCCGAACGACATGTCAGACGATCTTCGCCGTGGACACCGGCCGACGACCAGCGCGAGTAGCTCTCCCGACCCTCACACCAGACCCGTGACCAGCAACTTCACGATGCACACCTCTCAATGGTCGCCACCGCCTACCTGCTGGGGGTCTCCACCCGCCGAGTCGAGAGGCTCGCCGAGTCCCTGGGCGTCACCCAGCTGTCGAAGTCTCAGGTCAGTGCGATGGCCAAGCACCTGGACGAGCAGGTCACCGCGTTCGGTTCGGTGGACGGCTGCGGTCAACTGGGAGCCGCCGTGGTGTCCGGGTTGCCGTAGTAGGCGTCGGGTCCGTGTTTGCGGGTGTAGTGGCGGGTCAGGAGGTGCGGGGGTGGTGGTGCGGTGGGTGAGAGCGCCAGGGTCTGGATGGCCATCTCGGCCACGGCCTCGCAGATGATGGCGTGTTCCAGGGACTTGCGGGCGGTGGTGCCCCAGGTGAAGGGGCCGTGGTTGGCGACGAGGGCGGCCGG
>NZ_JBSFKO010000046.1:0-78104 GCF_053598575.1 Streptomyces sp. NPDC001100
GGGGGTCCGGGGGCGCAGCCCCCGGGGACGGGACGGGTAGGGGCGGCGGGGGCGAGATCCCTCATCATGAAGGCATGCGCGCTGCCCGTCTCATCAAAATGGTGCTGCTGCTCCAGTCCCGCCCCTCCATGACCGCCGCCGAGCTGGCGCGGGAGCTGGAGGTGTCCGAGCGGACGGTGACACGGGACGCTCAGGCGCTGTCCGAGGCGGGTGTGCCGGTGTACGCGGAGCGGGGGCGCGCCGGCGGCTACCGGCTGGTCGGCGGGTACCGGACCCGGCTGACCGGCCTGGCCCGGGGCGAGGCGGAGGCGCTGTTCCTGAGCGGGGTGCCGGGCGCACTGCGCGAGATGGGGCTGGAGGACGCCGCGTCGGCGGCCCGCCTGAAGGTGTCCGCGGCCCTGCTCCCGTCCCTGTCGGACGCCTCCCGGGCGGCGGCGCAGCGGTTCCATCTGGACGCGCCGAGCTGGTTCACGGAACCGAAGACCCCCGAGCTGCTGCCCGCCGTGGCGGACGCGGTGTGGGACGACCGGCGCGTGGTGGCGCGGTACCGGCGCGGGGACTCCGACGTCGAACGGGAGCTGGAGCCGTACGGGCTCGTGCTCAAGGCGGGTGTCTGGTACCTGTGCGCGCGGGTGGCGGACCACGATTCCTTCCGGGTGTACCGGATCGACCGTTTCACCGCGGTCGACCCGACGCCGTCCGACGAACGCTTCACGCGCCGGGAGGACTTCGACCTCCCGGCGTTCTGGGAGGACCGGGCGGAGCAGTTCGCGCGGTCGATCCTGCGGGCGGAGGTGGTGGTACGGGTCTCCCCCGAGGGCGCCCGGAGACTGCCGTACGCCGTCGACCCCGCCGCCGCGCGGGAGGCGCTGGAGCTCGCGGGCGCACCGGACGGCGACGGGGACGGGTGGGTGACGCTGACCCTGCCGGTGGAGTCCGAGGAGGTGGCCCACGGCCAGCTCGCGGGGCTGGGTCCCGAGGTGGAGGTGCTGGCACCGACGAGTCTGCGGGCTCGCTTCACGCAGGACGCGACGCGGCTGGCGGCGCTGTACCGCCCATAACGATCTGCCCCTCTCCAGGTGACAATCCGCCCTACTCCACGTGCGCACCACCCGTCCAGGACCGATGCTTGACCCGTGATGGACGAGACGGAGTTCTGGGAGCTGGTGGACGCCACCCGCGAGGCCGCCGAGGGCGACCCCGAGGAGCAGGCGGACCTGCTCGTGGACCGGCTGCTCCTGCTGGATCCGGAGCTGGTGCTGGACTTCGCCCGTCATTTCGAGGCCCGCTACAACCGCGCCTACACCTGGGACCTGTGGGGTGCCGCGTGGGTGCTGCTCGACGGGGCGAGCGACGACGCGTTCGACTTCTTCCGGTGCTGGCTGATCGGCCAGGGCCGCGAGGTCTACGAGGGCGCCGTGCACGACCCCGACTCGCTGGCCGAGCTCATCGACGACTTCGACGACGAGATCGACGGCGACGGGGAGGAACTCGGATACGCGGCCGACGAGGCGTACGAGCAGCTCACCGGTACCGTCGCCCCCGACCTGGGCATTCCGCCGGCGCCGGCCGAGCCGCTCGGGGCGCCGCTCGACCTGGAGAACGAGGCCGTGCTCGCGGAACGCTTCCCGAAACTGCGCGAGAGGTTCCGGCGGGAGTGAGGGGGGTACGGCGATGGGTGCCCCGTCCGTCGACAGACCGGATCCCTGTGAGGTCATCGTGGCTCGAATACCGTACCCGGAGCGTTCCGCCGAAGCCCTCGACAAGCTCCCCACCGCGCTGAACGCGTTCCGCATGCTGTCCCACGCTCCCGAACTGACGGGTCCGGCGATCGACCTGGGGCTGGCGGTGCTCGGGTCGTCGTTGCCGGTGCGGTTGCGCGAGCTGGTGATAGTGGCGGTGGCGGCGCGCACGGACTGCGCGTACGGGGTCGTGCAGCACCGCCCGATCGCGCTGCACGCGGGGGTGACCGCCGAGCAGTTGGACGCCGTCGTCGAACTCCGGGCGGAGGAAGGCGAGTTCGACGCGGCCGAGTCGGCGTTGCTGACCGCGACGGAGGAGCTGTTGGCCCGGCACACGCTCACCGACGGCACATTGGGCTCACTGCGCAAGCATTTGACGGACCGTCAGGTGGTCGAGCTGATCACGACGGTCGGCTACTACACGATGCTGGCCGGTCTCCTGAACGGCCTTGGCGTGGACATCGATCCGGTGGGCGAGCAGTACTGGGAACTGGGCCGCCGTTAGGGCCATGCCGCTTCCGCCGCCGCGCCGGTGACTTCTAGGCGGCGCCGCGGCGCCGTGACGTGTCCGTCGGGATGTAGGCCTGGTTCTGGTCGGCCCGTACCGCGTGGTGCATCGGGGCCGCGTTGGCCTGGTCGAGCGCGGAGGCCGTGACGGCGGCCGGGCCGAGGACGACGGTAGCGACGGCGCAGACAACGGCCCACGGCCCGCGGGCGGACCTGGCCCAACCGGCCGACTTCTCCGTGGTGTTGGAGTGACTGCTGTTCATGTTCCCCACCTCCCTGTCAGTGCGTGTGCATGACGATAGGGAGCTTGTTTCGGTGGACCCGGTGAGTTGCCTGCGAGAAACCTGTGAGCGTGGCGGGGCCAAGTGTTCGCGCAGTTCACAGACTTGAGGTCTTGACCCGCGCCGTGATGTCCGGCTTACGGTGGCCGCCGCCGAACAGGAGCGCCGTGCCCATGACCAGCCCGTACGTGAAGGGGATCACCCGCGAGGAGCACCTCGCCCATCTCCGGCTGCATCCGGACGCGAGCCATCTGCAGATCCCCGAGTGGGCCGACGTGAAGCCCGACTGGACCGGGGAGAGCGTCGGCTGGTTCGAGGGGGACGCGCTGGTCGCCGTGGCCCTCGTGCTGTACCGGGCGTTCCCCGGGACCGGACGCTCCCTCGCCTACCTCCCCGACGGCCCCGCGATCGACTGGCGGAGCCAGCGCCTCGAACGCTGGCTGGACCCGCTCCTGGCGCACCTGGAGAAGGAGGGCGCGTTCTCGGTCCGCATCGGCCCCCCGCTCGTGGTCCGGCACTGGGACGCGGCCACCGTCGCGGCGGGCGTCGCCGACCGCGCCGTACGGCATCTGCGGGATCTGCCGACGGACGGGATCGACGGCTACGCGCTGGACGCGGCGGACCGACTCGAACGTCTCGGCTGGCGGCGCTGCAAGGAGAACGAGAACAGCGGCTTCGGGCTCGGGCAGCCCCGCTACGGCTGCCGAATTCCCTTGACCGGACGGTCCGTCGACGAACTGCGCCGCGGCCTCGCCCCGCACTGGCTGCAGTCCCTGCAGACCGCCGAGGGGGGCGGTGTCGGGGTCTTCTGGGGTTCGGCCGACGATCTGCCGGCCTTCCACCGCCTGTACCGCGCCACCGCCGAACGGGACGGCTTCAAGGCCCGCCCCCTCGACTACTTCCGGCGCATGTGGCAGGCGCTCAACGCCGAGGAGTCCGACCGGATGCGGATCTACCTCGCCGAGTACGACGACGAGGTCCTGTCCTCCGCCCTCATGATCGGCGTGGGCCCCCGCGTCTGGCACTCGTACCCCGCCTCCGGCCGCCGAGGCCGCGAACTCCGCCCCAGCAGCATCCTGTTGTGGCGCATGCTGTGCGAGGCCCTGGACTCCGGCGCCGACACCTACGACCTCCGCTCCATCACCCCGTCCCTGGTGGCCGAGGACCGCCTGGTCGGCCGCCTCCTCTTCAAGACCGGCGCGGGCGGCCAGGCAGTGGAGTACCTGGGCGAGTGGGAACGCCCGGTGGGCACCCAAGGGAAGATGCTGCAACGGGCGTTGGCGGTGTATCTCGGCCGCAGATAAGGCCTTTAGGGGCGCGGGGAACTGCGCGCCCAGCCCCCACCGCCCCGCACCCGACAACGAACCAAGCGGGGGTCCGGGGGCGCAGCCCCCGGGGGACGGGACGGGTAGGGGCGGCGGGGGCGAGATCACCGCCCCTGCAACCGCGCCGCCAACTCCCGAACCCCCGGCAGCCGCGCCGCCAACGCCGCCCCCGGACAACTCGTCATGTACCCGTCCTTGTGCCCCGCGAGAGCGGGAAGGACCGCGGTCGTACCGGAGCGGTACCGACTGAGGCTGTTGCTCGACACCAGCCGCGCCTTGCCGCGTGGATCGACATCCGCGAGCCCCAGCTTCCACGCGGCCAGCGCCGCGATCGCGTCCGTCATCGCCTTCGGAACCGCCATCCCGGAGGTGAACGTCCCGATCGCCGCGATCCCCGCCGTACGGTGGTTGAACCCCTGCGTGTGCGCCCCGGTGACCGCCCGGTCGACACCGCCGGCGCGCCCCTCGTAGATCGTGCCGCACCGGTCGACGAGGAAGTTGTAGCCGATGTCGTCCCAGTCCCGGACCCCGGTCTGACCGGCGTACAGGTACCGGATGATGCGGGGCGCGTCCGCGCAGTCGTAGCCGTTCGGCGAATCCGTGTGGTGGACGAAGACGGCGACGACCTTGTCGTCGTAGCGCGGCGGCGGCTGCGCGTGCCGGGAGAGCGCGTCGAGCCAGGCCGAGCGGGGCACGATGCGCGGCTCGGGCGCGGTGTGCCGCAGCGCCGCGGGGCGGGCCGCGACGGGGGCGTGCGCGGCGGCCGTGGCCCGGCGGCCGATGCCGTTCGCGCACAGCGCCAGCACGAGGACGGCGGCGAGGCCGGGGAGGCAGGCCAGCAGCACGAGCGCCGGGCGCGGTATTCGGATCCGGCGCCGCCGCCGGGCACCCGGCGTTCTTCTCGGAACACGCATGGTCACACTCTCGGCCGGAAACGCTCCGTCCGCGATGTGTGCTGTGCCACCCGGTGGAACCATCGTCCTGGTCCGGCACGTTTCTGGGGGTACACGCACGCGTGGCGGCTTCCCCGGGGTCACGCGCGCGTGACTGATCAGTGGGCCCGTTCCTCGCGTACTAAGGGTTCCGAGAGAAAGGCGGCTCCGTGGACCTGCTCGACCTGCTGTTGTTGCTGGTGATCCTCGCCTACGCGGCGTCCGGGTACCGGCGCGGCCTCGTCGCCGGATGTGTGTCGCTCGCCGGGTTCGTGGGCGGGGCGGTCGTCGGCGTGTGGGTGCTGCCGTGGGTGATGGACCTGGTGACACCGGGGACGACGACGGCGACGGTGACCGCCGTGCTCACCGTGCTGGTACCGGCGGTGGTCGGGCACGAACTGGCGGGGCGGCTCGCGCTGAAGCTGCGCAAGGAGCTGGACCGGGGCCCGCTGCGGGTGGCCGACGGGATCGGCGGGGCCGCGGCGAACTCGGTGGCGGTGCTGATCGTGGCATGGGTGGCCGCGAGCGTCCTGGGCGCGTCCTCGTCGGCGCTGGTCACGACGGCGATCCAGGACTCGACCCTGCTGGGCAGCGTGCAGAAGCTCATGCCGGACACGACACCGACGTGGTTCTCGCGGGCGACCTCCGCGCTCACCTCGGCGGGCTTCCCGCAGGTCTTCAACCCGTTCGAGAACGCGTCGACGGCCGAGGTGGCCAAGCCCACCGGCGACAGCGTCACGGCCGCCGCGACGAACGCCGCCAAGCGGAGCACGGTCAAGATCGAGGGCTCCTCGGGCACCCAGGGCCGCGAGGGCAGCGGCTTCGTGTACGCGCCGCAGCACGTGATGACCAACGCGCACGTGGTGGCCGGCATCGACGACCCGACCGTCCGCATCGGCGGGGTCGGCCGGTCGTACGAGGCACGGGTCGTCCTCTTCGACCCGGACAAGGACGTCGCCGTGCTGTACGTGCCGGGGCTGGAGGCACCCGTCCTGCGCTTCGACGACAGCGCGGAACGCGGCAACTCCGCCGTGGTCGCGGGCTATCCGCAGGACGGCGACCTGAACCTCCAGGCCGCGACCGTCGCCAACCGGGTGAACGCGACCGGGCAGAACATCTACAACGACGGGACCGTCACCCGCGAGATCTACTCGATCCGCTCCACGGTCCGCCCCGGCAACTCCGGCGGCCCGCTCCTGACGACCGGCGGCAAGGTCTACGGCGTGGTCTTCGCCCGCTCCACCTCGGACGACGAGACGGGGTACGTGCTGACGGCCGACGAGGTCTCCGGGGACGCGCAGCGCGCGGCGACCGCGACGGCGGAGGTAGACACGGGCGACCTGATCACGTCATGAGACACCGGGTCACAGAGCCCGGCCCATCATCACGTCGTCGACGTACTCCCCGTCGAGCAGGAACTCCTCCGGCAGCACGCCCTCGACCGCGAAGCCCTCGGCCGCGTAGAGCTTCCGCGCCGGGGTGTTGTGGCCGAGCACGCGCAGGGTGAGCCGCCGGGCGCCGCGCCGCCGGGCCTCCTCGACGGCGGCCCGGACCAGCGCCCGCCCGACCCCGTGCCCGCGCGCCTCCTCTGCGACGGCGAGCCCCTGGATCTGCCGGACGTGCGCGTTGCAGGCGAGCGGGGTGGGAAAGGCCAGCCGGATGTAACCGACGATCCGGCGGTCGACCTCGGCGACCAGATGGTCCCCCGGCGCGTGCCGCTCGTCGAAGAAGGGCCCGTAGGGCGGCTGCGGGCGCGGCATGACCGCGTGCAGGTGCGACCAGGTCGCGCGGTCCAGTGCGCCGAGTTCCTCGTCGTCGTCGGGCAGGGCGGTACGTATGTACGGCTCGGGCATATGAGCCAGACTACGGCGGGGGCCACGCCGTCCTCATGGGGCTTTTATGGATCAACGAGGCAGGATGGGCGCCATGGAACGCTCGCGAATCGCGGTGACCGGCGCCTCCGGTCTGATCGGCAGCGCACTGGTGCGGTCCCTGACCGCCGACGGTCACGAGGTGGTGCGCCTGGTGCGGCGGGCCGCCCGGGCCGCCGACGAGGTGTGCTGGGACCCCGAGGGTGAGTACGTCGACGCGGCGGCGCTCGACGGCTGCGACGCCGTGGTCAACCTGGCCGGTGCCGGCGTCGGCGACCACCGCTGGACGGACGCCTACAAGAAGACGGTCCGCGACAGCCGTGTCCTCGGCACGGCGGCGCTGGCGGAGGCCGTGGCAGCACTGGACCGGCCGCCGCGGGTGTGGGTGAACGGCAGCGCGATCGGCTTCTACGGCGAGACCGGCGACCGCGCGGTGGACGAGGACGCGCCTCCGGGTGACGGTTTCCTGCCCTCGCTGTGCGTGGAGTGGGAGGAGGCGACGGCGCCCGTGCAGGAGGCGGGCGTGCGGACGGTGTTCGCGCGGACCGGTCTGGTCGTGGCGAAGGACGGCGGGGCGTGGGCCAAGCTGTTCCCCCTGTTCAAGGCGGGGGTCGGCGGGCGGTTCGGCGACGGGCGGCAGTACTGGTCGTTCATCGCGCTGCACGACGAGGTCGCGGCGATCCGGCATCTCATCGACACCGAGGGCCTGTCGGGACCGTTCAACCTCACCGCCCCGAACCCGCTGACGAACCGTGAGATCACGGCGGCGATGGGCCGCGTCCTGCGCCGCCCGTCCCTCTTCACGGTGCCGGCGCCCGCGCTGAAGCTGGTGCTCGGCGAGATGTCGGGCGATGTGCTGGGGAGTCAACGGGTGCTGCCGAAACGGCTGTTGGAGTCGGGGTTCACCTTCACGTTCCCGGAGATCGAGGGGGCGATCCGGGCGGCGCTGTGACCGTCCGGGACCGGACCGACGGCACATGGTGACGCACGGCGACCGTATGCGACCGCCGTGCGACCGTGCCCTGCGTATGCGCGACTTCCCCCGACCGATCACGGCCCTAACCTCGACCCGAACTCGGGTATCCCTGGAGGCTGTTGGGGGCATGACGTTTCCACCGGCCGCGCAACCCTGAGGAGGGGCACGTGCTTGAGCACGCGTACCAGGCGGACGTCGTCGTCGTGGGGGCCGGGGTCGCCGGACTCGCCGCGGCACATCGGCTGATCAGCGCAGGAGTAACAACCGCAGTCCTGGAGGCCGCCCCTTACGTGGGCGGCCGTATGTCGACCGAGAAGGTCGACGGTTTCCGGCTCGACCGGATCGGACAACTCCTGTCCACCTCATACCCCGAACTACGCCTCACCCCGGGCCTCGACTCCCTGATCCTGCGCCCCTTCGCCCCTGGCGTCCTCCTCCACAGCGACGGCCGCCACCACCGCGCGGGTACCCCGGCGCCCGGAGGGGGCGCATGGGGCGCACTCCACGCGGCGCGCGCCCTGGCGAGCGCCCCCAGGGCGGGGGCGGTACCGCGGATGCGGAGGGGATCGGTGTGGGGCGGCGCAGGACCTTCCGGACGCGGTACGCCTCTCAGGGACCGTACGGACTCCTCCTGGGGCGGCCCCACGCTCAAGGACCGCCCCGTGGACACCCAGAGGGTCGCCGCGGTGCCCAGGCCACGCACCGGCGCCCCGCTCGGCGGCCCGGTCGACCAGGCCCGGCTCGGGACCGCGCTCACCCGCCTCGCCGGAACGCCCGTCGAACGGCTCCTGGCCCGCCCCGAGTTGCCCGCCGGGCAGGCGCTCGCGGCGCGCGGGGTGCCCGCGCGGACCATCGACGGTTTCCTGCGTCCGCTTCTCGCCGCGCTTCTCTGCGACCCGGAGCTGACCACCTCCAGCCGGTGCGCCGACCTCGCGCTGCGCGCCTTCGCGGGCGGGCGGCTGTGCCTGCCGGAGGGCGGCGCGGAGATGCTGCCCGAGGTGCTGGCCGCGGCGCTGCCGCCGCGCACCGTGCACACCGGGGTACGCGTGACCGCCGTATCGACGACGTCGGTGACCACCGCCGAACACGGCGAGATCCACTGCCGGGCCGTGCTCGTCGCGACGGACGCGCGCGCTGCGGCCGTACTCCTGCCCGGCCTGCGCGTACCCGACTTCCATCAGGTGACCGTGGTGCACCACACGACCGACGAGCCGCCCGCCACGGGAGCCGCCCTGCTAGTCGACTCCGACCGCGGCGGCCCGGTCGCGCACACCGCGATCGTCAGCGAGGTCGACCCGAGCCGCGCACCCGCCGGCCGCGCCCTCGTCTCCTCGACGGTCCTGGGTCCTCCCCCGCCGGACGTCGAGACCGCCGTACGCAGGCATCTCTCGCGCCTCTACGGCACCTCGACCACCCGCTGGGAGACCCTCGCCGTCCACCACACGGCCACGGCCGTCCCGGTCATGCGCCCACCGCACGATCTGCGGCGTCCCGTACGGCTGTTGGCCGGCCTGTACGTGTGCGGCGACCACCGGGACACGAGCACCGTGCAGGGGGCGCTGCACTCGGGCCACCGGGCGTCGTCCGCGATCCTTGCGGACCTGGGAGCGGCGGGCTCGATGCACAGGGCGGAACAGATCCAGACAACACGGGCCGCCTGAAACGCCCCAGGGGCGCGGGACTGTATCGATATGCGGCTCCGCCGCGTGGGCGCGACCAGCCACAACGGACCCGCGCAGTCCCGCCGCCCCCAGCCCGCGTCACCCGAACGCCGCGACCTTGTCGCGATACCCCCGCACCGGCGCCGCGTCCTTGTACGGCTCAAGCCGCCGCTCGAAGTCACGCACATACTCGATCGCCCGCACCGACCGCATCTCCGCCGCCTGCCCCGCCGCCTCCGCCCCCAGCGCGCACGCCTGATCGAGCTCGCCGAGCCCGAGCCGCGCGGAGGCGAGCACGACCCGGCAGAACAGCCGGCTGCGGGCGAACGCGGGCGCCCGCAACTGCAGCGAGCGCTCCGCGTGCTGAGCGGCGGCCCGGAACTGCTGAAGATCCCGGTGCGCGTGCCCGAACTCGTCGGCGAGCTGCGCCTCGTCGAAGAACCGCGCCCAGTACGGCACTTCGTCCCCGGCCCGCGCCGCTTCGAGGGCGCGCTCGGCCCGCACGAGCGCGGAGGTGCACGCCCGCACCTCCCCGAGCACCCCGTGCGCCCGCGCCTCCACGGAGTGCAGCAGCGCCTGCACGACAGGGGGCGCGCTGGTCCCGACTCCCTGCTGCGCCACCCGTGCCAGCTGCACGGCCTCGCGCCCGTGCCCGAGATAGACGGCCTGCCTGCTCATGGTCATGAGGACGTACGAGCCGTAGGCCCGGTCCCCGGCCGCCTGCGAGAGCCGCAGCGCCTGCACGAAGTACCGCTGCGCGAGCCCGTGCGCGGCGATGTCGTACGACGTCCAGCCCGCGAGCCGGGTGAGGTCGGCCGCCGCGGCGAACAGGCGCCGGCCGGTCTGTTCGCCGTAGGTGCCGCGCAGCATCGGCTCGGTCTCGTGCTCCAGGTAGCGCACGAGGGCCTGGCGGGCGTGGCCGCCGCCGTAGGCGTTGTCGAGGGTGCGGAAGAGCTCGCCGACCGAGCGGAGCGCGGAGATGTCGCCGCCGGTGACCTTCTGGCCGGGGCCGCGTTCGGCCGCGCCGCGCTGCCGGGGCACGACGGGGCGGCCCTGCGGGGGCACCCGGCCGGCGGGTTCGGCGCGGCCGACCCGGTCGTCGGCGCGGCCGATCAGCCAGTCCCGGCTGGGCACCACAAGACCGGCCGGGGTGAAGGCGATCTTGCGCAGCTCGGCGTGGCTGCCGGAGTCCTTGCGCCACAGCCCGCTGACGATGTCGACGGCCTCCTCGGGGGTCGCGGCGAATTCGAGCCCGGCGTACACCGGCGCGCAGGCGTCGAGGCCGAGGTCCTGTGCGGTGAGCCGGCGCCCGAGCCGGCGAGTGAAGACCTCGGCGATGAGGGCGGGGGTGGTGCCTCTGGGCTGCTGGCCGCGCAGCCATCGGGTGACGGACGTCTTGTCGTATCTCAGGTCGAGTCCGTGCTCAAGACCGAGCTGGTCCACGCGACGGGCGAGACCTGCGTTGGAGAACCCCGCTTCTGCGATGAGCGCGGCGAGCTGACGGTTGGGAGTGCGCTGCGCGGGTCGTTCCGTCATCTGCGGTGCGGTCTCCTGCCTTTCGGGCCTCACAGAGGCCGATGCGACCCCTGCTGCCCGGATTGCCTGTGAGCAGCCCTTTTGGCCTCGTGAACGGCGCGAATGTAGCGGAGCGTAAGCGGCTCGTCGCACATTCCGACGTGCATTCATCCGATCGTGTGAGGATTGGTCGTAGGGCTGACGGTCCCGGCCGCCCGGTGAGGTGTCAGCGGTCGGTCGTACAGTGGCGTAGGCATGTTTCGTGCCTTACGACTCGTGGGTGCTGTGAGGGAGGCGCTTGCCGTGGGTGAGTTGCGGTTCGTCCGGATGGGGTTCGGCGCTGAAGCCGTCGAGTACCAGGAGGCGTGGGACGAGCAGCGCCGGGTGCACGCGGCCCGCTTCGAGGACGCGGTCCCGGACACCGTGCTGCTCCTCGAACACCCGCCGGTCTACACGGCGGGCCGCCGCACGCAGGACGACGAGCGCCCGCTCGACGGCACCCCGGTCATCGACGTCGACCGCGGCGGCAAGATCACCTGGCACGGCCCGGGCCAGCTCGTCGGCTACCCGATCCAGAAGCTGCCCCGCCCGGTGGACGTCGTCGCCCACGTACGCCGCCTGGAGGAGGCGCTGATCCGCGTGTGCGCGGAGTTCGGCGTGGAGACCAGCCGGGTCGAGGGCCGCAGCGGGGTGTGGGTGCTGGGCGATCCGGTGGAGCAGCGGCCGTCGATCGGCGGGCTGTCCCTCGATTTCGATCCGCGGCTCCAGGACGAGGAGTTCGACCCGCGGATGAACGGCCCGGAGTACGCGCCCTCGAACGCCGGCCAGCGCCGCGAGGACCGCAAGATCGCCGCGATCGGCATCCGGGTGGCCAAGGGCGTCACGATGCACGGCTTCGCGCTGAACGTGAACCCGGACAACCGCTGGTTCGACCGCATCATCCCGTGCGGCATCCGTGACGCGGGCGTGGCCTCGCTCGCGGCCGAGCTGGGCCGGGATGTCACGATCGACGAGGTCCTGCCGGTGGTCGAGCGTCACCTGAAGGACGTACTGGAGCACGCGGATCTGAAGCCCCGGGAGATCGAGAAGGCGACCGCCTGACCCGGGAATGTGACTTTCCGCTCTGCGGTTGGCCTCAAGGCGGGGGCCTGAAATCACGGGCGTACCCTGGTGTACGCCGAAGAATCGAAGCTACAGGGAGCCGATGTGTCCGCAGTCGCACCCGACGGACGCAAGATGCTGCGCCTGGAGGTCCGGAACGCCCAGACCCCCATCGAGCGCAAGCCCGAGTGGATCAAGACCCGGGCGAAAATGGGTCCCGAGTACACGAAGATGCAGGCGCTCGTGAAGAGCGAGGGTCTGCACACGGTCTGCCAGGAAGCCGGCTGCCCGAACATCTACGAGTGCTGGGAGGACCGCGAGGCGACCTTCCTCATCGGCGGCGACCAGTGCACCCGGCGCTGCGACTTCTGCCAGATCGACACCGGCAAGCCCGAGGCCCTGGACCGCGACGAGCCGCGCCGTGTGGGCGAGTCCGTGGTCACGATGGACCTGAACTACGCCACGATCACCGGCGTCGCCCGCGACGACCTGGAGGACGGCGGCGCCTGGCTGTACGCCGAGACGGTCCGTCAGATCCACCAGCAGACGGAGTCCCGCGAGGGCGGCCGTACGAAGGTCGAACTGCTCGCCCCCGACTTCAACGCGGTCCCCGAGCAGCTCGCCGAGGTCTTCTCGTCCCGCCCCGAGGTCTTCGCGCACAACGTCGAGACGGTCCCGCGCATCTTCAAGCGCATCCGCCCCGGCTTCCGCTACGACCGCTCCCTGAAGGTCATCACCGAGGCCCGCGACTACGGCCTGGTCACCAAGTCGAACCTGATCCTCGGCATGGGCGAGACCCGCGAGGAGGTCAGCGAGGCGCTGCGCCAACTGCACGAGGCGGGCTGCGAGTTGGTCACGATCACGCAGTATCTGCGGCCGTCGGTGCGTCATCACCCCGTCGAGCGCTGGGTGAAGCCGCACGAGTTCGTCGAACTCAAGGAGGAGGCCGAGCAGATCGGCTTCTCCGGTGTCATGTCCGGCCCGCTGGTGCGTTCTTCGTACCGTGCCGGCCGCCTCTACCAGATGGCCATCGAGAAGCGGGGCGCGTACGTGGCCTCGCAGGCGGTCTGAAGCAAGACCGTGTGAATTCGCGCACAAGCAGCTACCCGCCAGTAATACCCGTCGCCGTCGCGGTCCTGACCGTCCTCCCAGTTGAGGGCGTCCATCAGGGCCGCGTCAGCGTTTCGGCCCTCCGCATCAAGGCTTCATTGGCGTTTGACCGGTCGGTCACGCCCTGGTAACACCAAACAGTGACACTCGACTTACAGCATGTAGCCCCGTACCCAGAGCCGTTCCGAGGGGGGACCTCCACGATGCAGGCCGCACCCGTCCGCGCCACCGCCATCCCGTCCGTCACCGACGCCCTGCGCGCCGTCGAGTCGCTGCTGATGAGCAGTGGCCAGCGCACCGCCCGCCGCAACGCGTGGACCTCCGTCCTGGAGGACCGCCGCCGCGCCAAGGACCGGGTCGAGGCCCAGCTCGTCCTGGAGCAGTCCCTCACCTCGCACTCCTGAATCCTCTCGCCCCGGGCACCGCCGTCGTCGGCGCTCCGGGAGCCACGTAGACTCGTGGCATGGCGAGGAAGGACACGACAGCGGACAACGCTGCGAACCCCGGGCGACTCAAGCAGATCGTCCTGACGTACAAGATGACGCGCAAGGCCGACAAGACGATCGGTCTTGTACTCGCGGCTGTCGGAATTGTCACCTTCGGTGTCTTCCTCGCGATCGGCTTCTTGCTCGGTCACCCCATCTATCTGGGCATTCTCGGCCTGCTGCTCGCCTTCCTCGCGACGGCGATCGTCTTCGGACGACGCGCCGAGCGGGCCGCCTTCGGGCAGATGGAGGGCCAGCCGGGCGCTGCCGCCGCGGTACTGGACAACATCGGCCGGGGCTGGACGACGACTCCGGCGGTGGCGATGAACCGCAGCCAGGACGTGGTGCACCGCGCGGTCGGCAAGGCCGGCATCGTGCTGGTGGCCGAGGGCAACCCGAACCGGGTGAAGTCCCTGCTGGCCGCCGAGAAGAAGAAGATGAACCGCATCGTCGCGGACGTCCCGGTGCACGATGTGATGGTGGGCACCGGCGAGGGCCAGATCCCGCTGAAGAAGGTCCGTACGACGATGCTGAAGCTGCCGCGCGTCCTGACCGGCCCGCAGGTCACGGCGACGAACGACCGGCTGCGCGCGATGGGCGACCTGATGAGCAACATGCCGTTGCCGAAGGGCCCGATGCCGAAGGGCATGAAGCTCCCGAAGGGCGGCGGCAAGGCCCGCTGAGCCCCGGGCCGCCGAGGCTCAGGCCAGCGTCCTGAACGCGCGGTCGTAATACACCATCGGGGACCCCTCCCCCAGTCGCACACCCGTCACCCGGCCGATCAGGACCGTATGGTCCCCGGCCGGGTGTCGTGCGTGTGCGGCGCAGTCCAGTTCGGTCAGGGCCCGTTCGACCGTCGGCAGTCCGTCCGGGCTGAGGCCGAGGCCCTCGGACGCGAACTTGTCGGTGCCCTTCGTGGCGAAGCGCACGGCGAGCGGGCGGTGGGCCGGGGCCAGCACGCTCACGGCGAAGCGGTCGCAGCGCTCGAACGACGGTGCCGAGTCCGCCGAGTTGGCCAGGCACACCAGCACCATCGGCGGCTCCAGCGAGACCGAGCAGAAGGAGCTGGCGGTGAATCCGCGGGGCGTGCCGTCCCCGCAGCGGGTGGTGACCACCACCACGCCCGAGGGGAAGCGGGCCATCGCGGCCCGGAAGTCCTCGGGTGCCACCGCGGCTTCGGCTTCCAGTACTTCCTGACGCTCCGTCATGACGGTGCACCACCTGTTGGCCTCTGCGGGCCTTCGTGGAGGCCGCCGCGAGTTCAGTGGCCTCGGGACGGCCTCGGACACGGCTCACCGACGGTGATCGAGATCGTCACCCGGCTCCAGATCGACTATGCGGTCACCACTCCCGACCGGCAACCGGGACCGGCTCAGTGCACGGCTCCCGCCCCTTCCCCGCCCGCCAGCGCCCAGGCGCCGTAGGCCGCGCCGGTCGTCTCGAAGGAGAGCGCGACATGGGAGGCGGCGCTGTTCACGTCGCGCCAGAAGCGCTGCACGGGGTCGGACGAGGACTGTCCGGAGGTGCCGCCGGCACGGAAGACCCGGTCGACCGCCGAGACCAGGAGCTCCACCGCCAGGGCGAGGTCGCGGGCACCCCGGACCGCCGCCTCGCCGTCCGGCACGTGCTCCGTGCCGTCGGCGACCGCCGCCGTACGCAGGATCAGGAGTTCGGCGGCGTCCACCTCGGCCGCCGAGCGGGCCAGCGCGACCTGCGTCGAGGGCTTCTCGCCGACCGCCTGTCCCCGCCGGTCGACGCGGGCCCCGGTCCGGGCGATCCAGGCCCGCAGCGCGCCCCGGGCGGCGCCGACCAGCGGGGCGGCGAACGGCAGCGCGCTCACCGCGTACATCGGGACGAGGTGGCAGCGCGCGTCCGACGCGGGCGCCCGTCCGGCATGGACCGCCGACCGGGCCAGGGTCCGGTGCTCGGGCACGAAGGCGTCGGTCAGGAGCAGGGTGTCGCTGCCGGTGCCGCGCATTCCCACGGTGAACCAGCTGTCCTCGATGGCGAAGTCGGCCCGCGGCACGGCGAAGAACCGCACCTCGGGCCGCGCGTCCGGGTCCACGGGACCCTCACTGGGTACGGCCGCGCAGGCGAGCGCCCAGTCGGCGAAGTGCACCCCGCTGATGTACTTCCACTCACCGCTCAGCCGCCAGCCGCCGGCCACCGGTTCCGCCTTGCCGGACGGCATCAGCGCGCCGGCCAGCAGCGCGTCCGGCCCGTCCGCCCAGATGTCGGCCTGTCCCTCCTCGGGCAGGAACGCCCCGTACCGCCCGGCGTAGGCGGCCAGCGAGGCGGCCCAGGCCGCCGAGGTGCAACCCTCCCCCACCAGGCCGACCGCGGAGGTCACGTCGGCGAAACCACCGGCCTCGCCGCCGTGGGCCCGCGGTACGAAGTGCCGGGCGAACCCCGCGTCCCGCACCGCCTGGACCACCTGCGGCGAGAGCCGCCGGGCACTCTCCGCCTCGTCCGCGTACCGCGCCGCGATCTCCGCGACCATCGGCGCCCCGGCCACGACCGTCGACTTGTCGCCTGCTGCCATCCTGCCCACCACTTCCGTCGGGAACGGCGACAGTGTCCCGGTCACGGCCCGTCACGGAGCGCACCCCGGGCCGGGACCGGCCGACGGTCACCCGCCCGGCACGCCAAAGGGGGCGGCCCGGGTCCTTCCGGGGCGCCCCCTCGGTCGTACGACTGCTGCCGGATCCGCGAGCCGTACGACCACCGCCGGTCGGCGGGCCGTACGACCGCCGCCGCTAGGTCCGCACCTCCACCGTGCGCGCCAGCCGGTCGTGGAGGCCGCGGCCGTCGCGGTCCCAGATCAGGGCCGGGATCGCGACGCACAGCAGGGCGGAGCGGAGCAGGGCGCGGAGGGGGCTGGGGCGGCCGGTGTCCAGGGCGTAGACGCGGAGGCCGAAGAGGCGCTTGCCCGGGGTGAAGCCGATGGTGCCGACCGTGAGGGTGCTCAGGACGAAGAGGATGAGCAGGGCCCAGTTGCCGGTCGACCCCGGCTTGTAGCCGTGGGTGAGCAGGCCGTATGCGATCAACAGGCACAGGGCCCAGTCGACGAGGAGTGCGCCGAGGCGGCGGCCGGGGCGGGCGATCGAGCCGGGGCCGTGCTCGGGCAGGCCGAGCTGCTCGCCGCGGTAGCCGAAGTCGACACCTGCCCGCTCCGCGGCTTCCCGGGGCCCGGAGAGCCATGAGCCGATTGCATCCCTGTTGTCCACCCGTCCACGGTACTGCCCCCGTTCTGCCATGCGGACAGGAGGGGCCAGGCAGCTCAAGACCGGTTAACTTGGGCGAAACAAATGGGTCACGCCTGAGAAATCCCCCGTCCCTAAGGTCGGGTCCAGCGTGTGCCACCGCACTGGCCGCACGAACGAACTACCACCCCGGCACGGACGGTCGGGAGTAGGAGGAGCTGGATGTTCCAGAACGCCGACGAGGCCAAGAAGTTCATCGCGGACGAGGACGTCAAGTTCGTCGACGTCCGATTCTGCGATCTGCCGGGTGTGATGCAGCACTTCACGCTGCCGGCGACGGCCTTCGACCCGGACGAGGAACTCGCCTTCGACGGCTCCTCGATCCGTGGCTTCCAGGCCATCCACGAGTCCGACATGGCGCTCCGCGCCGACCTGTCGACCGCGCGCGTGGACCCCTTCCGCCGCGACAAGACGGTCAACATCAACTTCTTCATCCACGACCCGATCACGGGCGAGCAGTACTCCCGTGACCCGCGCAACGTGGCGAAGAAGGCCGAGGCGTACCTCGCCTCCACCGGCATCGCCGACACCGCGTACTTCGGTCCCGAGGCCGAGTTCTACGTCTTCGACAGCGTGCGCTTCGAGACCAAGTCGAACGAGTCCTTCTACCACATCGACTCCGAGGCGGGCGCCTGGAACACCGGTGCGGTCGAGGACAACCGCGGCTACAAGGTCCGCTACAAGGGCGGCTACTTCCCGACCCCGCCGGTCGACCACTTCGCCGACCTGCGTGCGGAGATCTCCCTGGAGCTGGCCGCGTCCGGCCTCCAGGTCGAGCGCCAGCACCACGAGGTGGGCACCGCCGGCCAGGCCGAGATCAACTACAAGTTCAACACGCTGCTCGCCGCGGCCGACGACCTCCAGCTCTTCAAGTACATCGTGAAGAACGTGGCCTGGCGCAACGGCAAGACCGCGACCTTCATGCCGAAGCCGATCTTCGGCGACAACGGCTCGGGCATGCACGTCCACCAGTCCCTGTGGACCGGCGGCCAGCCCCTCTTCTACGACGAGGCCGGCTACGCGGGTCTGTCGGACACCGCCCGCTACTACATCGGCGGCATCCTCAAGCACGCGCCCTCCCTCCTCGCCTTCACCAACCCGACGGTGAACTCGTACCACCGCCTGGTGCCGGGCTTCGAGGCGCCGGTCAACCTGGTGTACTCGCAGCGCAACCGCTCCGCCGCGATGCGCATCCCGATCACGGGCTCCAACCCGAAGGCCAAGCGCGTCGAGTTCCGCGCGCCCGACTCCTCCGGCAACCCGTACCTCGCCTTCTCCGCCCTCCTCCTGGCGGGCCTGGACGGCATCAAGAACAAGATCGAGCCGGCCGAGCCGATCGACAAGGACCTCTACGAGCTGGCCCCCGAGGAGCACGCGGGCGTCGCCCAGGTCCCGACCTCCCTCCCGGCCGTCCTCGACCGCCTTGAGGCCGACCACGAGTTCCTCCTCGCCGGCGACGTCTTCACGTCCGACCTGATCGAGACGTGGATCGACTACAAGCGCACGAACGAGATCGCGCCGCTGCAGCTTCGTCCGCACCCGCACGAGTTCGAGCTGTACTTCGACGTGTGATCGGACCGATCGAACCGATCGTCGGGTGCCCCCGTCTCTCTTCGGAGAGGCGGGGGCACCGTCGTACGCAGACTGTTCTGCGCAGACTGTTTTCCGGGAGGGGCAACGGGGATGGGACAACACGACGACGAGGAGCGCGAGTTCGACCTCAAGTGGGCCGACAACGCCGAGCACAAGGAGCCCTCCGCGCGGGCCCGGATGCTCGCGGCCCGCTGGAAGGAGAACCCGCCGGGGCCGGTGCCGTTCCGGGGTGAGCCGGAGGGGGTGGGGCCGCGCCGGTCCTCGTGGGTATCGACGGTGATCGTGCTGGGCGGTGTCGCCGCGGTCATCGTGTTGCTGGGGTACGTCAACTTCAGGGCGCCGTAATGGAGATGGACCAGAAGCGCGGCGAGAAGGTCGACCTCGGTGATCCCCTCGCGTGGCTGTGGCTGGACGAGGCCCTGCGGCAGGAGCCGTATGCGCCCGCCGGGCTCGCCGAGCCCGAACTCGCGATCGCGCTGTGCCACCGGAACGGCAGGGTCAGGGAGGCCACGCTCCAACAGGCCGTCGGCCACCCGGTGTTGTTGCCGCTGGTCGTCGTCCGGTGTGCCGACTGGGTCGGGCAAGTGCGGGAGCGGGCCCGGGAGTTGCTGGCCGAGGTCCTCGACGTGGAGACCGGCGTGGCGCTTGCGCCGTTGATTCTGCTGTTCGGGCGGCGGGGGCGGGGGGTGTTCGCCGTCGAGTTGCTCGACTCGGTGCTGCGCCGGGCGTCCCTGGAACAGCTCGCGCCGCTCTTCGTCGACACCGGCCGCGTCGTGCGTCGGTACGGCTTCCGGCTCGCTGTCGAGCGAGGGCTCCTCTCCCCCGCCGCGCTCGCCCGCGCCGCCGCCCGGGACGCCGACGCCGTCGTACAGACCCTGTGCGCGGAGGCCGCCCTGGCCGCCGTGGCGAAGTCGGGAGACTGCGACGCGGTGCTCGAACCGCTGCTCGGGGCGCGGAATCCGCGGGCCAGGGCGACCGGGGTCACCGCGTTGCGGGTGGCGGGGGAGCCCGGGCGGGCCGAGGGGTTTCTGGCGGATCGGTCGGGGGTGGTGCGGGCCTGCGCCCGGTATGTCGTACGGCAGCACGGGGGCGATCCGTCGACGGTGTACCGGGCCTGGTGCTCGGGCGGGGATCCGGTGCCGGGGGCCGTGATCGGGCTCGCCGAGTGCGGTGGGCGGGACGATGCCGGGGTGCTGTGGGGGTTCGCCGGGCATCCGGCGGCCGCGGTGCGGGCTCGGGCGGTGGCCGGGCTGCGGGTGCTGGACGTGGTGGACGTACGGCGGATGCTGCCGTTGCTCGACGATCCGGCGCCCGGGGTGGTGCGGGAGGCGACGCTCGCGCTGTTGCCGTCGGCTGCGGTGCTGCCCGAGGACTGGTTGACCGAGCGGCTCGTGGGCGGGGGCCGGGCACAGCGGGTGGCGGCTTTCCGGTTGCTCGACGCGCGGGGCGGGATCGTACGGCTGCGAGCCGCCGTGGCCGTGCTCGGCGATCCGGACGGGCGGCTGCGGGCCTGGGGTGAGCAGGTGGTGCAGCGGTGGCGTCCGGAGGAGGGGACGGTGCCCGGGGACGCCGAGGTGGGTGAGCTGCTGGGGCGGGCACGGCATCTGTTCAGTGAGTACGTGCTGAAGCGGCGGCTGTGGGAGGCGGGGCTCGACGCCTGACCCGCGCTCGCACGCGCTCATCGGATTCTCAGGGACCTTTTGCTCCGCCTAGGGCCGATCGGGACCACTTCATGGGAAGGCGCGGGTGCACACTGGGCGGTGGGACGAGTGCCTGACTGCGGGGTGATGGCAGATGCAGAGCCGCTTCCGGAGCGACCGGCGGCTGACCGTGCGTATGGGTCTGACGCTGTTCCTGCTCGGGCTGTTGTACGTGGCGTTCGTGGCCGCGTTGATCGTGTTGCTGAAGTCCTGGGTGCTGGTCGTGGTACTGGCCGGCGGGCTGCTCGTGGCGCAGTACTGGTTCTCCGACCGGATCGCGCTGTACGCGATGAAGGGCCGGATCGTGGAGCGGGAGGAGTATCCCGAGCTGCACGGCGTGATCGACCGGCTGTGTGCCGTGGCCGACATGCCCAAGCCCGTCGTCGCCGTGTCGGACATCGACATGCCCAACGCCTTCGCCACCGGGCGGAACGCCGACAACGCCGTGATCTGTGTGACCACCGGGTTGCTGCGGCGGCTGGAGCCGGCCGAGCTGGAGGGTGTGCTCGCGCACGAGCTGTCGCACGTGGCGCACAAGGACGTCGCCGTGATCACGGTGGCGTCGTTCCTCGGGGTGCTCGCCGGGCTGATGGTGCGGTTCGCCTTCTACTCGCAGATCTTCCGGGGGCGCAAGGACCAGAACACGCTGGCCGTCTTCGCGGGGATCATGGGGATCTCGGCGGCCGTGTACGCGATCAGCTTCCTGCTGATCAGGGCGCTGTCCCGGTACCGGGAGCTGGCGGCGGACCGGGCGGCGGCGCTGCTCACCGGACGGCCCTCGGCGTTGGCCTCCGCGCTGACCAAGGTCGACGGGGACATCGCCCGGATCCCGACCAAGGACCTGCGGACCGCGCAGGCCTTCAACGCCTTCTACTTCAGCCCGGCGACCGGCACCGAGCCCGGCTTCACCAAGTTCTTCTCGACGCACCCGAGCCTGGAGCAGCGGCTCGACCAACTGGGGCGGATCTCCGCCGAGTTGGGTGAGGCGGCGGTGCCCGGCATCGACAAGGCGGGCTGAGTATGGGGTTGCTGGACATCCTGCTCGGCCGTACGAAACCGGTCGCCCCCGATCTCGATCAGCTGTTCGCGCTGCCCTCGGCGGCGGTGACGCTGGAGGCGGCGGCCGGATTCACGCCGACCGGGCGCGGTGCGGTGTGCTTCGCCACGGTGGAGGGCGGGGCGTTCGAGCAGACGCACCGGGAGGTCCAGGCACTGCTGGACGCGGACGCGGAACGCACCGGGCCGCCGGTGGAGTTGACCCAGGATGCCTACGGCTACTCGTGGCTGGTCTCCCACCGGGCCCCCGACGAGCTCTCCGCGCTGGTCAACGATCTGCACGCGGTCAACAGCGCGATGGAGGTCAACGGCTTCGGGCCCCAACTGCTGTGCTCGCTGGCCGGGTTCGAGGACGACGGGGGCAGGCGGCTCGCGCTCGTCTATCTCTACAAGCGCGGCACGTTCTTCCCGTTCGCGCCGCTGGCCGGTGACGGGCAGCGGCGCGACAGCTCACTGGAACTGCAGGTCAAGTCGATGCTCGGCAACGACCTGCGGATCGAGCAGGATCTGAGCCGGTGGTTCCCGGTGTGGGGCGCCCCCGGGTTGTGAGAGGCGCCCCCGGGTCCTACCTGATGTCCCCCTGCTCTCAGTTGCTCTTCTCGCGTGCCTGCCGACGCGACTCCAGGGGGCGTTCGCGCTGGTAGCGGCGCTCCCACTTGGCCTGCTTGTCCCGGCGGTCGCGGTACGCGCGGTAGCTCGACGGTGTGGCTCCGCCTCCCGAGGAGGAGCCCTGGGCCGACGAGGACGACACCGAGGAAGAGGACGAGGAGTCCCGGCCGTACTGCAGGTACAGGAAAAGAACGGCGACCGCGGCCAGCCACCAGATGTGGTTGCCGAAGCCGAAGACGACCAGGACGACGGTCCCGGATATGACGATGGTGCCCATGACGGGCCTCCGTGGGCGTGGGTGTGTACGAGCGGTGATCTGTTGTGGACGCGACGGGGCGCTGGGGGAGGGCGTCCGGCCGTCGGTGCGTAGAGAGTAGCCCCGAGTCCGCGAGGTGGTGCCCGTCCTGCGGTAAGCGGTGGTGGGCAGCTCCGCAACGTGTGTCCAGCGTAGGGGCGCGATCACTCGGCGTGCATCTTCTTTTTGTGCGGCCCGGAGTCGCCCCGTCAGATCCCCGGTGCCGCCGTCACCACACCCGCCGCCACCGCCGCGCTCAGGCTCGCGTGGTCGGCGGTGGTCTGGGCGGCGTAGGCCGAGGCGAAGTCGGCCACCGCGTGTTCGAAGGTGTCGGTGCCGCCCAGGTACGCGGCGATGGCGACGCGGTCACCGGAGCGGGCGTGGGCGCGGGCCAGGGCGGTGCCGCACAGGCGGCCGTAGGCGAGGAGTTCGGCCGGGCTCATGCCGGCGACGTCCGCGGAGCCCTTCATGTCGCGGAGCTGGCGCCAGTAGAAGGCGCGGCCCTGCGGTCCGGTCATCCAGCCGAGGAAGATGTCGCTCGCGGCCTGGAGCAGTCGCTGGCCGACGACAACACGGCGGCCGGGGTGGACGTACGGTCCGCTCGGCAGATGCTCCTCCAGTACGGACTTCCGCGCCTCCTTGATCTGGAGGAACAGCGGGTCGTCCTGGTCGCGGCCGGCGAGCAGCACGATGAAGCAGCGGGTGCCGACGCTGCCGACGCCGACGACCTTGCGGGCGGCGTCGACGAAGCGGTAGCGGTCGAGCAGCAGGCGGCGCTCCTCGGAGAGGGTGGAGCGGTAGTCGCTGAAGATCTTCCGTACGGCTGCCATGTCCGAGGCGCCGGCCGGTTCCAGGAGGGGAGGGTCCCGGACGATACGGCGGCGGCCGTCGACGGTCTCGGTGAGTTTGCCGACGGCGTGCAGGCTGGTGCGGCGGCGGGCGCGGGTGAGGCTGGACTCGACCCGGCGCCGGTCGCGGGCGGAGCGGACCAGGGGCAGCAGGCTGTCGGCGTCGATCCGGTCGTACCAGACGGCGAGTTCGCCCTTGCGGGCCAGGGCACGGAGGGTCGTACGGTACGTGGCGGTCGCCTCCAGGGCGGCGCGGTGGGCCTTGCCGTCCCCGTGGCCGTTCTCGCGGGCGGCGACGGCCACGCTGGCGGCGAGGCGTTTGACGTCCCACTCGAAGGGGCCCGGGAACGTCTCGTCGAAGTCGTTGAGGTCGAAGAGCAGGGCACGTTCCGGGGACGCGTACAGGCCGAAGTTGAGGAGGTGCGCGTCGCCGCACAACTGCACGGTGAGCCCGGTGTGCGGCTGGGAGGCGAGGTCGGCGGCCATCACGGCGGCCGAACCGCGCAGGAAGGCGAAGGGGGAGGCGACCATCCGGCCGTAGCGGATCGGGAGGAGTTCCGGGAGCCGGTCGCGGCCCTGGCGTTCCAGTACGGCGACGGGGTCCGGGCGGTCCACGGAGGGGATCCAGCCGGCGTGCGCGGAACGGGGAACGCGTTTGCGCGCGGCGCGGCCCCGGTTCGCTCGGTCGGCCGGGGTGGTCATGTAGGCAGTCAACCCGGGTGGGCGTGGGGGCGCATTCCGTGCACGGCGATCAGGTGAACGATCAGATTGTCCGCCCACCCACCGACCCGTTTACTGTCGGTCGAGAAGTCACCCTTTCCAGCGGAGGTCCGGATGAGCAGCCCGCGCCACGTCACCCCGGCCGAACGGCGGATCCGGCTCGCCCTCCGCCACCGCCTGGCGGAAACGACTCGGGCGGCAAGCCCCGAGGACGTCGCCGACTCCCTCGTCGCCCTGCACGGTTCGGACCCGGCGACGGTGTTCCTGGCCGTCGGCGCACGCCTCGCCGATCCGGCCGGCACCGTGGCCGAGACCGCCCGCGCCCTCTACGACGACCGCACCCTCCTCCGTATGCACGGCATGCGGCACACGGTGTTCGTGTTCCCCACCGCCCTGACCGCCGTCGTGCACGCGTCCACCGGACTCACCGTCGCCGCCCGTGAACGGGCCTCGCTGGTCAAGGACATGGCGAAGGCGGGCGCGCCGGACGCGGTCTGGCTGAAGGAGGTCGAGGACGCGACGCTGGCCGCGCTGGCCCGGCGCGGGCAGGCGACGGCGGCCGAACTCGCCGAGGACGAGCCGAGGTTGAGGGAACAGTGGGTGTACGCGGCCGGGAAGAGCTACGAGGGCGTCCACACCCTGTCGACCCGGCTGCTGAGGGTGCTGGGGGTCGAGGGGAAGGTCGTGCGGGGCCGTCCGCTCGGCGGCTGGACGTCGAGCCAACTGCGCTGGGCGGTGGCGCCCGAACATCCCGAACTCGACGTCGCCGCGGCCCAGTCGGCCCTGCTGCGACGCTGGCTCACCGCCTGCGGACCGGCCACCGAGGCCGACCTGAAGTGGTGGACGGGGTGGCGGGTGACGGAGGTCCGCCGGGCGCTGGCGGCGATCGGTGCCGAGCCGGTGTCCCTGGACGAGGGCACTGGGTACGTCGCCGCCGGTGACCTCGCCCCACCGGCCGGCCCCGCCGAACCCTGGGCGGCCCTGCTGCCCGCCCTCGATCCGACGGCGATGGGCTGGCAGTACCGGGACTGGTACCTGGCACCGGAGTTGCGTCCCGCGCTGTTCGACTACAGCGGCAACGTGGGCCCCACGGTGTGGTGGAACGGGCGGGTGGTGGGCAGTTGGGCCCAGCGGCCGGACGGGGAGATCGTCTGGCGCGTGCTCGACCGGACGGACGTCGGCCGCGAGGCGGAGGCGGCGATCGGGGAGGCGGCGGAACGGCTGCGGGGGTGGGTGGGGGCGACACGGGTGACTCCGCGGTTCCGGACGCCGGTGGAGAAGGAGTTGTCGGCGTAGGGGCACACCCTTGTTGGTCGGCGTGCCTGCGCCGGGTGCCCCAGGACCACAGGGCACCCGGCGCCACGGCTCAGCGCGAGTACCGCATCAGCGCCCGCACCATGTGACACGTCGTGTCCGACGGTGCGTGGACGCCGATCAGTTCGGCGGTGCTGCGGATCGTCTCGTTGCGGGCCTGGTTCGGGACGTAGACGCCCGAGTCGAGCAGGGCGATGGCCAGCCGCATCGCCTTGAGGCGGCGGTTGTGCGTGACGTACCACTCCCGCGGGCGTCCGGGCGGCAGCGGGCGCTTCGCCACGGGGACGTAGGGCAGGTCGAGTTGGACGGAGCGCTTCGCGGTGGACTGGGTCGGCAGCGGCTTCGGCTTCAGTGCGGCAGCGGGCACGGACATCCTCCTGTCGCGGTCAGGGCGCCGTCCGGACCCCCCGGCGACACCCTCGAACACTGCTTCTATTCTACTGCCCGCCACTGACAAACGCCCTGGCCACAACGGCTGTTGAGGGTGCTGTGACGCAGGTGGAAGACGGGTTTTCGCGTACCGTGGGCCCCATGGAGATCTGGATCAACCCGGCCTGTTCCAAGTGCCGCAGCGCCGTGAGCCTGCTCGACGCGGAGGGCGCCGAGTACACCGTCCGCCGCTATCTGGAGGACGTGCCGAGCGAGGCCGAGATCAGGGACGTACTGGAGCGGCTCGGGCTCGAACCGTGGGACATCACCCGCACCCAGGAGACCGTGGCGAAGGAGCTGGGACTCAAGGAGTGGGCGCGGGACGCGAGTTCGCGGGAGCGGTGGGTGTCGGCGCTCGCCGCGCATCCGAAGCTGATCCAGCGGCCGATCATCACGGCCGACGACGGCACGGCGGTGGTCGCGCGCAGTGACGAGGCCGTACGGGAGGCGCTGTCCCGGTAGCTCCCGGCAGCGGGTGCGCGGCGAATGATCCACAACTCCCCTGTGGCGTACGTCACTTCGGCGACTTCTGTGTCGGATGAGTTACACCGTTCGGCATCCCGTACATAGCGGCGTACGGTCCCCTACCCCACAGGAGCCGCGCATGTCGCGCAGGAGAACTGCCAGCACGAAGAAGAAGATGGCGCTGCTGGTCACCGCAGCGGCGGTCGCCGGAGGCGGGGCCTTCGCTCTGGCCACCACGTCGAACGCTTCGCAGACGAACACGCAGAACGCCAAGACGCTGTCCGCGCCGAACTCGACGGTCTGCCAGGGTCTCGCCACCGCTCTCGGCAACAACCAGAGCTTCATCGCCGGCCAGAAGGCCAATCCCGACGCCCAGTCGGCGGCGCGGATCGCCAACCGCGAGGCGGTCATCGCGCAGATCAAGGTGCAGCAGAAGGCGTCCGGTTGCACGGTTGGGGAGTCGGCTCAGGGCTCCCAGACCGCGCCCGCGCAGTCGGCACCCGCGGCCACGGCCACCCCCAAGGCGACCCCTCCGGCGGGCAACACCGGCAACACGGGTACCGGCGCCGCCGCGGGCAGCCAGGTGTGCAACGGCTCGACCGTGACGCTCTCCGGCGAGGCCGGTGCGCCCGCCGCCTCCAGCAACCAGTTCCCGGCGGGGACGACGCTGAAGGTCACCAACCTGGACAACAACAAGTCCACGACGGTGAAGGTGACTTCGGTCTCCGGCAGCTGTGTCCTGCTGAACAACGCCGCATTCGAACAGGTCCGTGAGCCCGGCAAGTTCCTCATCCGCCGTGCTCTGATCCAGAAGGTGGGGTGACGCTCAGGATCCGAGAAAACCGGTGAGGTGACGGCCCAGTCGCTCAGGCGCGGACTGCGGCAGCATGTGATGGGAGACGTCCGCCAGGATGTCGGTCTCCACGTGCGGCAGCAGACTCGCCGCCCGGGTCGCCACCAGGTGCGTGTCATAGGTCCTGCTGCTTCCGGCCAGAAGCAGCAGGACCGACGCGTTGAGCCCGCGCAGCGCGTCCGGCGCCGGGCGTGGACCGGTCACCGGTTTCGCGGACGGGAACCCCGCGCCCGCCTCCTGGAGGCGCAGCCAGTCGGGGTCCAGCGACACTCCCCCGGTCTCCCACTCCAGGAACGCGCGGACCCGGCGTGGAGTGGGCCGCAGCAGCATCGGCAGCGCGTGCAGCAGATACGCCGTCTCGAACCCGGCGAAGCACTGGGTCGGGTCGAGGAGGAACAGACGGCGTGTCCGGTCGGGCGCGTGCAGGGCGTAGTGCAGGGCGATCCAGCCGCCGTAGGAATGACCGCCGAGGTCGGCGGCCGGTGTCACGCCCAGCCCGTCGAACACCGCGTCCAGCCAGGTCATCAGGTCGGCCACCGTGCGCGGGCGGCGGCCGGGCGCCGGGACACTGCGGCCGGGGAAGCCGATTAGGTCGACGGCATGGACGCGGTGGCCGGCCCCGGCGAGTTCGCCGGCCTGCGCGTACCAGGACGCCGAGGTCGCTCCTCCGCCACCCGGCAGCAGCACGAGCGGCCGCCCGTCGGCGGGCCCGCACACATTCACGTACGTCTCCCCGAACGGCGTCGGGACGACCACCGCCTCCCGCGCGTCGGGCCACTTCGCCATGACCTGGTCGTAGGCGGAGCCGAAACGGTCGGGGTCGAAGCCGCTCGTCTCGTACGTCCCACCACGGATGCCCATACGGCTCACCTCTCCCTCCCCTGCATTGTCCCCGGGCCCTCGCGGTCGAACTCGGCCTGCACAGCGCCCGGTTCGCGAACCAGAACGGCATGAACCGACGGAGGTACGCGCCCCGGCCGACCGGCTGGAACGGGCCGGGCATGCACGGCGGGCGCGGAGCGAGGGCTAACCCCATCGCATACGAGCTGTCCGACCACCCCCGTCTGCGACTGCGAACAGCGCTCTCACAGGTGCGCCGCACACAGGGCACGTGAATCGCGACACAGCGCCACCAGGTAACACGGGGTTCACACTTGAGCAATGATCGGGAAATCGCATGTTGACAGGCTGCCCGGCATGAATCGCGGCGCTCCAGTGCCGCTGCGCCGCAGCACCCGCAAGTGCGAAGAATGACCCACCCCGAAGGATGAGGCCCGTGACCTTCAAGGCTGAGTACATCTGGATCGACGGCACCCAGCCGACGGCCAAGCTCCGTTCCAAGACGAAGATTCTGGCCGACGACGCCAAGGGTGCCGAACTCCCGATCTGGGGCTTCGACGGGTCGTCCACGAACCAGGCCGAGGGGCACTCCTCGGACCGCGTGCTCAAGCCGGTCGCCAGCTTCCCGGACCCGATCCGCGGCGGCGACGACATCCTCGTCATGTGCGAGGTCCTCGACATCGACTTCACGCCGCACGAGTCCAACACCCGTGCCGCGCTCGCCGAGGTCGTCGCGAAGTTCGGCTCGCAGGAGCCCATCTTCGGCATCGAGCAGGAGTACACCTTCTTCGACGGCTCCCGCCCGCTGGGCTTCCCCGAGGGCGGCTTCCCGGCCCCCCAGGGCGGCTACTACTGCGGCGTCGGCGCCGACGAGATCTTCGGCCGCGAGATCGTCGAGGCCCACCTGGAGAACTGCCTCAAGGCCGGCCTCGCGATCTCCGGCATCAACGCCGAGGTCATGCCCGGCCAGTGGGAGTTCCAGGTCGGCCCGGTCTCCCCGCTGGAGGTCTCCGACCACCTGTGGATCGCCCGCTGGCTGCTCTACCGCACCGCCGAGGACTTCGGCATCTCCGCGACCCTCGACCCCAAGCCGGTCAAGGGCGACTGGAACGGCGCCGGCGCGCACACCAACTTCTCCACCAAGGCGATGCGCGAGGGCTACGACGCGATCATCACCGCGTGCGAGTCCCTCGGCGAGGGCTCCAAGCCCCTCGACCACGTCAAGAACTACGGCGCCGGCATCGACGACCGCCTGACGGGCCTGCACGAGACCGCCCCGTGGAACGAGTACTCCTACGGCGTCTCCAACCGCGGTGCCTCGGTCCGTATCCCCTGGCAGGTCGAGAAGGACGGCAAGGGCTACATCGAGGACCGCCGCCCGAACGCCAACGTCGACCCGTACGTCGTCACCCGCCTGATCGTCGACACGTGCTGCTCCGCGCTGGAGAAGGCCGGCCAGGTCTGATCCGCCCCGCACCTGCGCGAGGGGGCGCCCACCGTCACGGTGGGCGCCCCCTCGCGTTGTCAGTGGCGCGTGCGAGTCTCGATCCATGGACATCGACGGGGGCCTCACGGGCATCGACGAGGGTCTCGACATCAAGGTCGAGACGGAGAACGGGCAGACATACCCGCGGACTTCGGCGATGGGGGTCCCCCCGCTCGAGCGAATTCGAGAGTGGGGGAGGCTGCGGGAGCTGGTGGCGCGGATCGGGGGCGCCCGCGACCGCTTCCTGATCGTGCAGCGGATACCCGACCTCCCGGACGTGTTCGCCCAGGTGTGGCACGAGAACGGCGGCGACTACCGGCTGGAACACCGCCTGAGCGAGACCGAGTTCTACGGCACGAACCTCACGGATCCCCTGCGCGTGACGGAGCTGCTGACCGGCTGGGCAGGGCAGACGGCCGGCTGGGACGCGGGCCTCGACTGGGAGCCGGTCGACCTCGGCCCCCGGGAAGAAGTGCCCGAACTCCCGGACGAGGTGCGGGAGAAGGTCGAGGAACGGGTCAGGACACGGCTGCGCTGCGGCTACGACGACCGGAGGACACTGACCGAGATCGCCGAGGACTACCTCGTGAAGGGCGACGAGCGGCCGGTGTCCCGCGCCCAGGCCGCGCGGCTGGTGGACCGGCTGTGGGTGGAGCGCGTGACCGAGCAGGCGGCCTGGGAGGGGGGCACCGACCCGGACCGGCTCACCCGCGCCTTCGAGGCGCTGAACGCGAGCGGCATCACGGCCCGGGAGAACTTCGCCTGCTGCCGGGGCTGCGGCCTCGCGGAGATAGGCGCGGAGCGGGAGGGTGCGCGTGGCTTCGTCTTCTTCCATCAGCAGGTCACCGAGCACGCCGCCGAGGGGCACGGACTCGCTCTGCACTACGGCGGGTTCGACGGCTCCGCCGAGACCACCACCACCGTCGGGCACGAGGTGCTGGCCGCGCTCCGGGCCGCCGGACTGTCCGCCGACTGGGACGGCGATCCGGACAACGCGATCGACGTCAGGCCGCTGACCTGGCACAGACGGCTGGTGGGATGAGGGGCCGGCCGTCAATTTCCCGCCAAGGGGGCGTCCAAGCTGTGAGAGGAGGGTCCTGTTGCGGGCGTGTGTCTGCTTCAATGGGCCCATGGGCAACTACCAGAAGTGCGGAGCGACGGGTCGCCATGACCTGGAGCCCTTCTGGCCTTCCCGTCAGCACCATGACTTCGACCGGGTGTGTTGTCGCGCGATGAACGCGCCGGCCCTCTAAAGCCGTACACCCTCGGCCTCCGGCCCGCGCGCCTCGACGTACGTCCCTCGACGAACCTCTCGCGCGAAAGAGCTGACCTCTCATGGCGATCATCCGTTCTCTGCCCTCCGCCACCCTCGACGCCCCGGCGTCCTCCCCCGCCCCGACCGGCACGCGGAACCATCTGCGTGCCGTCGACCGGGACGAGGTGATCGGCGTCGCGGAGTTCCTGCCGCCGGGTGCCACCTGGCTGCCGGCGCCGCCGCACACGCTGCCCACCCTTCCTGGGCAGCCGCCGATGGTCGGGTACCTCGTCCTCATCCCGGCCGACAGCCCGCACCTCGCCCGGACCGGGCACCCCGACGTGCTGCCCGACGGCGGACCCGACATCACCGCCGGCCTCACCGCCGACGCCGAACCGCTCGTCCGCATCGACACCGTGCAGCGCACCGCGCAGCTCAAGGGCGAGGAACTCGACCTCACGTACCTGGAGTTCGAACTCCTCGCCCACCTCGTCGCCCACCCCAACCGGGTGCACACGCGCGACCAGCTCGTCACCACGGTGTGGGGCTACGGGCACGTGGGCGACGGCCGCACCGTCGACGTCCACATCGCCCGGCTGCGCCGCAAGCTGGGCGTCGAGCACCGCAAGGCGATCCAGACGGTGCGCCGGGTCGGGTACAAGTACACGCCGCCGACCGCGCGCTGATCATCTGCCGACAGCAGATTCACGTTCCGTTCCGCGGGCCGCGCGGGCAGAGTCGCAGGTATGAGACTTCTGGTGCTGGGCGGTACGGAGTTCGCGGGACGGGCCGTCGTGGAGGCGGCCCTCGGGCGGGGCTGGGAGGTGACCGTCCTCAACCGGGGACGGCACGAGCCCCTGCCCGGGGTGCGGGCGCTGCGGGGTGACCGCACCGCGCCCGGTGGGCTCGCCGCGCTGGCCGAGGGCGAGTGGGACGCCGTCGTCGACACCTGGTCGGCGGCGCCCCGCGCGGTGCACGACGCCGCACGGCTGCTCGCCGGGCGGGCGGCCCGGTACGTGTATGTGTCGAGCTGCTCGGTGTACGAGTGGGCGCCGCCCGCCGGGTACACCGAGGACGCGCCCGTCGTCGAGGGCGCCGAGCCCGACGCCGGCAAGACGGACTACGCGCGCGACAAGCGGGGCGGGGAGCTGGCCGCGCTCGCCGCGTTCGGGGCGGAGCGGTCCGTGTTCGTGCGGGCGGGGCTGATCCTCGGGCCGTACGAGAACATCGGGCGGCTGCCGTGGTGGCTGACCCGGGTCGCGCGGGGTGGGCCGGTGCTGGCGCCTGGGCCGCGGGAGCTTGCTCTTCAGTACGTGGATGTGCGGGACCTCGCGAAGTGGGTGCTCGGGGCGGTGGAGCGGGAGTTGAGCGGGGCGTACAACCTGATCTCGCCGCAGGGGCACGCGACGACGGGGTCGTTGTTGGACGCGTGTGTGCGGGTCACGGGTGGGGTGGCCGAGTTGCGGTGGACCTCTGCGGATGTCGTGCTCGATGCCGGTATCGAGCCGTGGACTCAGTTGCCGGTGTGGATTCCGGCCGGGAGTGAGGGGTACGACGCGTTGCACAGTGCGGATGTGTCTCGGGCGGTTGCTACGGGGTTGAGCTGTCGGTCCGTCGAGGAGACGGTGGCTGATACGTGGGACTGGTTGCAGGGCATTGGAGGTTCCGCACCTCAGCGGCCGGATCGGCCGGCGGTGGGGCTTGACCCTGTTGTAGAAGCGAAGGTGCTTGGGGTGCCGTTGTAGGGGTGGTTTGTCGACTGCGGGTGCGTGGGGGCTGGTCGCGCAGTTCCCCGCGCGCCTAAAAACCAGGTGGGGACAGCGACACCCCCTCCATGGTGGCTCGGCCCCGTGACCTCGTCCTCCCGCTCCGTGAGACTGGGCCCATGGACACCAACAGGGCCCGTACAGTCGTCACGGCCGGGCTGCGCGGCCTCGCGCTCGCTCTGCTCTCCCTCTACGGGTCGCTCGTCCTCTTCGTTCTCACGCTCGTCTCCCTCGTGCTCATCCCGGTGGGGATCGGGCTGATCACCACGCCCTGGGTGCTGGCAGGCGTGCGGGCGCACGCGGATCGGCGGCGGTTGTTCGCCGTGGAGTGGTGCGGGGTGCGGATTCCGCCGGCCTATCGGCCGGTGCCTCATGGTGCGCGACCCTGGACGCGTACCTTCCGGATGCTCGGCGACCCCGCCACCTGGCGTGATGTCCGGTGGCTGCCCGTCGACACGGTCGCCGGGTTCGTCACCGCCCTGGTGCCCGCGGCTCTCGTGTTCTATCCGCTGGAGGGGTTCGCGCTGGCCTTCGGACTGTGGCGGGTGTTCACGGACGGGACGTATGTGGGGTGGTGGTACGGGTTCGTGCCGGTGAGCGGGCAGGGCAGTGCGCTGCTCGCGGGGCTGCTGGGTGTCGCGCTGCTCGTTGCTTCCTACTTCCTCACGCCCGCCCTGCTGCGCGTCCATTTCCTGCTGACCCGTTCCGTGCTCGCCCCGGCGCAGGGTGAACTCGCCGAGCGGGTAAGGGTGTTGACCGAGACTCGGCGGGACGCCGTGGACTCCTCGGCGGCCGAGCTGCGGCGGATCGAGCGCGATCTGCACGACGGTGCGCAGGCCCGGCTGGTGGCCATGGGGATGGATCTCGGCACGATCGAGGCGCTCATCGAGAAGAACCCGGCGAAGGCCAAGGAGCTGCTGGGCCGGGCGCGTCAGTCCTCCGCCGAGGCGCTGGGCGAACTGCGCGACCTCGTGCGCGGGATCCATCCGCCGGTGCTGGCGGAGCGTGGACTCGGGGATGCCGTCAGGGCGTTGGCGCTGCGGATGCCGGTGCCGACGGAGGTGGGCGTGGACTTCGGCGGGCGGGCGGACGCGCCGGTCGAGTCGGCCGCGTACTTCGCGGTGAGCGAGGCGCTGACCAACGCCGTCAAGCACTCCGGTGCCGACCGGATCTGGGTCGACCTCCACCACGAGGAGGGGAGGCTGCGGATCTCCGTCACCGACAACGGCGGGGGTGGTGCGGTGGTCGGGGCGGGGTCGGGACTCTCCGGAGTCGGGCGGCGACTCGGTACATTCGACGGCGTCCTGGCCGTCAGCAGCCCCGCGGGCGGTCCCACCGTGGTGACCATGGAGATTCCGTGCGTGTTGTCCTAGCCGAAGACCTGTTCCTGCTGCGGGACGGGCTGGTGCGGCTGTTGGAGGCCTACGACTTCGAGATCGCCGCCGCGGTGGAGAGCGGGCCCGAACTCACCAAGGCGCTGGCCGAGTTGGCGCCGGACGTGGCCGTGGTCGACGTACGGCTGCCGCCCACGCACACCGACGAGGGGCTGCAGTGCGCGTTGCGGGCGCGGCGGGAGCGTCCCGGGTTTCCGGTGCTGGTGCTCTCGCAGCACGTGGAGCAGTTGTACGCGCGGGAGTTGCTCGCCGACGGGAGTGGCGGGGTGGGCTATCTGCTGAAGGACCGGGTGTTCGACGCGGAGCAGTTCGTGGACGCCGTACGGCGGGTGGCGGGCGGGGGGACGGTGATGGATCCGCAGGTCATTCAGCAGTTGCTGGCGCGGCGGGCGGCCGACGACCGGCCGCTGGGGCGGCTGACGCCCCGGGAGGTCGAGGTCCTCGAACTGATGGCGCAGGGGCGGTCGAACGCGGCGATCGCGGGGCAACTCGTCGTGACGGAACGGGCGATCGGGAAGCACACGTCCAATATTTTCGCCAAGCTGGGGCTGGAAGTCTCCGACGACGACAATCGCCGCGTACTGGCGGTATTGGCCTATTTGGACCAGGGACGCTGAGCACTAGCTGTGAGTTGATCACAACTGCCGGTGTTTAGGGGCCAGTTGAGAGGGGACTTATGCAGGAACCTCTCATCAATTTATGAGACGGCTGAACACTCCTGGGACCTCCTGCGTATCTGAGGGAGCCGCTTCACTCCTGTCGGGCGCCTCGCTGCCCCGCAAGGAAGTCAGAGGAGTTCCATGGGACGCAATGATCGTAAACGCCGTACGCCGATGGCCACCAAGGCCATTGCCGCCTCGGCTGCCCTAGCGCTCGGTGGGGCCGGGCTGCTCTGGGCACAGATGAACGCTTCGGCTCACGAGTCCAACTCGTCGGGCCAGAACCAGACGAAGGCCGCCGCGGCGACCGTCGCGACGATCGCCTGCCCGGACGTCGGCCAGCAGCTGACGAACGTGCCGCAGAAGGCTCGTCAGGGTGTCGCCACCGAGTTGGCGAACCTGGACAAGCAGATCACCGAGGCCTACGCCCGGCTCGCGTCGACGCGCCAGGCCCAGGCCAACGACGCGAGCTTCGTGCAGAACGCGATCGTCGGCCCCCTCAAGGAGAAGCGGGCCGCGACGATCGACCGCATCCGCATCGACATCCAGCGAGTGGGCGGCAGTGTTAATGCGGCTGCACTGAAGCAGCTCGCTGCCTGTACGACGCAGACCGCCACCAACACGACCACCGCGGGGGGTCAGAACAACAACGGTGGCAACAACAACGGTGGTCAGAACAACAACAACGGCGGCCAGAACAACGGCAACACGGCCGCTCCGAGCGCCAGCGCCTCCGCGCCCGCCGCCAACAACGGTGGTCAGGCCGGCAACGGTCCGACGGCCGCGGACTTCGTGGACATCACGAAGGTCGCGAACAACGTCCAGGCGAAGCCGCAGAAGCAGGCTCAGGCCTCGACGGGCTCCTTCACCACCAGGTGCGGTGTCAACGCCAACAAGAACCACAACACCGACAACGTCATCGTGGCGCCCGGCGTGAACAACGGCGCGCACCACGAGCACGACTACGTCGGCAACCAGAAGGTCAACGCGTTCTCCACGAACGACTCGCTGCTGGCCGCCCCCTCCAGCTGCCAGAACCAGAGTGACCTCTCTGCCTACTACTGGCCGGTCGTGCGTGTGCAGGACGGTTCGCAGGAGTTCGACGCGAACGCGCTCGGCGGTGGCAAGGAAGGCAACGTCGGCAAGATCCTGACCCCGCAGTCGGCGCAGATCAAGTACGTCGGTTCGCCGGCCAGCAAGGTCGTCGCGATGCCGCAGTTCCTGCGCATCATCACCGGTGACGCCAAGACCCTCACCAACGGTCTGGCCAACGCCAACGCGCACTGGAGCTGCACCGGCTTCGAGAACAAGGTCCAGCTGACGGAGCAGTACCCGATCTGCCCGCAGGGCAGCAACGTGGTGCGCACCTTCGCCTTCCAGAGCTGCTGGGACGGCGTGAACATCGACAGCGCCAACCACCGTACGCACGTGGCCTTCGCGGACCCGGCGAGCGGCGTCTGCGGGAACGGCTTCAAGGCCATCCCGCAGCTGACGATGCGCCTCGTCTACAAGATCACCCCGCCCACCATCCAGAACGGCGTGGTCAAGAACGCCTACGCGGTGGACGGCTTCCCGGAGCAGCTGCACAAGGCGTCGACCGACCACGACGACTTCATCAGCGTCACCAAGAACAACCTGGCGGCGACGATCGCCAACTGCATCAACACCGGCAAGAAGTGCCAGTGAGCGCAGCTAGCCGGTAGGACCCGGTAGTACGAAGCGGGCGGTGGGATTCTCCCACCGCCCGCTTTCGTGTGCCCCCAAGGGGACTTTCCCCAAAGGGAGTTCAGCTGGTTCAGCTGGTGTGCTTCGAGTGGTCGGTGCCGATCTCCTCGTCGCCGCCGAGCGTCAGCTGGAGCTTCTTGACGATCTTTTCGGTGCCGACGGCGACCCACTTGCGGCCGACGAGGTAGAAACCGCCGTAGTCCTTGGCGTCGTTGATCCACTCGCGCTGGCCGCGGTCGGTGGCGAAGGTCGCGAGGACGAACTTGCCGTAGCTCATCTTGCAGATGGCCTGGCGGATTTCGTCGGCGTCGGTCTGGATGTCGGGCGTGCACTTCACCTTGGCCGCCAGGCTCTCCAGGCTGCCGGTGGCCGCCGGAGGTATGGTCGCGGCCTTGGTGTCGGCGCCGCAGCCCACCAGCGCCAGCGCCGCCGTGGCGCCGGCCACCGCGAGCATCGGTCGGGTCAGCCTCATCTGTCGTTCCTCCGCTAGTCCGGTCAGCAGCATGCCGCAGACGGCCCCGACGAGGGGCCTTCTCCTTCGATACGGACACAACGGGCCCCGCACTCAAATCCCTGGGCCCCGGCTGGACGCGTGTGCGAAGGTGGCGCCCGTGAACAGAGACTGGGAAGACCGCGTGACCGCCGCCTGGGCGACCTTCGACGACTATCCGGAAGAGCGGGCCGCCGACTTCCGGGCCGTGATCGACGCGCTCGTCGCCGAACTCCCGGACGGCAGCCCGCTCGGCCCCTTCGAGCAGGCCTGCGCCTGGGACTCGACCGGGCACTCGGACCAGGCCGCTCCGCTGTACCGGGAGGCGCTGGCACGCGGGCTGGACGGGTACAAGGGCCGTCGCGCGAAGATCCAACTCTCCAGTTCGCTGCGGAACATCGGGCAGGCGGAGGAGGGCGTCAAGCTGCTCACGCCCGAACTCGACGGCCCCTCGGACGAGTTGGACGACGCGGTACGCGCGTGCCTCGCCCTGTGTCTGTCCAGCCTGGGCCGCGACCGCGAGGGCCTGTCCCTCGTGCTGGGCGCGCTGGCGCCCCATCTGCCGCGCTACCAGCGGTCGATGGCGAATTACGCGCGGGCGCTGGTGGAGCCGGAGGACTGAGTCACCCGGGTGGCGGTGACCAACTCACGATTCGCTCGTTTTGCTGAACGTGCAGTCACAGGATGTCGCCAAGCGCCCCGCAGCTTCACCCATCGCCCCGGTCGTCGATGTCGAACAGGCCGAGGCCGCGCTCGTCGAGCACTATCCACGGCTCGTCCGGCTCGCCTATCTGGTGCTCCCCCCGAGCCTCGGCCGCAACCGGCGCGTCCTGACCGCGCACGCCCTCACCCAGCGCGCCCTGCCCAGGGGCCGCGCGTCGGCGTCGGCGATCCCGGCCCAGTCGACAGGGCGGGACGGCGACCCGGGCTACGCGTTCGTCCGCCTCCGAGTGGTGCGTACGGCACTGGAGGCGGGCCTCCCGCTGTCGTTCCGGGCGTGGCCCAAGCGCTCCCAACTCCCGCCGCTGCTCCCCCAGGTGTGGGGCCTGCGGCTCTTCCCGCGTTCAGGCGGCGCCGACGAACTCGCCCTGGACCAGCGGCTGTCGGCCCTGTCGGGCGCGGCCCGCGCGGTGTACGCGCTGCGCGGCCTGGAGAAGCTGCCCGACGGCGACGTACGCCGCGTACTGGCTGCGGCCGGAGTAGACGAGGTGGACGAGGCGCTGCGCGAGGCCGACGAGGCGCCCGCGCAGTACGAGTTGCTGAACTCCCCCGAGTTCGACCCCTGTTCGCTGCACGCCCGGCCCACCGATCTGATGCGCCGCCGCCAGCACGGCAAGGCCGCGCTGGCCGCCGCCGCGGCCGTCGCCGTGTGCGGCGCGCTGCTCGTGCTGCCGGGCGGCGGCTGGGGCCCGGACGGCGCCGCCGCACCCGCGTATGCCGAGAACCCGGCGGCCGAAGCCGCCCTGAACCCCGGCAAGTTGACGAGGGTCGTGCCCACCGCCTGGGAGTCCGCCACCCGCAAGGACTTCTCCGTCTGGCCCGCCCGTGGCGACCTCACGAAGGACACCGCCCTGCTGCGCCGCGCCCTCGCCGTATGGGCCCGCCCCGGCGAGTCCGTCCAGGTCTCGGCGACCCCCGGCACCCCTTCCGGCGGCCCGGCAGGACCGCCCCAACTCCTGTACGCAGGAACGGTCGACAACGCCCGCGTGGTGATCCTCTACGACGGTCTGCGCATCGCCCGCTACGCCGAACCGAAGGACGGCACCAAGGGCGCCGCGCTGGACTTCGCGCGGGTCGACGGCGCCACCGGCACCGAGGCGAACGCGGTGGTCCTGGACCGGGCTGACGGCAACGTCCGTTATCTGACGGCCCCTTGGGTGAAGAAAGCGGCCGAGCGGGACCTGCTGAAGCCGAACGCCGGCACTCTGCCCATGACCCTCACCGACGGCATCACCTCGCCGCTGGCCAGCCCCGCCCAGCAGACCGGCGCGTGCACGTCGTGGAACGTGCTCCAGCTGACCGACGACACGGGCACCCGCCTGATGAGCGACCTCGGCGAACTGGTCCCCGCGCACCTCACCGCCGGCCGGCCCGGCTCGGCCCACGAGGTGTCCGGCGCGGAGACCCAGCGTGCCTGGGCCCCCTTCGCCTGCTCCCTCGGCGCGATGCGCTCGCTGGGCGTGCGGTCCGTGAACGCCTGGCAGTACGCCCAGCAGCCGCTGCCCGACGCGAGTGGCACGGCGGCCTGGGTGTGCACCCGGGCCGAGACCTGGCGAGGCGGCGGCGAGCGGGTGCTGGCGCAGTTCCACACGCCGGGCGGGACGTACGGCGCGGTCGCCGCGAAGGCGCAGGACGTGGCGGCGTGCGGGGCGCGTGACCCGCAGGTGCTGGCCGGGGTGCTGTGGAAGTCGGCGGCGGGCACCTGGTACCTGCTGGCCGCGGGCGGGAAGGACACGAAGTCGATCAGGGCGACGGGCGGGGTGACCGGCTCGGCGCAGGGCGGTCTGCTGGCCGTGAGGACGAAGCAGGGCGTCCAGGCCGAGCTGAACGGCACGCTGGACGACGGCACGACGGTCACGGGCCTCCGTTAGACGCTCACCGAAGGCTCTAGCTGACACTCGCGTCAACAAGTCCCCGCACAAGGGTTCCCCACGGACTTACCCGTCAGTACATTGACGCCATGTCCAACAAGCAGCCGCTCAAGGCCCGAAAGGTGTCCTTCTCCTGGGAGGGCACCCCGCTGCACTGGGTGCCCGGCGATCCGTTCACCACGCACACGATCAACGTGCTGCATCTGCTGCTGCCCGCCGGTGAGCGGTGGTTCGTGCACGTCTACAAGCAGGTGCTGCCCCTCATCCGGGACGAGCGGCTGCGCGAGGACGTGATCGGGTTCATCGGCCAGGAGGCGATGCACTCCCAGGCCCACGACGAAGTCCTCCCGCACCTGCGGGAGTTGGGCCTCGACCCGACGCCGTACACCGCGCAGGTCGACTGGTTCTTCGAGAAGCTGCTCGGCGACCGCACCCTGCCCCCGGGGCGGGCCCGCAGGTGGTGGCTGCTGGAGCGGGTCGCGATCATCGCGGCCATCGAGCACTACACGGCGTTCCTCGGCAACTGGGTGCTGAACGCCGAGGAGCTGGACCGGCGCGGCGCCGATCCGACGATGCTGGACCTGCTGCGCTGGCACGGCGCCGAGGAGGTCGAGCACCGGTCCGTCGCCTTCGACCTCTTCATGCACGTCGACGGCAACTACCGGCGGCGCGCCCGCACCTGGGCCACCGCGTTCGCCGCGCTGATGTTCCTGTGGCAGCGCGGAGCCCGCTTCTTCATGGCGAACGACCCGACCCTCGTCGACGCACACGCGAGCTTCAAGGACTTCTACGTCGGCGGCAGGCGTGGCACCCTGCCCGCCACCGGCGACATGCTCAGGTCCATACCCCGCTACCTGAGCCGCGCCTACCACCCCTCGCAGGAGGGCAGCACCGAGCAGGCCGTCGCCTATCTGGCCTCCTCGCCCGCGGCGCTGGCCGCCGAGAAGAGGGCCGAGTAGTGCCCAGGCCGCTCACGGTCGCGGTGCTGGCCGGTGCCGCGCTACTGACCCGGCGCGCGCTGCGGCGCCGGGTGCGGGTATCGCCGCTGTGGCCGCTGCCCGCGCTGGACCCGCCGATCTCCGGCCGGCCGCGCACCCGGGCACTGCGGCTGCGGGTCGCCGCGAAGGAGACGGTCGCCGAGGGCGTCGTACAACTGCGGCTGGAAGGAAGGGACTTGCCGGGCTGGGAGCCGGGGGCGCACATCGATCTGGTGCTGCCCTCGGGGCTGGTGCGGCAGTACTCGCTGTGCGGGGATCCGGCGGACACCTCCTCGTACACGGTCGCGACACGGCTGGTCGAGGACGGGCGGGGCGGGTCGCGCGAGGTGCACGAACAGGTGCGGGTGGGAGCGGAGTTGGAGGTGCGGGGGCCGCGCAACAGGTTCCCGCTCGTCGCGGCCCCGAAGTACGTCTTCGTGGCCGGCGGGATCGGGATCACGCCCGTCCTGCCGATGCTGCGGGCCCTGCCCGAGGGCGCCGACTGGCGGCTGCTGTACGCGGGCCGGACGCGGGAGTCGATGCCGTTCCTGGCGGAGATCGAGGAGCTCGGCCCGGACCGGGTGACCGTTGTGACCGGACTCCCCGATCTGGACGGGGAGTTGGCTGACGTTCCGGAGGGGACCGCCGTCTACTGCTGTGGGCCGGAGGGGCTCACGGCAGCCGTCGCGGAACGTTTCCCGGACGTGCGCGTGGAGCGCTTCACGCCCCGGGCCGCGTCGAAGGGCGAGGCGTTCGAGCTCGAACTCCGGCGCAGCGGAAGGACGTTGACGGTCCCCGCCGACTCCACCGTGCTCGCCGCCGTCCGTGCGGAGCTGCCGGACACCCTCTACTCCTGCGAGCAGGGATTCTGCGGAACCTGCCAACAGCGGGTGCTGGAAGGGGAAGTGGAGCATCGGGACGAGTTGCTGACGGACGCGGAGCGGGCCGACTCGATGCTGATCTGCGTGTCCAGGGCCCGAAGTGTGCGTCTGGTGTTGGATCTGTGATGGGGTGATGTGAACAACCCTGGTCGGTCCGGTTCGTTCGGGGTCGGATGAGATCGGTAAGGTGTTCGCATGAGTACCGGGGTTCGCCGCAGGATGGGAGTCGAGGAACGGCGGCAGCAGTTGATCGGCGTCGCTCTCGACCTGTTCAGCCATCGCTCGCCCGACGAGGTCTCCATCGACGAGATAGCCGCCGCCGCGGGCATCTCGCGACCGCTCGTCTACCACTACTTCCCCGGCAAACTCAGCCTGTACGAGGCCGCGTTGCAGCGCGCCTCGGACGATCTCGCCGGGCGGTTCGTGGTGCCTGAGGAGGGCTCGCTGGGGGGACGGCTGCTGCGGGCGATGGGCCGGTTCTTCGACTTCGTGGACGACCACGGGCCCGGTTTCGCGGCGCTGATGCGCGGTGGTCCGGCGGTCGGCTCGTCCACCACCAACGCGCTCGTGGACGGGGTGCGGCAGGCCGCGTACCTCCAGATCCTGTCCCATATGAAGGTCGAACAGCCGCCCGCCCGGCTGGAGTTGATGATCCGATCGTGGATCTCGCTGGTCGAGTCGACGGCACTGATCTGGCTGGACGGCCGGCGTATCCCGCGCGCCGATCTGGAACGCCAACTCGTGCACGACTTCGGGGCGTTGGCGGCGGTGAGCGCCGCCTACGACGACGAACTGGCCGCGCTGCTGCGCGAGTCCCTCAGGAACGAGCCGGGCGACGGGCCGTTCACCGACCTCGTCGTCCGGCTCGTCGCACTGGCGTCGTAGAACAGCGACCAGCGACCAAGGACAGGTTCTAGCGCTCGAACTTCCGGTACGACGCGTCGAGTTCGCGTACCTCGGCGGAGGCGTGCAGCACGGAGCCGTCCTCGTCGATGTACTCGCGGAGGAGTTCCAGGACCTTCTCGGTCAGCTTCGCCTTGGTCTCCTCGGTGCGGCCGGCGAGCAGGCCGAGGGTGACATGGACGACGGTGTGTCCCAGCTCGTCGAGACCCTCGTACCCGAAGGCCGTGTACTCGGCCGGGCGGAACTGGGTCTTGCACGCCTCCGGCTTGGCCGCGGCGATCTCGACCACCGCCTCGTGCAGCGCACGGGCGAAACCGTCCTGGTCGAAGGAGATCGTGTGGGAGTGGTCGACGGTGATCTGCGGCATGGGATTCCCCTGTTGTTCTCAGCCAATGACGGGCTCACCCTAGCCGCAGCGCCAGCATCGCGATGTCGTCCTCCCGGTCGACGCCGAAGCAGTCGAGGAGGGTGTCGCACAGGGCGTCGAGGCCGGGCAGGGCGCCGGAGGCGGCGGCGCGGAGATGTTCCATGGAGGCCGAGATGTCCGTGCCGCGGGTCTCGATCAGACCGTCGGTGATCATCAGGAGCCGGTCGGTGGGTTCGAGGAACAGCTCGGTGGGCGGCGGGTGGGACAGGCCCACGCCGAGCAGCGGGCCCGCCGCCTTGGCGTAGTCCGCGGTGCCGGCGTCCCGGACGATCAGCGGCGGGATGTGGCCCGAGTTGGAGATGAGGGCGCGCCCGGTGTCGGGGTCGACGAGGACCAGGCACATGGTGGCCGTGGTCTCGGGGTGGTAGTGCCGCAGCATCCGGTCCAGCCGCTCGGCGAGCACGCTCGGGTCGCTCTCGTCGACGCAGTAGGCGCGCAGCGCGTGCCGTATCTCCACCATGACGGTGGCCGCCTCCAGCGAGTGCCCGACGACGTCGCCGACGGCGAAGAGCACTCCCCCGCCGGCCCGCAGTACGGCGTAGAAGTCGCCGCCGATCTCGGCGTCCTGGGAGGCGGGCACGTACCGGACGGCGGCGTCGACGCCCGGGAGTTCGGGCAGCTGGTCCGGTTTGGGGAGGAAGCTGCGCTGGAGGGTGAGGGCGACATTCCGCTCGACCTGGTACATGAGGAGCGGCTCGGCGGCGAGCGCGGTGGCCTGGGCGAGCTGCGCCAGCAGCGCCTCGGCCTCGGGGCCCACCCGGCGCAGCCCGCGGGTGGGGGCGGCGAGACAGACCGGGGCGCGGCCCTCCTGGGTGAGGACCACCGCGAGCCGGGCGTCGTGTTCCACGCCGGGCCGGAAGAGCCCGGTGGGCCACAGCGGCGCGGGCACGGTGGTGATCTGCACTCCGGACTGCCCCTGGGAGAGCCGCCGCAGCAGCCGGGCCACGGCCCGGTCGGCGTCCGGGCCGGGCAGCGCGACCGAGGTGCGGTCCCGGGGCAGCCCGCGGTACAGCTCGTCGTCCCGGTCGAGGACGAACACGGCGGCGGGTGTGTTGGTGAGGCGTGCGGTGCCGTCGGCGGCGACCTCGACGAGCTCCTGGAGGGAGCGCGCCGCCTGGATGGTGACGATCATCTCCGACAGCAGGGTCAGCCGTTTGACGAGCGCCTGGTCGTCGGCCCGCAGCCGGGCGGCCCGGACCGCGGCCCGGACGGCCGCCTCGATCTCCTCGGGCTCGGCGGGCACCGTCAGATAGGCCTCGTCGCCCGCGTCGAGCGCCGCGCAGCGGTCACTCGGGGGGACGGCGAGGGCGGAGACATGCACGACCGGCAGGCCCGCCATGCGCGGCCGTTCCTTGAGCAGCCGGCAGAGGTCGAACCCGCTCATGTCCGGCAGATGCACGTCGATCAGCGCCACGTCGGGCAGGTTCCCCTTGCGCAGCCGCACATCGAGCTCGGCGAGCGCCTCGCCGCCGCTGCCGACCGCGAGGACCCGATGTCCGGCCCTGCTCAGCACACTCTCGACCGCGAACCGGCTCGCGGGCTCGTCGTCCACGAGCAGCACGGTCGCGTGCGTCAGCTTGCCATCGACGTCCATTTGTCAGCCCTGGCCCTTTGACACACCGGTGGGGCAGGCCGATGTCACAGCCCGCCCCACCACGATAATGCGCTTTCAGGATGTCCGGGTGAATACCGCCACAGTGCGTTCCGGAACCACGAAAGTGCCGGTGCCCTTGTCGTAAGAAGCGGACTTCACTACGGCGTCCGAGCCCGCGGCCTGCACCGGGTGCAGCCGGTAGCCCGTACCGGCCAGGGCGTCCACCCGCTGTTCCTGCCCGCTCGGCGTCGCGTTGAACACGACGACAAGATCACCGAGTTCCATGGTGATCACCCCGGGCGTCTCGTCCTTCCCGGACAGCGGGAACGACAGCTTCGCCTGCACCTGCCCGGCCGTGTCGAGCGAGAACACGCTCTCCGTCGTACGGATCTTCAACAGATCCCGGTACGCGGCCGAGGCCCCCTCGATCTGCCCGCAGCCGACCTTCACCGACGTCAACAGGCCTTTCGCGTACGGCCACTTGGACTCGTTGTCGGCCGCCATCGGCAGACCCCGCCCGAAGCCGTTGCCGTCCGCGCATTTCCAGTGGATCGCGTTGAACCAGTCGCCGCTGTCGAAGGAGTTGCGGTCCAGGGACTTGGAGCGCAGCAGATCGGTTCCGGCCTGGGAGAGGGACGGCCCCTGCGAGAGGGTGGCGGTGGCCATCGCGAGGACCTGCGCCCGGGCCCGGTCGGCGGCGCTCGTCCCGGCGGGCAGCTTGTACGTCAGCGCGTCGAACAGCGACTCGTTGTCGTGCGCGTCGACATAGGCGAGGGCGTCGCCGGGCGCGTCCGCGTATCCGGCGGCCGTGCCGTTGTAGTCGACCTCGGCGCCGGTGACATCCTTCCCGTCCGTGTCGGTGAAGCGGTACTTGGCGAGGTTGCCGCTCAGGCCGACCTTGATGAGGTCCTGGTAGTGCAGGAGGCGGCCCTTCTGCTCGGCCGAAGTGCCGTTCGCGGTGGAGGAGTTGGGGTCGGTGTAGAGCCCGGACGCGAAGCCCTGGACACCGGGGTCCGCGTCGAAGGGGCTGCCACCGCGCACCGCGTCACGGGCCCGGTCGGAGAAGGTCGCGATGCCCGTGCCGGCCATGTTCTTCTGCGTGGCCTGCACGAAACGGGCGTCGTCGGCGACCTCGCCGAAGTTCCAGCCCTCGCCGTACATGATGATCTTCTTGCCGTCGACGCCGTCCTTCGCGGGCGTCAGCGCGTCCAACGCCTTGCGTACGGCAAGGATGTTGGCCTTCGGCTGGTGCCCCATGAGGTCGAAGCGGAAGCCGTCGACCTTGTACTCCTTGGCCCAGGTGACCACGGAGTCGACAACGAGCTTGCCCATCATGGCGTTCTCGGTCGCCGTGTTGGCGCAGCAGGTGGAGGTGGCCACGCTGCCGTCGGCCAGCAGCCGCTGGTAGTAGCCGGGCACGATCTTGTCGAGCACCGAGTAGTCCGCCTGCCCGCCGGCCGCCGTGTGGTTGTAGACCACGTCCATGACGACCCGAAGCCCGTCCTCGTTCAGCGACTTGACCATCTCGCGGAACTCGACGGTACGGCCGGTGCCGTCCGGGTCGGTCGCGTACGAACCCTCCGGAACCGTGAAGTGGTAGGGGTCGTAACCCCAGTTGTAGGCGTCCTTCGCGGCGACGGCCGCCACGCACTCCTGCTGCTTCTCGGAGTCGGCGGCGTAGGAGGCGAGGTCGCAGTCGGTGGTGGACTGCTCGGACTTCTTCTCGGGGATCGTGGCGATGTCGAAGGCGGGCAGCAAGTGCACGTACGACGTCCCGGACTTGGCCAGCTCCCGCAGATGCTCGGAGCCGTCGCTGTTCTTGTCGGTGAAGGCGAGATACGTCCCCTGGTCCTTCGCGGGGACCGTCTTGTCCGCGACGGAGAAGTCCCGGATGTGCAGCTCCTGGATCTCGGCGTCCTTCAGCGCCACCGCCTTGGGCTTCTTCAGGGTCGACCAGCCACTGGGGGCAAGGGACTTGGCGCCGAGATCGACGACGAGGCTGCGCTCGGAGTCGGCGGTGAGGGCGACCGAGTAGGGGTCGGTGACCTGGTTGGTGACGACCTTCCGGACGGTCGGCGCCCACACCTTCACGACGTACCGGTACGGCTTGTTCGTCCAGGAGGCCGGACCGGTGACGGACCAGACGCCGGTGGTGGCGTCACGGCTCATTTTCTTCAGCGAGCCGTCGAGATCGAGGGACACGTTCTGTGCCGTGGGCGCCCAAACGGCCAGCGTGGGACGGCCCTTGCGGAAGGTCGGGCCGAGGGCGGCCTTGGTCGCGGCGGCGTACACGTCGTCGAGGACACCGGCGATCTGTACGCCGGTCGCGGCCAACACGGCTCCGTTGACGGCCCGTTGGGAGGCGACGAGCTGCCCGGTCAGGGCCTCCTTGACGCGGCCCCGGTCACGCGGGTCGACGGACCAGGCCGTGTAGTCCTTCAGATAGGGGAACTTGGCCTTCTGGGCATCGGTGAGCGTGGTCTTCGACAGCCGCAGCCACCGCTCGTCGTCGCTCGTCAGCGTGCCGTCCCGTACGGCGATCGAACCGTCGTGGGAGTACAGGAGCTGGGTGGAGGCGGCCGCGTCGGAGCCGTTCCAGGCGACCGTGTTCCGGTCGATCCAGACCGCCTTGGAGGTGGTCAGGTCGAGGGCCGCCGCGCTGCCCGCGGGCTGCGGCAGGAGGTATTTCTCCTGGCCGTTCAGCAGCCACACCTCGTAGCCGTTGGACTTGAGGTCGAGCGACTGGTCGGCGGAGAGGTCCTTCTCGTCGCCCTTGTGGATGATGTAACTGAGGCTGGTGGCACCGGAGTTGAGCGGTACCTCGAAGACAGTCCCGTAGGCGTCGGTCTTCACCGGCTGCAGCGGGCTCGACCAGTCGGTGGGGTTCGCGGCGCCCGTCCAGACGTGCAGGCCCCAGCCGGTGTAGTCGCCGTCCGCGCGGTGGTAGTGGATGACGGCCTTGGCGGTGTCCTGCGCCGGGTAGGACGGGCGTTCCGTCTGTACGGTGTCCTTGCCCTGCTCGATCCAGACCTCGCCGGTCTTGGTGACGTCGATCGAACGGTCGGCGGCGACGTCCTTGTTGCCGTCCTTGTCGATCACCAGGAAGCCGACGTTCGTCGCGCCGGGCTTCAACTTGACGTAGGCGAAGGCGCCGTAGGCATCCCGCCCGACGAACGGGTGACTGGCCGGCCAGGTCGTCGCCTCGCCGTCCGCGAGGTCGCCCCAGGCGTACAGGCCCCAGTTGTCGTAGTCGCCGTCGGTGCGCTTGTAGTGGACGATCGCGTAGTCGCGGGAGGAGGCGGTGGGGACTTCCTCGGCGGGCGGGGTGCCGGAGGTGGAGGCGGCTGTCGCGCTCGCCGCGTGTCCGGTGGAGTCGACCACAACTGCCTTGTACCGCAGGGCGGTTCCGGGCGCCACGTCCTTGCCGACGGTCTGGGTGACCTTGTACGGGGCGTGGTCGGCGGAACCGAGCGTCTGCCACCTGCCGTTGCCGGTCTGGGCGGCGAAGACGACCCGGTTGAGCTGGCCGCCGGTGACATCCGCGCTCAGCTCGACCGTGCCGGTGGCTCCGGCGTCCGGCGCCTTGAGGGTGATCGTCGGGTTGGCCGAAGGCCGGGCGAGGGAACCGGCCGCCTTGAGCACGATCGCGGAACCGGCCGGGACGGTGACCGTCACCTTGTTGTCGGCGCCGCTCGTCGCGGTGGCCGAAGTCCCGTAGATCCCCCGGTACTTCATGTCCGGCGAACCGGTCGCGAAGGTCACCGTCTGCGCGGTGTCGGCGTTGTTGAGGGCGACGACGTACTCGGCGCTGCCGCTGGTCCGGGTGAAGGCGTAGACCCCGGCGCCGTCGGCCGCGTACCGCTCGGTCTGCACTCCGTCGGTCAGTGCCGGGTTGTCCTTGCGCAGCTTGGAGAGAGCGGCGATCTGCTTGTACAGCGGGGCAGTTGAGTCATAGGCGTCACTCGCGGCCGTGCGGTCGGTGCCGATCTCGTCGTCGTCGAGATAGTCGGCGACCTTCGAGGCGAACATCGTCTGGCGGGCGTCCTTGTCGCCGCCGGAGCCGGTGAAGCCCTGTTCGTCGCCGTAGTAGACGACGGGGTTGCCGCGGCTGAGGAACATCAGCTCGTTGGCGAGTCTGTCCTTGGCGAGGAGTTGGGCGTCGGTGGCCTTCGGGTTGTCCTGGTCGAGGAAGTAGCCGATGCGGCCCATGTCGTGGTTGCCGAGGAAGGTGACCTGCTCGTAGGCGTTCGCCTTGTCGGTCGTGTACTTGTAGTCGTCGCCGAAGACACTCGCGAGCTTCTGCGCGCTGCCGCCCTGGGAGGCGTAGGCGCGGGCCGCGTCCTGGAAGGGGAAGTCGAGCGTGGCGTCGAGGCGGCCCTGGGTGACGTAGGGCGAAGTGACCGACGTGTCGGCGGAGTAGACCTCGCCGAACATGAAGAAGTTCTTCCGGCCTTGCGCGGCGGCGTACTTGTCGAGGGCCGTCGCCCACTGGGTCCAGAAGTCCATGTCGACGTGCTTGACGGTGTCGATACGGAAGCCGTCGACACCGAAGTCGCGGACCCACTTCTCGTAGATCTTCTCCATGCCGCTGACGACCTCGGGACGTTCGGTCCACAGGTCGTCGAGGCCGGAGAAGTCGCCGTAGGTGGCGTTCTCGCCGGCGTAGGTCGAGTCGCCGCGATTGTGGTACATCGTCGGGTCGTTGAGCCAGGCCGGGACCTTCACGTCCGCCTTGTCGGCCGGGACGGTCGGGGTCTTCGGGAAGGACGCGGTGGTGACGGCGGGGAAGGTCTTCTTGCCGTCCGCGTAGTCGGCGTCGTCGAAGGGCTGCCCGTCCTTGGTGAGGTAGGGGAAGGCGCCCTTGGAGAGGTAGTCGTAGGACTTGCCCTCGTAGTCGACGACGTCGGCGGTGTGGTTGGTGATGACGTCGAAGAAGACCTTCATGCCCTTGGCGTGCGCCTTGGAGATGAGGGTCGCGAGGTCCTTGTTGGTGCCGAAGTGCGGGTCGACCTTGGTGAAGTCCGTTATCCAGTAACCGTGGTAGCCGGCGGAGGCGTCGCTCCCCGTCCCCTGCACGGGCTGGTTCTTGAAGATCGGGGCCATCCAGATGGCGGTCGTGCCGAGGCCCTTGATGTAGTCGAGCCGATCGGTCAGACCCTTGAGGTCGCCGCCCTGGTAGAAGCCCTTGTCGGTGGGGTCGTAGCCGGTGCTGAGGCGTGAACCGGTCAGCCCTCCCTGGTCGTTGGAGGTGTCACCGTTGGCGAAGCGGTCCGGCATCACGAAGTAGAACTGCTCGCGGGTGTCGTCGTGCCGGGCGGGCGTGGCCGCCAGCTTCGCGTCGGACGGGGGTGCGGGCGGGGTCGCGGCGTGGGCGGCGAGGGGTTGGAGGAACGCGGCGAGGAGCGCGGCGACGACGATGCCCGTGGCCCTTCTCCGTCGCTCGGTGCGGCGCGTGCGGGACGCCGGCCATCTCGGTATCACAGGCGTGAACTCCTTGCGATTACGGCTCAGTTCGGGTCCGACCCCGGCGAGACGGTATCGCTGACGCAAGGGTTGCAGCAAGACATGTGAAAGTCACAGAAAGAACTTTCATCCGCAACCTTGACGTGCCCTTCTCAACTGGCCCACGCTCACCAGTTGTTGAACCCCGAACCCCCCTTTCGGAGCCGCTCATGAGCAGATACCGAACACCGGGAACCATCAGGCGCGCGGCCACTGCCGTGGCCGTCGGGGCCCTCGCCCTGGCGGGCGTGGTCGCGCTGCCCGCCGCCACCGCCCACGCGGACACCTCCGCCAAGGGCGACGTCATCGCCAACCTCTGGGAATGGAACTGGGACTCCATCGCCTCGGAGTGCACGAACGTACTGGGCCCGGCCGGCTACGGCGCGGTCCAGGTGGCGCCGCCCGCCGAGTCGCTGAAGCAGACGAACTACTACTGGTGGGACGTCTACCAGCCGTACTCGTACAACCTGAACAGCCGTTTCGGTACGGCGGCCCAGTTCGCGAGCATGGTGAGCGCGTGCCACACCGCGGGCGTCAAGGTCTACACGGACGCGGTGATCAACCACACCGCAGCGCAGACCGGCACCGGCTACAACGGCACCACGCTCACCAGCAAGTACGACACCCCGGACTGGGACCCCGGCGACTACCACACCTCCGCGGACTGCCCCACCTCCGACCTGACCATCCAGGACTACTCGAACCTCACCCAGGTCCAGAACTGCGAACTCCTGGGCCTGCCCGACCTGAAGACCGGCTCGGACTCGGTCCGCGCGGGCATCGCGAACTTCCTCAACAAGCAACTCGCCCTCGGTGTCGACGGGTTCAGGGTCGACGCGGCCAAGCACATCCCCGAGGCCGACCTGGCGGCGATCGAGGGCAAGCTGACGAACACGACGGCGGGCTCCGCGCCGTACGTCTTCCAGGAGATCTATCCGGGCTCGACCCCGCAGCCCAGCGACTACTACGCCTCCGGTGACGTCCTGGACTTCACGTACGCGAGCAAGATGAAATCGGCGTTCCAGGGCAACGTGAGCGACCTGTCCTCCCTGGGGAGCAGCGGCATCCTCCCGGCCGCCAACTCGGTGTCCTTCGTGACCAATCACGACACCGAGCGCAACGGCCTCCACATGAGCTACAAGGACGGCGACACCTACAAGCTCGCCAACCTCTTCCAGCTCGCCTACAAGTGGTCCACCCCGACGGTGTACGCCAGTTGGGAGTGGACGCAGAGCGACCAGGCACCGCCGAACTCGTCCGGCTTCGTGACCAACACGGACTGCTCCGGCGGCAGTTGGTACTGCCTCGACCGGGACACCGGAGTCGTCGGCATGGTCGCCTGGCACAACGCCGTCGACACGGCCGCCGTCTCCGACTGGCAGACCAAGTCGTCGAGCGTGATCGGCTTCGGCCGCAGCGGCGCGGGCTTCTTCGCGCTCAACAACGGTTCCTCGGCGGCGACTTACGCCTTCACCACGGGCATGGCCGACGGCACGTACAAGAACGTCGTCGACGGCGGCGCGTCCACCGTCACCGTCTCGGGCGGCAGCGCGTCCCTCACCATCCCCGCGAAGAGCGCGATCGCCTTCTACAACTCCTCCTACACCTGCACGGTCGGCTGCGACGACACCGGCGGCGGTTCGTCCGGCCCCACGGTGACCGCCACCTTCAACGAGTACGCGGCCACGACGTCCGGCACGAACGTCTACGTCGTCGGCTCCATCGACGCGCTGGGCGGCTGGGACACGTCGAAGGCGGTCGCGCTGTCGTCGTCGGGCTACCCGGTCTGGTCCGGGGCGGTGAGCGTGCCGACCAACACGTCCTTCGCCTTCAAGTACATCAAGAAGGACTCGTCCGGAAACGTCACCTGGGAGTCGAACGTCAACAGGGCCGCCACGACGACCACTTCGGCGGTCTCGCTCAACAACTCCTGGAACGTGGCCGACGCCGACGCCACCGACGTCACCTTCAACGAGACGGCGACCACCACCCTCGGCACGAACGTCTACGTCGTCGGCTCGATCGCCTCGCTCGGCTCCTGGAACACGAGCGACGCGATCCCGCTGTCCTCGGCGTCGTACCCGACGTGGAGCAAGCTCGTCATCGTCCCCAAGAGCACGACCTTCGCGTACAAGTACATCAAGAAGGACAGCTCAGGGACCGTGACCTGGGAGTCCGGCACGAACCGCTCGTACACGACGGGCACCTCGTCCGGCTACACGGCGAGCGACACCTGGAAGTAGCCCTTCTCGAACTCCCGCTCATTTCTCCGAACAAATCCGCGGTGGCGCGCATCGGACTCAGTGCACGACACCAAAGGAGGGCGCGGGGCGCACACAGCGGCCCGCGTCGCGGAGCAGGAGTGGGAGCACGATCACCGTGAACGAGCAGCAGAACACCACCGACCAGGCCGCCCCCGCCAAGCCCCGGCACCGCTCCGAGCGCCGCTTCGGGCGTACGGTGATCGGTCTGGCCGCCGTCGCCGGGCTGGGGCTCGCGGCCTGGGCGAGCACCGCCAACGCCGCGACCACCACGAGCGCCGCGACGGCGACGCCGACCTGCTCCGCAGGGGCGCTCAAGGCCACGTTCGGCCGCGGGCTGGCGGGCGGCATGAACCACCAGGGTGTCGTCATCACGCTGCGCAACCTCAGCGGCAGGACCTGCGCGCTGCGCGGCTACCCCGGCCTGGGACTGGAGAACTCCGCCCACAAGAAGCTCACGACCCACACCCACTGGGGCAACACCTGGTACGCGCACAACCCCGGCAAGAAGACTCTCGTCCTCAAGGACGGCCAGAGCGCCGAGGCCGTCGTCGCCTGGACCCACGCCAACACCGGTACCTCGGGCGCGGTCCGCGCCTCCTTCCTGGAGATCACCCCGCCCGGTTCCACCCAGCACAAGACGCTGGCCTTCCCGCAGTGGGTCGACCACGGCGACCTCTCCGTCACCGCGCTGGCCAGGCACATCAACGTCACGCCGTGACCTCACGGCGGGCGGGCCGCCACCGGGGGCTTCGCCGCCGGTGGCGGCCTCCGTCATGCGCCCGCTCCCCCGTCCACCTGCAGGATCGCGCCCGACACGAAGGACGCCCGGTCGCTGAGGAGCCAGGCGGCGGCTTCGGCGATCTCCTCGGGAGCGGCCGTGCGGCCGAGCGGGGTCATGGACTTCATACGGTCGATGACGCCGGGGGTGAGTGCGTCCCAGTCGCGGACCATCTCGGTGAGCGTGCCGCCGGGGGCGACGGCGTTGACGCGGATGCCCTCGGGGCCGTAGGTGACGGCGGCGGACTCGGTGAGGCTGTTGACGGCCCGCTTCAGGGCGCCGTAGACGGGCAGGACGGGGTTGGCCCGGAGGCTGCCGATGGAGGAGTTGTTGACGATGGCGCCGCCGGAGGCGGTGGCGCGGATGGCCTTGACCTCCGCGGTCATGGCCAGCCAGACGCCCTTGAGGTTCACGCCGGTGACCTGGTCGAAGTCCGGCTCGGGGAGTTCGTCCAGGGGGCCGGGGTGCTGGGCGACCGCGCCGTTGTTGAAGGCGATGTCGAGGTGGCCGTAGACCTCCACGGTGCGGTCGACGGCGGCGCGGATGCTCGCCGCGTCGGCCAGGTCGCAGACCACGTAGTCCGCGGTGCCGCCCGCCGCGCGGATCTCCTCGGTGACCGCCTTGAGCTGGTCCTCGGTGCGGGCCGCCAGCAGTACCCGGGCGCCCTCGCGGGCGAAGAGCCGAGCGGCGGCCGCGCCGATGCCGCGGCCGGCGCCGCTGATGAAGGCGACCTTGTCGGTGAGAAGGCCCTGGTACGTCGTCACTGTGTTCGTCATGGCTTCGAGCCTGGTCCCGGCCCGGCGGCTCATCCAGGCACCGGCGGTACCTGGATGGAGCCCCGCGTCCGGCGCACACTGGTGGCGTGGACAAGCAAGAACTCGCAGCGTTCCTGCGCAGCAGGCGCGAGCGGATCTCCCCCGCCGAGGTGGGGCTGCCGCGCGGCCCGCGGCGCCGTACCCCCGGGCTGCGGCGCGAGGAGGTGGCGCAGCTGGCGTTCATCTCGACCGAGTACTACACGCGGCTCGAACAGGCCCGGGGACCGCGTCCGTCACGGGAGGTGCTGGGCGGTCTCGCGCGGGCGCTGCGGCTGTCGGACGCCGAGCGCGGGCATCTCCACCACCTCGCCGGGGCTCCGCCCGGACCGCCGCCCGGGCCCTCGCGCGAGGTACGGCAGAGCCTCCTCGACCTGCTGCGCCGGCTGCCGCAGGCCGCGGCCTTCGTGACGTCCGCGACCTTCGAGGTACTGGCCTGGAACGATCTCGCCGCCGCTCTCATGGAGGACTTCTCCGCCCTGGCCCCGCGCGACCGCAACCTGGTTCGCCGTGCCTTCCTCACCCCGCGCCCGGAAGGCAGGAGGCTGTACGGGGTGTCGGACGTCGACGCCTTCGCCAGGCTCTCCGCGCAGCGGCTGCGTGCCGTCGCCGCCCGCTACCCCGACTCGCCGACGGTGACCAGTCTGGTGGCCGAACTCCTCGCCGGGAGCGAGGAGTTCCGCCGGCTGTGGGAGTCGCACGACGTGTCCGCCGAGCCCACCCTGACCAAGACCTTCCAGCACCCGGTGGTGGGCCCGGTCACCGTCAACTGCGACGCCCTCGACATCACCGACCGGGACCAGCAGGTCGTGATCTACACCGCCACCCCGGGCTCACCGTCGGAGGAGGCTTTGCGCCTGCTGGCCGTCATCGGGACGCAGCGGATGGATCAGCAGGACGTCTTGCCCACGTAGATCGCCAGCGCCGTGTTGGAGCCCAGGGTGGCGGTGAACTGCCCGCTGGAGTTCACGGTCACCGACGTGTTGTTCTGGACGTTGCAGTACGTGCCCGCGGCCAGCGAGGTCTGGTAGGTCTGGGTCAGCGAGTACGACTCGTGGTTGATCGCCACATAGCCCTTGCTGCCGCGCCCGAAGCCGATCGCGTCGTTGCCGTCGTCCCACCAGTTGGTCAGGGACTGGCCTCTGGTGGCGTTGCGGAAGGCGACCATGGACTTGATCTCCGGCCAGGCGTGCTGGCACTTCCAGCCGTCCTGCCAACAGGCCGTCACCGCACCGTTGTTGGGCGGTCCGGCGTCCGCGTCCGACCACTCGTAGCCGGAGTTGATGTCCGGGGCGCCGTAGGGGTGGGCGAGCATGAAGACGTTGGCCAGGGTGTAGTTGGCGCCGTCCTTGTAGTTCAGGGTCGAGCCGTTGCGCTCGGTGTCGTGGTTGTCGACGAAGACACCGGCGACCGAGCTGCTCATGTAGCCCCAGCCCTCGCCGTAGTTCTTCAGGTAGGCGAGGTTCTCGTTGTTGAAGACCCGCTTGAGGTCGTAGGCGTAGCGGAACTCCTGGACGTCCCCGTTGCCGGTGTACTCGGTGGGCTGGACGGCCTCACCGGCGCCGTAGATGACCTCCTGCTTCCAGTACACCGACGGATTGCTCAGCCGGGACTTGATGTTCGCGAGGTCGGTCGCCGGGATGTGCTTGGCCGCGTCGATGCGGAAGCCGTCGGCGCCGTAGCCGAGGAGGCTGTTCATGTAGCCGGCGATGGTGGCGCGGACGTACTCCTCGCCGGTGTCCAGGTCGGCGAGGCCGACCAGTTCGCAGTTCTGGACGTTGGCGCGGTTGGTGTAGTCGCTGACCGTGGCGGTGCAGTCGTCCATGTCGTACGAGGAGTACAGGCCGGGGTAGTTGTACTTCGTGTACGACGATCCGCCGGTGCCGGTGCCGCTGCCCGCCGACATGTGGTTGATGACCGTGTCGACGACGACCTTCACGCCCGCCGCGTGGCAGGTGTTGATCATGTTCTGGAAGGCGGTCGCGTCGCCGAGCCGCCCGGCGATCCTGTAGCTCACCGGCTGGTACGACGTCCACCACTGCGAGCCCTGTATGTGCTCGGCGGGCGGGGAGACCTGCACGTAGCCGTAGCCCGCCGGACCGAGGGTGTTGGTGCACTCCTTGGCGACCGAGGCGAAGTTCCACTCGAAGAGGACGGCGGTGACGTCCTTGGTGCCGGGCGGGGAGGCGTGCGCGGTGCCGGGCACCAGGACCGCCGTCGCGGCGGCGAGGGCGAAGGCTCCTGCAAGTGATCTGCTGCTGGCCATGTGGGGGTTCCTTCTCCGTTGAAGGCACTTGAATGTTCTTGCTGAAATCCCGTGGAAACCTTGCGGTGGCCAGATGTTAAAGGCCCGCCACCCAAAAGGGCAGCGGGCCGTGTGAAGTTGCTGCAAGAACTTCCTGCGGCGGAGCGGTGGTTACGGGGTGGTGGTCCACCAGACCGTCGTGTCGGCGGGCAGCTTCGCCTCGCCGTCCGCCTCGGTCACCTCACCGCTGGCGAGCAGGAGACGGCCGTACGCCGACGTCGTCACCGACTCCCCGCTCGTGTTCGCGACGCACACGAACTCCCCCCGCCGGAAGGCGAGTACCCCCTCGGGCGCGCGCAGCCACTCCACCGAGTCGCCCGCGCCGAGGTCGGGCTGCGTACGGCGGGCGGCGAGCGCGGCCCGGTACAGCTCCAGCGTCGAACCCGCCGTCCCCGTCTGCGCCTCGATGCTCAACTCGCCCCAGCCGTCCGGCTGCGGCAGCCAACTCCCGCCGTTCCCGAAGCCGTACGACGATCCGGTGCGCGTCCACGGGATCGGCACCCGGCACCCGTCGCGGAAGCCGTCCTGGCCCGCGCCCCTGAAGTAGGCGGGATCCTGGCGCACTTCGTCCGACAGGTCGACGACATCCGGCAGGCCGAGTTCCTCACCCTGGTAGATGTACGCCGATCCGGGCAGCGCCAGCATCAGCAGCGTCGCCGCGCGGGCCCGGCGCAGGCCCAGTTCCCGGTCCCCGGCCGTGCGGATCTGGGTGCCGAGGCCGGGCGGGTTGGCGAAGCGGGTGGCGTGCCGGGTGACGTCGTGGTTGGAGAGCACCCAGGTGGCCGGGGCGCCGACCGGCCGCATGGCCTCCAGCGTGCGGTCAATGACCGTACGGAGCTCCTCGGCATCCCAATCGGTCGCCAGATACTGGAAGTTGAAGGCCTGGTGGAGCTCGTCCGGGCGGACGTAGTTGGCCGTCCGCTCCACGGTCGGGGTCCACGCCTCCGCGACGAAGATGCGCTCGCCCGCGTACTCGTCGAGGACCAACCGCCACTGCCGGTAGATGTCGTGCACGCCGTCCTGGTCGAAGAACGGCATGACATCGTTGCCCAGCAGCTTGACCTGATCGTGCGAGCCGAGGTCGGGCAGCCCCTCCGCCTTCACCAGCCCATGGGCGACGTCGATACGGAAACCGTCGACGCCGATGTCGAGCCAGAAGCGGAGAACGGACCTGAACTCGTCGCCCACCGCCGGGTGTTCCCAGTTGAAGTCGGGCTGCTCGGGCGCGAAGAGGTGCAAGTACCACTCCCCGTCCGGGACTCGGGTCCAGGCCGGGCCGCCGAAGATGGACTCCCAGTCGTTGGGCGGGAGTTCGCCGTGCTCACCCTTGCCGGGACGGAAGTGGTAGCGCTCCCGCAGCGGCGAGCCGGGGCCTTCCCGCAACGCCCGCTTGAACCACTCGTGCTGGTCCGAGGAGTGGTTGGGGACCAGGTCCACGATGATGCGCAGACCGAGACCATGGGCGTCGCGGATCAGCGCGTCGGCATCGAGCAGATTGCCGAACATCGGGTCCACGGCACGGTAGTCGGCGACGTCGTAGCCCGCGTCCGCCTGCGGGGAGGCGTAGAACGGGCTGAGCCAGACGGCGTCCACGCCGAGGTCACGCAGATACGGGAGTCGCGAGCGTACGCCCTCCAGGTCACCCATGCCGTCGCCGTTGCTGTCGGCGAAGCTGCGCGGATAGACCTGGTAGATCACCGCGTCTCTCCACCAGTCGCCGCGCTTGGCTTTGGCGGGGTGCGGTGCCGGGGCGATTGCGGAGTGCTGCTGGGTCATGGCGTCCTTGGTACGTAACGGGGTTTTGGTCGTGGGGAGTTGATGACGAGGCGGCCGTAATGTCAGCGGGGTCGGATGGACGTTACGGCCGCCTCGAGTTTTGTGTGCGGCTGAGTGGGGGCTGGTCGCGCAGTTCCCCGCGCCCCTTTGGGGCGCCCCCAGTCACCGGCGTTCTATCCCTTGGTGCCGCCTGCCGTCAGGCCGGTGACCAGGTTCTTCTGCACGAGGTAGAAGAACGCAGCCACAGGTATCGCGATCAGTACCGCCGTCGCCGCCATCAGGTTCCGCTGCGCGTCGTGCTCGCTCACGAACGTCTGCAGCCCCACCGCGAACGTGTACTTCGTGTCGGACAGCATGAAAGTCGAGGCGAAGGCGACCTCGCCGAAAGCCGTGAGGAAGCTGTAGAACGCGGCGACCGCCAGACCCGGCTTGGCGAGCGGCAGGATCAGCCGCGCGAACGTGCCGAAGGGGTTCAGCCCGTCGACGCGTCCGGCCTCGTCGATCTCGAACGGGATCGTGTCGAAGTAACCCTTGAGCAGCCAGGCGCAATACGGCACCGCCGTCGAGCAGTAGACGAGGATGAGACCAAGGTAGCTGTCGATGAGCTGGAGGTCCGCCAGAATCTGGTACATCGGCACAATAAGTACCGCTATCGGGAACATCTGGGTGACCAGCAGCACCCACATGAACTTCCGGTAGCCGGGGAAGCGCATGCGCGAGACGGCGTAGCCGGTGCTGGCCGCGATGGTCACACCGATGACCGTGGTGCCGAGCGAGACGATCAGCGAACTCTTCAACCAGTCGAAGAACTCGGTGTGCTGGAGCACGAACGAGTAGTTGCCGAGCGTCATCTTCTTCCAGATGCCGGCCGGGTGGAGGTAGTCGTCCGAGTCCGGGCCGAGGGAGAGGAAGACCAGCCAGGCGATCGGGAAGAGGGCGATCAGGCTCGCGACGATCAGGATGCCGTGCGAGGTGAGAGAGCCGGCGCGGCCCAACTCGCCGCGGCGGCGCGTCCGTCGGGGCGTGGTGTCGGTCGTGGTGCTCATTGGGGACTCCTGCCTCAGATCGCGAGCTGCTGGTCGTTGCGGTTCAGCCAGCGGCGGTAGAAGGAGGTGAAGACGATCAGGATGGCCAGCAGCAGGATGCCGTAGGCCGCCGACTGGGCGAAGTCACGCGGCTGTTGGCCGAAGCCGAGGTAGTACGACCAGGTGACGAGGATCGAGGCGTCGGGGGCCGTGTTGCCGAACAGCAGGAAGATGACGGCGAACTGGTTGAACGTCCAGATGACGCCGAGGAGTACGACGGTGGAGCTGACCGACCTGAGGCCCGGGAGGGTGACGTAGCGGAAGCGCTGCCAGGTGCTGGCGCCGTCCATCTCGGCGGCCTCGTAGAGCGAGGCGTCGATGGACTGCAGTCCGCCGAGCATCGAGACCATCATGAACGGCACACCGCACCAGGTGTTGACCATGATCGCGGCGGTCCGCTGCCAGAACGTGCTTTCCAGCCAATTGGGTTGGGGCAGGTGCAGGGTGTGCAGCGCGGTGTTGATGATGCCGCCGTCGGCGAGCATGAAGCGCCAGCCGAACACGGTGACGAAGGTGGGGACGGCCCACGGCAGGATCAGGATCAGCCGGTACAGGGTGCGTCCGCGCAGCTTCTGGTTGAGCAGCAGGGCGAGGGCGAGGCCGATCGTGTAGTGCAGGGTGACGCAGACCGCGGTCCAGACGATCGTCCAGATGAAGTGCGACCAGAAGCGGTCGTACGAGGTCGGGCCGAACAGGATGTCCTTGTAGTTGTCGAGCCCGATGAACTTGTAGGTGGCGTCGATGTGGTTGACGCCGATCGTGCGCGCGGTGTTGAGGCTGTTGGCGTCGGTGAGCGTCAGGTACAGGCCGTACACCAGGGGGTAGAGCACGAGGACGCCGAGCACGACGACCACGGGGATGATCATCGCGTACGCGTACCAGTGCTTCTGGTAGGCGGACTTGAGGCGCCCGCGGGGTCCGGGTCGGGGTGCGCGGTCACCGTGGCGCTTGCCGGTCGCGCGGTCGATGGCGACTGTCATGGTTCGTTCGACACCTTCTGGAAGGTCAGGAGTTGGGCCGGTGCACAGGCCGACGGCCGCCGGATCCGTCCCCCAGGCTGTTGCTTGAGGATCCGGCGGCCACCAGGACTACTTGCTGAAGTCCGGGACCAGCTTCTGGATCGCGAGTTCGGCGTTGCTCAGGCCCTTGGTGAGGGACTCCTTGCCACCGGCGATCTTGGGCAGTTCGGTGTCCAGCGGACCCCACAGCGAGCTGTACTCGGCGAGCGCCGGGCGCGGCTGGGCCGCGCCGAGGACGCTCTGGAAGCCGGCGATGCCCGGGTCGGCCTTGACGGCGGCGGTGTAGGCGTCGTCGCGGGTCGGCAGCGTCGAGTTCTTCAGCGCGATCGTCGACTGCGAGGCGGCGGAGGTCATGAAGTTGACGAACTTCAGGGACGCCTTCTGGTGCGCCGAGTCCGAGCCGGCGTAGACCGAGAGGTTGTGACCGCCGGTCGGGGCACCGGACTTGCCGGTGGAGCCGGCCGGGATCTGGGCGATGCCGAGGTTGGACTTGTCCTTGAAGGCCGAGCCCTTGTAGAAGTTCGTGATCTCCCAGGGGCCCTGGATGATCGAGGCGACCTGGCCGTTGACGAACGCGTCCTGGATGTGGGCGTAGGCGTCGGCGGTGGTGTCGGCGTCGTGCAGGCCCTGGCCGGTGAAGAGGCTGAGCCAGGTGCCGTAGGCCTTCTGCGCGGCGGCGGAGTTCACGGTGATCTTCTTGGCGGCGGCGTCCACGGTGTCGGTGCCCTCGCCGTAGAGGAAGGTCTGCGCGTAGTAGGCCTGGGTGGAGCCCCAGTAGCCGTACACCTTCTCCTTGGCGTCGATCTTGGAGGCGTCGGCCTTCAACTCGTCCCAGGTGGTGGGCGGTTGGGTGATGCCGGCCTTCGCGAAGATCGCCTTGTTGTAGACGAGGGCGAGGGTGTCGGTGACCAGCGGCACGCCGTAGGTCTTGCCGTCGTACTGGGCCTGCGTGATCAGGTTCGGCTTGAACTTGGCCTGGTCGGCGAGGGCTTCGGTGCCGTCGAGCGGCAGGAAGTAGCCCTTCTTCGCGAAGGCGGGGGTCCAGCCGACCTCCGAACGCAGCACGTCCGGGGCGCCCTTGGAGCCGGCGGCGGTGTCGAACTTGTTCTGCGCCTGGTCGAAGGGCACGTTGACGTACTTGACCTTGATGTTCTTGTTGGCGGCCTCGAACTTGGCGACCAGGGCCTTGTACGTCGGCGCCTCGTTGGTGGCGTTGGAGGTGTCCCACCAGGTGATGGTGACCGGCCCGTCCGACTTGCCGCTGCCACTGTCACTGCCGCCGCAGGCCGTCGCCGCGAGGGCGAGGGACGCCACCAGAGCGGTGGCCGCTATGCCACGCCGCATGAGTTCTCCTTGAGGGTGAAAGCCCGTGTGCCGCAGGGGGCGGGCCCGTCCGCCGCCCCTGTGACTCGCCGACCGCTCCTTCGCCGCCGCCGGGCGTCGCCGAACGTAACAGCGATGAAAGCGTTGCGAAAGTCCTTGCTGCAAAAAACTGCAAGGCGGCCCGAGAGTTACCCGCCCGTGACCTCTCCTCGATCCGGGTGAAACCGAGTATTGATGCGGCTCAGCGGGCGATGAGACACTTGTGCAAGACTCTGCAAGCTCTTGCCGCACGTCGTATACCGACCAGAAGCCCACCAGAACACGAGGGATCGCGATGACGCAGCAACCCGCAGCGCGCCGACGGCCGGTACAGTCCACTCCCGTGACCACACGGCTTGCCGACATCGCCGCGCAGGCGGGGGTGAGCGAGGCGACCGTCAGCCGTGTCCTCAACGGCAAGCCGGGCGTCGCCGCCACCACCCGCCAGTCCGTGCTCGCCGCTCTCGACGTGCTCGGCTACGAGCGTCCCGTGCGGCTGCGGCAGCGCAGCGAGGGCCTGGTCGGTCTCATAACGCCGGAGCTGGAGAACCCGATATTCCCCGCCCTGGCGCAGGTCATCGGGCAGGCGCTGACCAGGCAGGGCTACACCCCCGTCCTCGCCACCCAGACCCCGGGCGGGTCCACGGAGGACGAGTTGACCGAGATGCTCGTCGACCGCGGGGTGGCCGGCATCATCTTCGTCTCCGGACTGCACGCGGACACCTCCGCGGACATGCAGCGCTACGAGCAACTCCGCGCGCAGGGCGTGCCGTTCGTGCTCGTGGACGGCTTCTCGCCCAAGGTGCAGGCGCCGTTCATCTCACCGGACGACCGAGCGGCGATGACCCTCGCCGTCACCCACCTCGTCTCCCTCGGCCACACCCGCATCGGCCTGGCGCTCGGCCCCAAGCGCTTCGTCCCCGTACAACGCAAGATCGAGGGCTTCGTCCGCACGATGCAGGACCAACTGGCCCTGACCGCCGAGGACGTGGAGACCCGGCTGGTGCAGCACTCGCTGTACACGCTGGAGGGCGGGCAGGCCGCCGCCGCCGCGCTGATCGACCGCGACTGCACGGCGATCGTGTGCGCGAGCGACATGATGGCGCTCGGCGCGATACGGGCGGCCCGGCAGCGGGGTCTCCAGGTGCCCACGGACGTCTCGGTGGTGGGCTTCGACGACTCCCCGCTGATCGCGTTCACCGACCCGCCGCTGACCACGATCCGCAAGCCGGTGCCGGCGATGGGACAGGCGGCGGTGCGGACGTTGCTGGAGGAGATCGGCGGGACGCCCGCGCCGCACAGTGAGTTCGTGTTCATGCCGGAACTGGTGGTGCGAGGGTCGACGGCTTCGGCCCCCGGGGAGCGGAATCGTCCCTAAGGGGGAGAAAACGCGGCCGTTTCCAGTGCGCTGGTAGTAGTACGGGGACTCTTCTCGTCGTAGAACATGCGAGCCGGACCCAACCAGGGGATGATCGGTCGCGGAAGCCTTTTCTGGCAGACTTCGTGTCTATGGGTGAGACCACCGTGACGACATTGGAAGGCCGTGAGGAAGCCGCTCCGAGCCCCGTCGCGGACGCCGCGGGGCAGGGCTTCCTGCGCCGGTTGCGGACTCCGCGCCGGCCCCGGCTGTGGTTCGAGATCCTGCTGATCGCGGTGAGTTACTGGACGTACTCACAGATCCGCAACGCGGTTCCGGAGCAGCGCGGTCAGGCGCTGCGCAACGCCGACTGGATCTGGCGGGTGGAGAACGACCTCGGCATCGCCGTCGAGCAGTCGGTCAACCACGCGGTGAACTCGGTGACTTGGCTGATCGTCGGCATGAACTACTACTACGCGACACTGCACTTCGTGGTGACGCTGGGTGTCCTGGTGTGGCTGTACCGCAGTCACCCGGGCCGGTACGCGGCGACCCGCCTGGTCCTCTTCGCGACCACCGCGGTGGCCCTGGTCGGCTACTACTTCTTCCCGCTGGCCCCGCCCCGCCTGATGAACGGCGGCCACTTCGTCGACACCGTCATGGTCCACCAGACCTGGGGTTCGATGGCCTCCGGCGACCTGAAGCACATGTCGAACCAGTACGCCGCGATGCCGTCCATGCACATCGGCTGGTCCCTGTGGTGCGGCCTGACGATCTTCACCCTGGCGAAACTCCCCTGGGTCCGCATCCTCGGCCTCCTCTACCCGGTGGCCACCCTCATGGTCATCGTCTCCACCGCCAACCACTTCTGGCTCGACGCGGTCGGCGGCATGCTCTGCCTGGCCTTCGGCTTCGCCGTCTCCCGCCTCTGGTACGGCGCCTTCCCGTACTCCCTGCCGCGCACGGTGGCGGTGCGGGGAGCGGACGGGCTCTGGCTGCCGACCAAGGCGTAGCCCGCCCCGGGCCTGTCCGGCGGATCATGCCGGAGACACGGCGTCTGGCACGCCCTCCCCCACTGCCTCAAGGCGTGGGAGGACCCCAACGGCGTTGTCTTCGGCTGCCGACTCCCCCCGGTCTCGGCTCCGCTCGACCGGGAGGGACCCCCATCGCTTCGGCGCCCTGCTCCGCCTCGCAGCTGCACGCGCCAGAACCCGCTCACCTGTCCTGATGAGGCGTCGCCGCTTTCCTCCGACCTGATCCGCCGGACAGGCCCTGGTCCGAGGCGGGTCCCCCGGCCGCCGCGTCCCGCAGCGCCCGCAGAAACGCCCGCAGGGCCGGTTGCGGCGGTGCCGTCTCGCGGACGGCGGCGTGGATGGTCCGCACCGGCTCCGGATCCCGTACGACCCGTACGACCACGTCCGGGTGGCGGCTGCCCAGCCCCAGCCGGGGAATCAGGGTCACCCCGAGGCCCGCCGCCACGAAACCCTGAGCGGTCACGTAGTCCTCGCTCTGGACCGCGAACCCCGGCCGGAATCCCGCCGCCGCACACGCGCCGAGCTGGGCGTCGAGACACGGCCCCGGCCACTCGCTCCCGACCCACGCCTCCTCGGCGAGCTCCCGCAGCTCCACACTCCGCCGTGCGGCCAGCGGGTGCCCCTTGGGCAGCACGGCGAGATACGGATCGTCGAGCAGTTTCACCAGCCGTACGCCGTCGGGAACACGGGACTCGCCCACGACCAGCGCGACGTCCGCCCGTCCCTCCTTCACGTCCGGCAGCGGGTCCTCGGGGTCGGTCAGCTTCAACTCCAGCCGTACTCCCGGGTGTTCGGCACGGAGCCGGGCCACGGCGGGGGCGACCAGGGCGGCACCGGCGGTGGCGAAGTAGCGGACCGTGAGCTGTCCGGTGCGACCCGCCACCAGGTCCGCCAGCGCCGTCTCCGCCTCGGCGACCTGCCGCCCGATCGCGTCCGCGTACCCGGTGAGCAGCAGCCCGGCCGCCGTGGGCCGCACCCCCCGCCCCACCCGCTCCAGCAGCGCGGTCCCGGCCTCCTTCTCCAGCGCCCCGACCTGCTGGCTGACGGCGGACGGCGTGTAGCCGAGCCGGGCCGCCGCCGCGGTCACCGACCCGCTGTCCACCACGGCCCGCAGCACCTGCATGCGTCGCACATCAAGCATGTAGCAGAGGTTAACAGTCACTGTAGAACTCTTCGCTTGTGCTGAAAGATCTCTCTGCCGGACGGTAGACGCATGAAGCCCGCGTCGACCCTCCGCATGGCCGTCCTTGCCCTCCTGTGGGGTTCGGGCTTCCTGTGGATCAAACTCGCCCTGGACCACGGCCTCTCCCCCGCCCAGATCACGATCACCCGCTGCGCCCTGGGCTCGCTGGTCCTGCTGGCCCTGGCCCGTTCCAAAGGCCAGCGCCTCCCCCGTGACCGCAGGACGTGGGGCCGGCTCGCGGTGGCCGCTCTCTTCTGCAACGCCGTCCCGTTCGCCCTGTTCAGCGTGGGCGAGCAGACGGTCGACTCCGGGCTCGCGGGCGTCCTGAACGCCACAACTCCCTTGTGGTCCCTGCTGATCGGCATCGTCCTCGGCACCGACCGCGACCTCGGCCGCGCCCGCCTCACCGGCCTCCTTCTCGGCTTCGCCGGTACGGTCCTGATCTTCGCCCCGTGGCAGCGCTCGGGCCTGGCGAGCTGGGGCGCGCTCGCCCTGCTCGGTGCGGCCGCCAGCTACGCCGTGGCCTTCGCCTACATGGCCCGCAAACTCACCACGGGCCAGGCCCCGTTGGCGGTCTCGGCGGCACAGCTGATGGCGGCGACGGCCTGGACGACCCTCGCGCTGCCGGCCGCGGGCCCGGTACACCCCGACCTCACGGCCCTGCTGGCGGTGACCGCCCTCGGCGTCCTGGGCACCGGTGTGACCTTCTACCTCAACTACCGCCTGATCGCCGACGAAGGCGCGACGAGCGCGGCAACGGTGGGATATCTGCTGCCGGTTGTGTCGGTGACGCTGGGGGCGGTGCTGCTGGACGAGAGGGTGGGGTTGCGGGTGGTGGCGGGCATGGCGGTGGTACTGGCGGGCGTGGCCCTTTCAAGGCGCCGGCAAGGTGACTTGTCTTTTGGGGGCGCGGGGCCGTCACATTTGCGGCTCCGCCGCACGGGCGCGCCCAGCCCCCACCGGCCCGCAGCCAACGAACAACCTTCCTAGGCCCCGTAGAACAACAGGTCCACCACACCCCGAGCCCTGCGCGTAGTCCGCCGATAGTCGTCGAGCATGTCGCCCACATGGCCGGGCCCGTACCCCAAGTACCGCCCCACCGCGGCCAGTTCACGCGGATCGGAAGGAAACGTGTCCCCCGCCCGCCCCCGCACCAGCATCACCGCGTTACGAACCCGCGTGGCCAACACCCACGCCTCGTCCAGAGTCGCCGCGTCCTCCGCCGAGATCAGCTCGGCGGCACACGCGGCGGCAAGGGCCCCGCGCGTCCGCGTGGTCCGCAGCCCCGGCTCGACCCACCCGTGCCGCAACTGCATGAGCTGCACGGTCCATTCGACGTCGGAGAGCCCTCCGCGCCCGAGCTTGGTGTGCAGCGTCGGATCGGCGCCGCGAGGCAGCCGCTCGGACTCCATCCGCGCCTTCAGCCGCCGGATCTCGCGTACCGCGTCGTCGCCGAGCCCCTCGGCCGGGTACCGCAGCGGATCGATCAGCTCGATGAACCGGCGGCCCAACTCCTCGTCCCCGGCGACGGGTTCGGCCCGCAACAGCGCCTGCGACTCCCACACCAGGGACCACCTGCGGTAGTACGCCTCGTAGGAGTTCAACGACCGTACGAGCGGCCCCGACTTGCCCTCGGGGCGCAGGTCCGCGTCGATCAGCAGGGGCGGGTCCGAGCTGGCGACCTGGAGCAGCCGGCGCATCTCGGAGACGACCTTGTTGGCCGCCTCGGAGGCCTCGCGCTCGGGCACGCCCTCGCGGGGTTCGTGCACGAACAGGACGTCCGCGTCGGAGCCGTAGCCCAGTTCGTGGCCGCCGAAGCGCCCCATGCCGATGACGGCGAAGCGGGTGGGCAGGGTGTCGCCCCAGCTCTCGCGGACCACCGCGCGCAGGGTGCCGGCGAGGGTCGCGGCGGTCAGGTCGGAGACGGCGCTGCCGACCCGGTCGACCAGGGCGCCCTGGTCGGCCTCGACGGGCTGGGTCTCGGTGCCGTAGGAGCCGACGATGTCGAAGGCGGCCGTACGGAAGAGTTCGCGGCGGCGCACGCCACGGGCGAAGGTGACCGCCTGGACGGCGTCGTCGGCGCGGCCGACCGCGGCCAGTATCTCCTGGTCCAGGTGGGCGCGTTCGCGGGGTTCGAGGCCGCTGCCGCCGTCGCCGTCGCCGAGCAGGGCGACCGCTTCGGGGGCGCGCATCAGGAGGTCGGGGGCGAGGCGGCCGGCCGACAGGACGCGGGCGAGGTTCTCGGCGGCGGCGCCCTCGTCCCTCAACAGCCTCAGGTACCAAGGGGTCTTGCCGAGCGCGTCGGAGACCTTGCGGAAGTTGAGGAGGCCCGCGTCCGGGTCGGCGGAGTCCGCGAACCAGCCCAACAGGACGGGCAGCAGGGTGCGTTGGATGGCGGCCTTGCGGGTGACGCCGGAGGCGAGGGCCTCGATGTGGCGCAGGGCGGCCGCCGGGTCGACGTAGCCGAGGGCCACCAGGCGTTCGCGGGCCGCCTCGGCGCTCAACCTGGCTTCGCCGGGGGCGAGTTGGGCGACCGCGTCGAGCAGCGGGCGGTAGAAGAGCTTCTCGTGCAGGCGTCGTACGACGGTCGCGTGCCGCTTCCACTCGCGGTTGAGCTCGGCCACCGGGTCGGTGCGCAGACCCATCGAGCGGCCGAGGCGGCGCTGGTCGGCCTCCTCGACGGGGACCAGGTGGGTGCGGCGCAACCGGTAGAGCTGGATGCGGTGTTCCATGGTGCGCAGGAAGCGGTAGGCGTCGTCGAGCCGGGCGGCGTCCTCGCGGCCGACGTAGCCGCCGGCGGCGAGGGCCTGGAGCGCGACGAGCGTGGTGCCGCTGCGCAGCGAGATGTCGGCGCGGCCGTGCACCAACTGCAGGAGCTGGACGGCGAATTCGACGTCCCGCAGGCCGCCGGGGGCGAGCTTGAGTTCGCGGTCGATCTCGGCGGCGGGGATGTTCTCGACGACGCGGCGGCGCATCTTCTGCACGTCGGTGACGAAGTTGTCGCGCTCGGCCGCCTGCCACACGAGGGGTTCGAGGGCGGCGACGTACTCCGCGCCGAGCGCGAGGTCGCCGGCCACCGGGCGGGCCTTCAACAGGGCCTGGAACTCCCAGGTCTTGGCCCAGCGCTGGTAGTAGGCGAGGTGGCTGGCGAGGGTGCGGACCAGGGGGCCGTTGCGGCCCTCGGGGCGCAGGTTGGCGTCGACGGGCCAGATCGAGCCCTCGACGGTGGTCTCCGAGCAGATCCGCATCATGTGCGCGGCGAGCTTGGTGGCGGCGCGCAGCGCCTTGCCCTCGTCGGCGCCGTCGACGGCCTCGCCGACGAAGATGACGTCGACGTCCGAGACGTAGTTCAGCTCGTGGCCACCGCACTTGCCCATCGCGATCACCCCGAGCCGGCACAGCGCGGCGTCGTCGGGCGCGGCGGCACGGGCGATGGCCAGGGCGGCGCGCAGGGTGGCGGTGGCGAGGTCGGCGAGTTCGGCGGCGGTCTGCGCGAGGTCGGTGGTGCCGCACACGTCACGGGCGGCGATGGAGAGCAGGCAGCGGCGGTAGGCGACGCGGAGGGCGACGGGGTCGGTGGCTTCTGCCAGCCCGCGTTCGAACTCCTCCACCCCGGGGTGGAGGTCGCGGGGTTCGTACATGACGAGGGCGTGCCAGTCGCGCGGATGCCGGGCGAGATGGTCGCCGAGGGCGGCGGAGGCGCCGAGCACACCGAGCAGCCGGTCCCGTAGGGGTTTCGCGGCGATCAGCGTGTCGGTCAGCTCGCGCCGGGCGGTGGGCTCGGGCTGCGCCTCCAGGAGTCGTACGAGACCCTGAAGGGCGAGGTCGGGGTCGGCGGTGGCGCCGAGTGCCTCCAGCAGGACCGGGTCGTTCCTTATCGGCGCCAGCTCCGTGCTCTCCAGGAGCCGCTCGGCGGCCGAGGGATCGGTGAAGCCGTGCCGCAGCAGCCGCGTGAAGGTACTGCTTCTGCGTCCCGGCGCCGTCATCCTCGGCCTCCCTCGGATCAAGGTCGTTCGGATCTGGGTCATGCGGATCTACGTCGTTGCGATCTAGGTCGTTGCGATCTAGGTCGTAACGTCCCGAGCCTAACCGCAGGTGCGGGAGGTGGCCCCGGGGCGTGCGGCGATGAGTTCCGGAGGGGTACGGGGTCTCCCCTACGGGGACGACCGACGACTCCGGGAGAAGCCGATGACGTACGACTCAGGGACCAGGGGTATCCGATGACCGACAACGCGCCGCAGACCCGTCTCGACCCCCGCTACAGCGACCCGGCGGCCACCGCGACCGACTGGGCCACGGCCGAGGCGCGGCTCGCGCAGGCCGAGCAGTTCTGGATCTCGACGGTGCGGCCGGACGGGCGGCCGCACGTGACGCCCTTGCCGGCGGTGTGGGCGGACGGGGCGCTGCACTTCTGCACCGGGCCCGAGGAGCGCAAGGCACGCAATCTCGCCGACAACCCGCACGTCGTGCTGACGACCGGTACGAGCACCTGGGACAAGGGGTACGACCTGGTCGTCGAGGGTGCGGCGGTGCGGGTCGTGGACGAGGACCGGCTGCGGGAGCTGGCCACCGCGTGGGAGGCGAAGTACGGCAGTTTCTGGCACTTCGAGGTACGGGACGGGGCCTTCCACCACGGTGGCGGGTACGCGTTCGTCTTCGCTGTGGCGCCCCGCACGGTTTTCGGCTTCGGTAAGGGGGAGCCGTTCAGCCAGACGCGGTGGCGGTTCGAGTGACGCGCCTGGCAGTCGTGCCTCACGTGCCTCACATGCCTGACAAAGGAGTCAAGCCATGGACATGACCCTCGAAGTGATCCTTCTCCCCGTCTCCGACGTGGACCGGGCCAAGGCGTTCTACCAGGACAAGGTCGGTTTCCACGTGGATCTCGACGGCGAGGTGATGGAGGGCGTACGGATCGTGCAGCTCACGCCGCCGGGGTCCGGCTGTTCGATCGCGCTGGTCGACGGCCTTCAGGTGCCGACCGGGACGCCGCAGCCGGGGACCTACCACGGCATGCAGCTGTGCGTGCAGGACGCGAAGGCGGCCTACGACGAGCTGACCGCGCGCGGCCTCGACGTCAGCGAGCCGGTGCAGTTCGCGCCGCAGGACGGTGCCACCTTCATGTACTTCAAGGACCCGGACGGGAACGGCTGGGCGATCCAGGAGTACCGGAAGCGGGCGACCGAGCCGTTGCACCAGGTGCTGGCCCAACTGGCCGGACCGCGGCAGTAGTTCAGCACCGACATCAATTCACCACTTCTTCATCCATCGGGTTGGGGGTCGTGGGATGCGGGCATTTTGGCGTGTGCATGCTCTGTCCGCACCGTCACCCCCGTCCTTCCCCCCACCCGGAGGTTGAAGTGTCCGGCAGTTCTGGAAGTTCCGGCAGTTCCAGCGGTTCCGTTGGTTCCGCGTACCGCCGCGGTCGCGCCGTCGTGGCGTCCGCGCTCGCCTTCTCGGCAGCCGCCGTCGGGGTCTGGACCGGTTTCGGCACCGCCTCGACCGCGCATGCCGCGGCCGCGGTGCCGACCCCGGACCACGTGGTCGTCGTGGTGATGGAGAACCACGCCTACAGCCAGGTCATCGGCTCCTCCAGTGCCCCCTACATCAACTCGCTCGCGTCCGGCGGCGCCGCCCTCACCCAGTCGTACGGGATCACCCACCCGAGCCAGCCGAACTACTTCGCCCTGTTCTCCGGCGCCACCCAGGGCATCACCAGCGACAGCTGCTACACGGCGGGCTTCTCCTCGGCCGCGAACCTCGCCTCCGAGGTGACGGCGGCGGGCGGCACCTGGGCCAGCTACAACGAGACGCTGCCGAGCCAGGGTTCGACGACGTGCAGCAGCGGCACCTACGCGCGTAAGCACAACCCCTGGTTCGGTTTCTCCAACGTCGCGACGTCGACGGCGAAGACCTTCGCGCAGTTCCCCACTGACTACACGACACTCCCCGACATCTCCTTCGTGACGCCCAACCTGTGCAGCGACATGCACGACTGCTCGGTGGCGACCGGTGACACCTGGCTGAAGAACAACCTTGGTGCGTACGCCACTTGGGCCAAGACCCACAACAGCCTGCTCGTCGTCACCTTCGACGAGGACAACCTGCTCAGCGGCAACCGCATCCCGACGGTCTTCTACGGCCAGCCGGTGACCGCGGGCGCCACGTCCTCGACCACGTACAACCACTACAACCTGCTGCGGACCCTGGAGGACTCCCAGGGCCTGACCACCCACGCGGGCAACGCGGCCTCGGCCGCGGACATCACCGGCATCTGGGCGTCCTGAGATGTACGTGGCGGACAGCCGCGCCAACGCCGACCCGAGCGCCGGAGGTACTACGGGTACTACGGCTGCCCCGAGTACCGGGGGCGCGGGTACTACGGGTACTACGGCCGCCCCGAGTACCGGGAGTGCGGGTACTACGGGTACTGCGGCGCGGGTGTCCGCCGTCGTCGCCCCCACGGTCTTCGCGCTCGGCGCGGTCAGCCTGATCACCGACGTGTCGTCCGAGATGGTGACCGCGGTGCTGCCGCTGTACCTGGTGACGGGCCTCGGCCTCTCCCCGCTGGGCTTCGGTCTCCTGGACGGCATCTACAACGGCTTCTCGGCACTCGTCCGGCTGGCCGGCGGCCACCTCGCCGACCGGGGCGGCGGTCGCCACAAGTGGGTCGCGGGCATCGGCTACGCCGTCTCGGCGGCCTGCAAGCCGCTCCTCCTCCTGGCCCACACCCTCACCCCCATCGGCCTGATCCTGGCCGCCGACCGCACGGGCAAGGGCCTGCGCACGGCGCCGCGCGACGCGCTGATCTCCCTCTCCTCCACCCCGGAGAACCGGGGTCGTGCCTTCGGCGTACACCGCGCGATGGACACGGCGGGCGCGCTGCTCGGCCCGCTGGTGGCGTTCCTGATCCTGCGGGCGACGGTCGACGGGTACGACGCGGTGTTCACGGTGAGTTTCTGCGTGGCCGTGGTCGGGGTGCTGGTGCTGATGCTGTTCGTGCCGGGCGGGAGAGGGCCGGGCGCGAAGGGGCCGGGTGGGACGGAGCAAGGCAGGCGGGACTCGGGGGCCGGCCCACGCGAGCGGACCGCCGTGGGCCGGCCTCCGCGCCCCACCCTCCGCGCCGCCTTCGCCCTCCTCGCCCACCGCGACCTGCGCCGCATCACCTTCTGCGCACTGCTGCTGGGCCTGGCGACGGTCAGCGACTCCTTCGTGTACCTGCTGCTGCAACGCCGCCTCGGCGTCCCCGACCGCTGGTTCGCCCTGCTCCCCCTGGGCACGGCGGCGGCTTTCCTGCTGCTCGCCGTCCCCCTGGGCCGCCTCGCGGACCGCGTCGGCCGCTGGCGGATATTCCTGGCAGGCCACGGCGCCCTCCTCACGGCGTACGCCCTGCTGCTGACCTCCTGGCACGGCACGGCCCTCCCCTACGCCGTCCTCCTCCTGCACGGCGGTTTCTACGCGGCGACCGACGGCGTCCTCATGGCGGCGGCCTCGGACAGCGTGCCGGAGGAGCTGCGCTCGTCGGGCCTGGCGCTGGTGCAGACGGGCCAGGCGGCGGCACGGTTCGTGTGCTCGCTGGGCTTCGGCGCGGCGTGGACGCTGTGGGGCGACCGTACGGCGCTCATGGCGTCGGCGGCGGCGCTGGCGGTCTGTGCGGTGTTCGCGCTGACACTCCGCCCGGGCCGTACTGTCGGCCAAGTTCTGGAGCCCGCCTCATGACCCTGCGCAACCGCGTCCTGATCCTCGCCACGGCGATCGTCCTGCTGGCGGGGATCGCCGTCGCCTCGGTACTCCACGCGTCGGCGCGCGCCGGGCAGCGGGACCAGGTCCAGCCCGACGGCCCACGGGTCATCGCGGGCCGGGTCACCCTCACGTCCCCCGGCACCATGGTGTTCCGCAACATGGCCTGGGGCCCCCACCGAGACGAACTCACGACGGTCCCCGCCTCCACCCCCTCCGCCCCACGCACCGCCTCCGGCCTCAAGTGCCTCCGTTTCTACGCCAGTTCGGGCACCGGAGTCTGCCTCCAGGCGGTCCACGGCACGGTCACGGACACCTACCGCGCCCTGATCCTCGACGCCCACCTCAAGGAAAAGGCCCACTACGACGTCCCTGGCATCCCCTCTCGCGCCCGCGTCTCCCCCACAGGCCACTTCGCGGCCTGGACGGCGTTCGTCGGCGGCGACTCCTACGCGGGCACGAACTTCTCCACGCGAGCGGCGATCGTCGACACGAGGTCGGGCCGGCTGATCCCGTCCCTGGAGTCGTTCCGCATCCTCAAGGACGGCCACACCTACCACGCGGCCGACGCCAACTTCTGGGGCGTGACCTTCGCGGCGGACGACCGCACGTTCTACGCAACGCTGGCGACGAGGGGGACGACGTACCTGGTCAAGGGCGACCTGCACACCCAGACGGTCACCACGATCCACGCGAACGTCGAATGCCCGTCCCTGTCCCCCGACGGCACCCGCATCGCCTTCAAGAAACGCGTGAAGGGCCTCCCGAAGGACGCGCCCTGGCATCTGTACGTCCTCGACCTGCGCACGATGCGCGAGACACCACTGGCCGAGCCTCGGAGCGTGGACGACCAGGCGGTGTGGCGGGACGACCACACGATCGTCTACGCACTGCCCGGCGACTACGGGGCGGACTTGTACGAGGTACCGGCGGACGGAACGGGGAGGGCTCGGCGGATCAGTACGGCGGCGGTGTCGCCGGCGTTCATGAAGTAGGACGGAAGGAGGACGGGGAGCCAAGTCTGCTGTCGATGTCCGGGATCCAGAAGCAGATCTCCAGGGTCTTGAGGCGGTCCAAGTGCTGCACAAGGCGCCCCTCTCGGACTGCGGCGACGCAACTGGCGAACAGCACGGCTGCCAACCCTCCCGCCAGCGCATGATGAGGGCTCACGACGAGTTCGATCACGGCTACGAGCAGTGCGAACGCCAACGCAAGGGCTGAGTTCCGCAGCATCAGCGCGAGGCCTCGCAGCCGGGTGATCTCGCTCGCCGCTTCCTTGTTGTGGAGCTCCACCGCGGCCAACAGCAACGATATGTCCGCGTGCACGAAAGCTCTGTCTCGGGCCTCGGGCACCCTCGCTATGAACTCAAGCCGAGCACTCTCGACGGTGCGAATCCACCGCGGGGCCACCCTGTCCAGGAGAGCGCTCAGAGGGTAGGCGAGATGCCCCAGCAGGTAGCTGGCGACAACGCCCACGATCACCTGCAGCGTCGGCGGTGCCGTGGTCAGCTCTCCGAGATCGGCTATGTTCCAGCGGGCCAGTACGTAGATGAGCAACGACAGGTGCAGTGCGCCTGGTATCCCGTAGGTGAACAGGTCGAAGACGCCTACGGCCAAGGTCACGATGCTCCTCCATGGACGGCCCGGAACCCTCAAGACGTGACAGGGCCGACGGCGCATGCCCGTCGGCCCCATCCAGCAAATCGGCGGAAACCCGCCCTGCCCCTACAGCACCGGCAGATTCTTCCGCAGCTCGAACGCGGTCACCTCGGAGCGGTACTCCTCCCACTCCTGGCGCTTGTTGCGCAGGAAGTGACGTTGACTCAGAGCGACCTTGGGCGATCAACGTTGGCGCAGCGCTGGCCTGTGATTGGACGGCCGTCATCGGTCGTTGTTGGCCGCTGTGGGCCGCCCTTCGACGGCCCACAGACGGCCCAGCGACCCCTTCGTCCCGAAGCAACTTGGGTGGGGGTGCTGCTTTGGGCTGGTGCGGCTCCCGCGTGCGCTGATGGTCCGCTGGCGTTCGCGCTCGTCCGCCGTTGTTCGTCAGCGTTGTCACGCAGTTAGACACTCATTGATGGCGGGAGCATCTGCATCAGTAAGGCGCAGCATCAGGCCCCTTGCACTCTCGAGCCGGCTCCATCACGGCTTCCGCGCCGATGCCCTGGTGATCTCTACCCCATCCGGCCGTACTTGGATGTCGTCGAGCACGCCACAAATGGGGCAGCTGAGGTCTAACTTGCTTGCATATAGGAGGCCACCGATGACCAACGCCCTTGCCAAGGGTGGCAACGCGCCCTTGCTTGGGGGGAACTGCAAAGTCACCCTCACTGCACGCCAGACCGACATCGACGTGTGTGCTGTGCTCCTGTCGCCGGACGGCAAGGTGCGCAGCGACGACGACTTGGTGTTCTACAACCACTCGGCTCAGGATGGCATCGTCCTCGGCGGGCAGTGCGTGAGCGCGGACCTGTCTGTTGTACCTGGCGCGGTTGATCGCATTGTCATCGTCGCCAGCATCGACCCCCAAGGGCCGACTGCATGCTTCAACGCAGACAACACCCCACAGGCAGTAATCGACTCCGGAGACGCACAACTCATCTTTGTGCCCCCACCGTTTGTCCACCGTGAGACGGCCGCCGTGTTGGTCGAGTTCTACCGACGGGCAGGAGGATGGAAGGTCCGCGCTGTAGGGCAGGGCTGGGACACGGGTCTAGCAGGTCTGGCGACCGACTTCGGTGTCGTAGTGGACGATGACGGCTCGGCTTCGGACACTGCTGCAACAGCGTCGAGCGGCAGGGTTGGGGCCCCGATGCCAGCCATCAGTCTGGACAAGGTTCAGCGATCGGCACCAGGGCTCGTGGACCTCTATAAGGCCGCTCATGTCTCTCTGGTGAAGAACCGTGTTGCAGGCCAGCGCGCAGCCGTCTACCTGGTTCTTGACCACTCCGGGAGCATGGGCGGGTTCTACGACGATGGCACCGTGCAGCACCTCGCCGAGCAGGCACTCGGGCTGTCTGCGAACCTGGACGACGATGGCACCGTGCCGCTGGTGTTCTTCTCCCATGAGGTCGACCTGGTCACGGACATCAGTCTGAGTAACTACCAGGGCCGCGTCGATCGCCTGCATAGCGCCCTGGACTGGGGTGGTACCTGCTACGCACCTGCCATGCAAGCCGTAATCGACCACTTTCAAGCCAGTGGATCCTCTGATCCGGCGTTTGTAATCTTCCAGACTGACGGAGATCCCTTCGACCGGAGGGCGACCCGTGAGCTTCTGCGCCGAGCTAGCCCTTTGCCGATCTTCTGGCAGTTCGTAGGCTTCGGGCTTAGCCGAGATCTACGGTTCCTTCGTAGCCTGGACACGCTAGGAGATCGAACGATCGACAACGCTGGCTATTTCGGGGCCGGCCAGCATCCGAGAAGGCGCTCAGACGCAGACTTGTATGACCGCCTCATGAAAGAGTTCCCAGACTGGTTGGTTGCAGCGCGGGCCGCTGGTGTCATCCGGTAACGCCTTTGTTTGGGAGAACGCCGTCATCAGCATGCCGCAGCGCAGACAGACTTCACGCGTCACCGCGCCATCAGCCAGGCGTCGACGGCGGCCAGGCCCTCGGTGTCCTGTTCGGCCGGGGCCAGCTTCAGGGACCGATCGACGGTGGTTGCGGCGACGGCCATCAGTGCACGCTTATCCGCCGGGGTCGGCCCCAGGGCCAGCGTCCCATGTTGCGGTGTGATCAACGAGATTGCTGCGGCCGTAGTGCGGTCTTGCGACAGGTTCGGCAGAGGGTCTTTTTCAGCGCTTCCGCCTGGTCGAGAGGCATCGGCGTGACGCTGTACGTCCCGACTCCCTGGGTGATGTTCCCTAGTTGCCCGGAGCGGGTGTCCGCGCAGTCCTCGTAGAGGTGGTAGCGGTCTCCGCGCTCGGGCACGTATACGTCACTCATGCCAGCTCCTTCGTCTGAGAGGTCGGGAAGGTCCCGCCGTGACGGGGGATCGGCGCGGCGGGGTCTGGCGCAGGCCGGGCCGGTCGATCAGGTGTTAGCGGCGGCGGAACACGCAGATGAGGCCAGCGCGTTCGTCGCCGCTGAGGGTCTTGCTCTCGGCTGTCGCCATGTTGGCCAGCGCCCACCCTTCGGCTTCGATGGCTTCGATCTGCTCGCCTAGGCCGGCCATCGGTCCGGTGTAATCGATGCTGCCCCCGCTTGCCTCGATGATCTTGTAGACGAGGACGGCGCGTCCTTCGGCGTAGGCCGTACGCGCTTCGTCGGTGGCGCCGTGCACCTTGGCGTTTTTGATGGACTCGACGAACTCGGCACCGAACGCCTTGGCGTTGTTGATGAACCCCACGGATTCCCCCAGGGATGTTGAGATGGAAGATCCATCGTCCCGACCGGTATGGACAGTGTGAAGGGGTGTGACGTGGCTGTGACGTTGTGGTCCACGCAGGGTGAGTAAGTGGCCTTGCTCGCCCGGAGCCGAAGTCCGCGCACTGCTCACCACCGCGGAGTCGTGCCTGGTGGGCCCGGCGGTCGTATTGGAGTGCGCAGGTGGCGATATGGATGGCGGCCCGTGACAACGGCCGAGGTCTCAGCTTGGGAAGCTGCGGGCGTTTGCTGCTGGTCCAGGTGCTGACCTGGGTGAACGGGGCGGGTGCGGCTTCGACTGGCCTGGCCCTCTTCACCGTGATTCCCCGCTGTTCCCCGCCCTATCTGGCGCGCTTGTGGTGCAGTTGCCAGGCTCCATGGTTGCCCGGTTCGGTTTGTAGCGCTCGGGAAAGTCGGGGTGTTCCTGGTAGGGCAGGGCGAGATCGAGTAGGTCATCGCAGGGCCAGAGGTCACCGTCGAACTGGCAGTCGTCACGGTCGTCCCAAGGTCGCTCGGAGTCGTCCTCGGCCGGACTGAGCGTGTGCCGGTTCAGCACGTGTTGCTTGGCCTCGACTTCGCGCAGCACGCGGGCAGGATCGTGCAGGGCCACGTGCCGGGCGATCGCTGTGGGGAAGCTGGTGAGATCACCTCGACCGAAGTCGACTGCGGCCCCGTGCGCGATCCACTCCGCAGAAGATCCGGCCCCGTCACAGCGCCGGGCCAGGCCGGTGTCCTCGTCCAGGCGCGCCTTGAGGAACGCCACCAGGTCGTTGGTCATGGTGGCATCCTCAACCATGGGGCCTGCGCCAGCACTTGCTTTACGCTCGTCGCTCATCGCCGAGTGTTGGACCAAGACCATTTTCCAACTGTGGGGGTGGGGTTGTGGAGTGTGTGCGGCGCGTTCGTCTGCGTACATCCGCGAATGGTTGGTGTACAGGAGTGGGCTTGTGGTCTCGCCTGAATGGCGGCGAACGAGAGGGGAAATGAGACGGTCTTCGACCAGGCTGGTTGACTCATTGCGATGACTGTTGGATTCAACGATGGTGCAAGTTGCCTATTTGATGGTGCCGGTCCAATGCGGATCTTCGCCGAGGTAGGCGCTGTCGTCCTGTAGGAAGGCGTCGTCGGTGCGGCTCATGGTGAAGACAATCTGCGTGCCGTCGCTCTTGGCGATGGTGTACTCGGACGTGAACCTGCCGCTGCGGCCCGGAGCAAGGCGGCCCGTCATCTCCCTGGAGTCGACCTCGACGTAAATGGACTCAGTCTCGCCGCCGTTGGTGGCGCCCTTCGCGTCGGAGCTCATGTCGTCGAGGTCGTATGGCTTGGTGGTGCCGTTTGTGACGGTCCACACGACGCGGAAGGCGGTCTTGTCGGCGGACGGCCTGTCGTCGTACTCCCCGTACCTGGTGATCTTGTTGATGCCGTTGACCTGCACCTTCATGCCGTCCTTGTAGGCGAAGGTGTCCCCGACGGCCAACTCGGTGTTCGGCTTGTCGGTGGTTGGAACTGCACTGTTACTGCTGCACTGATCGATCCAGTCGGACTGTGACAGCGTTGAGTTGGGCCCGCAATCAGGCGACTTCGCTGGAGCCTTGTCCGCGGTGGGCGTCGCGCGCTCTGCTGAGCCCTGCTCGTGACTGCCGCCACAGGCGGTTAGCGTGGCAACGAATGCGGCGATGGTGATGAGCACCGTTCTGCCGTGCATAGTCCCTCCCCCAAGGGCCGTACTGAGACTGACCATTGTCGCGTTGATGTAACGAGGGTGAATGTGCCGCGCGCGCTTTGTGTCGGAGATGTGATACGCGAGCTCCGCCGCAGCGACGGGCCTTTTCTCGGTGAACGGAGCACCAGAAACCGCTCGCTCTTCGGGCCGCAGCGACCTCG